>CAZORN010000140.1:0-7784 GCA_964581935.1 uncultured Victivallales bacterium
GAGCGGAGACAGGCGAACCCCGTGCAGCAGGCGGACGTCTCGATCGTGGTGCAGGAGGACGGATGGATCGGTTCGCCGTTTTCAAAGGCCCCCTTCCCTTGCTCCGCGGAGAAAAGGAGATTGAGCGCGGGCGCATACACGCATCCGGCGATGGCTTTTCCGTTCTTCTTGAGGGCGATCGAAATGGAAAAATAAGGATGATGTTTCACAAACGACTGGGTGCCGTCGATCGGGTCGATGACCCAGCAATACTCCGAATCGGTATCGGAATGTCCGCTCTCTTCGCCGAAAATGCAATGGTCCGGATACTTCTGCCGGATCAGCCCGATGATCTTTTTCTCCACCGCGCGGTCCGCTGTCGAAACCAGGTCGCGCGTGGTCGACTTGTCGGAAACCGTATTGGGCCTGATGTTGTTGAAATATTCCATTGCCTCTCTGCCCGCTTCCCGGGCGACCGACTCGATAAAAGGAATCATCGGAAAAACTCCTGTGGTTGAAAACAAACAGAACGGCCTGTTCTGACACATCTGCGGGATTTGCCGTAAGAACATATAATAGCATCATCGCGATTCTTTTCAACCGACTCTGCGCGCTTCATCGCAAAAGCGGATGATGAAACTTTCCGGTCCTGTTTCCACATTGAATTTACAAAGGCTGAGTTGTCATTCGACTTTTCGGAAAAAATCTTTTTTTTCAGATTCCCCCCTTGACAACGCCACGGCTCCATTGTATAATATACCAGCATGTGCACTCTGGTGCATCCCAAAGGAGACGGCAATGGATTCAACACGGATTATCGAAGATTATTTCAGCGGACTTGATGCAAAGTCGCCGGTGCCGATCTACAAACAGCTGGAGGAGCGGGCGGTTCGCTGCATCGATTCACTGCCGGACAACTCGCTGTTTCCGAGTGACCGGGAATTGGCCGCTTTTTTGAAGTTGAACCGCCGGACCGTGACAAAGGCGCTGTCTTCCCTGATCGACAGCAAACGGCTGAACCGCACTGCCAGAGGGACTTTCGTCCATAAAAGGAAAAGTTTTTCGCTGGCGGACATCCATCCGCTGAATTTTGCCATGAACATGCCGATCTCTTCGAAGAAAACGCTCAGGGTTCTGCTGTATGAGAATATGCCCCGTCAGATCGCGTTCTGGAATGAGGTCGCGGAAGAATTCAATGATTCCGCGGAAAACTGTACCGTAAAACTGGAATGGATGCCGAGTCTCTCTCCGTTCAGTTATACCAAGGCAATCCACTATCTGGCCGAATCCGACAACGACCTGATGCAGCTTCCGGTCACCCGGATCTGGAATGAGAAAACCGCATCGATGTTCGCCTCTCCACCGTCCGGAATCCGGGCGCTTTTCGACAATCCGGCCTATCGGATTTCACAAATCTGCTCCACTTATCCGGAGATGCTTTCCTGCTCCGTTCCGTTTGCGGCGGGCTTCCGGATACTGACATGCAACCGGAATCTTCTCCGTTCCCTCGACTGTCCGAAGTTTCCTTCGGACCTGCGTGATTTTGTCCGGCTGAAGTATCCCGGAGGCACCTTCATGACGGAACACATCAGCGGTCTTTTTGAAACGTTCGGTTTTACCCTCCGCTACACACGGGAACAGTCCGGAAACTATCTGAAGGAGCTGATCCGTCTGTTCTTCGGCCATGACTGTGAGAAAGAACGCCTGAGCATCTCCTCGCCGGAATCTCCCGGAACATTCAGTTATGAAAATTTTCTGAACGGGAATATCCTTCTGGTTCCGAACGGAAGCGGAGGAATGCTCCGTTATCTGCTGAACCATTCGGAAATCGAACAGAAGAACTTCCTTCCGAAACCGGTGAAAGACCATTTCACCCAGATGAACTGCAATCTTTTCGGCATTCACCGGAAAACCCTGCGGACAGGGGAAGTCGAAAAATTCCTGAACTTCATGCTGTCCGAAACCATTCAGCGGAAAGCGGCCGCCGAAGGAAGCATTCCGATGCTTAAAAAAGCGGATCCCGTACTGGCGGAACTTCTGAAGGTTCCTCTTTCCGAGTTTGAAAAATATGTCTCTCACGGAAAGGAATTGCCGTTCTTTTTCGATCCCCGCTACGACATCATTGAAGGTTTTTTCCATGAACTGGCGGCAGACCGTCTGAATGGGCGCAGCGAGGATGAAATCATCGAAAAAATATTGTCCTCCGCATTTGATGCGGGAAAGAGAGTCCGTTCATGAAAAAACTTATCCTTCCGGCGCTGTTGTTCACGTCTGTCGGACTCGCAGGCGCTCCCGAAGCGGAAAACCTGAATCAGCCCGGCGCATGGTCATACGTCAACGGCAAAAATGCCCGGATCATGGAAACCGCGCACGACGGAGAAACAGTCCTTGAAATCCGGGGAAGCGGAAATTTCCAGAGCAGGACGCTGCCGCCGGTCGACCCGGCGAAAGTCTACAAGCTCTCCGGAATGTTCAAAGCCGCGCCCGGAACCGCGCCTTCCCGCTTTTATCTCGGCGTCATTCCTTACGATGAGCGGAAAGTCCGGATACAGTCAGGAGAAGTTACCATTGTGCCGGAGACGGATACCGTTCTTTCGGAAGCGGCGAAAAAAGGAACCCTGACCCTTCTGGCGGCCGATGCCTCCCGCTGGCAGAAAAACGGCACTTTCTGTGCGGCATTCAATACGTCGCCCGATTTCAGGGACCTCCCCAACCGTAACCTGTCCCCTGGAATCAAGAGCATTGAAAAGAAAGGAAATGTCTGGGAAATTACGTTGGCCGCCCCTCTTCCGGCGGACTATCCGGCCGGAACCGGAATCAGAGAACACCGACATGGCAGCTCCTATCTCTATTCCGCGGCGGGAAATCTCCCGGTTCCGACGGACTGGAAAACATTTTCCGCAATCATCAAAGGTGAAATACCCCATGGCATTTCTTTCTCGAGCTGGTGGAAAGGCACCCGTTTCGCGCGGATCGGCATCCTCGCAAATACGGACGGTAACGCAAATTCCGGGATTCTCCTCAAAAATGTGAAATTTGAAGAACTGTCAAGATGACCATAACCCAGAAAATCCAAGAAGGACAATGAAATGAATGAAAGAAAATTCACACTCATCGAGCTGCTTGTCGTAATCGCGATCATTGCAATTCTGGCGAGCATGCTTCTGCCTGCGCTGAACCGGGCCAGAGAAACCGCAAAAACCATACGGTGCACCGGCAATCAAAAACAGATCGGGCTGTTTCAGGCTCAATACGGTCTGGAATATCAGGACTGGATGATTTCCTATATCTATCCTTACCCGAACGGAACGAATGTCTGGTGGCACGTGATGCAGAAACTCTATTACAAAGGTCCCGCTCTCTACAATTCGGGCGGCTCTCAGGGCCCCGGCGGGAGAACGGTCTGGTTCTGTCCCGCTGAAAACAAAATGAAAATCAATCCGTCCAATTACCTTTACAATTATTATATCGTCGCAGACCTAGGCTACAATGTCCACAACAAACTGGGCACCTTCAAAAGACCATCCTCCACCATGTGGTTCGCGGATGCCGCCATACCGGAGGGATCGGCCTCAGAAACAGCCGCCAACACGTATGTGCTTTCCAGCAACCCGCTGGAAGCTCCCGGCATCACCCGCCTCGGATTCTACCATAACAGGAGCAGCAACTGGCTGTTCATCGACGGTCATGCCTCCGCCCGGAAACCGTCGGAACGCACGGTCAAGGAAATCTACGGGAGAGCCCAATGAATTCGATGTTTTTCACATTCACAGCGATCGGAATCATCGGCATGGCTGGCGCAAAAGAAATTTCCTCTTCTTCGGAACGGATCGTCAACTCGGAAAAAATCGATTCGGCGATCCGTCCGGACAAAGCGGAAAGCTGGGTCTTCCGCAACCCCAAAATGATCCGTTTTGAACCGGGCGGCAAAGCGGGTGCGCAAACCGCCCTGATCTACAATGAGGATCACGGCGGACTGAATAAATCCATGTTTCCTTATATCTATGGAACTCATCCGCTGCTGACAACCGCCGTTCTCAACCTTCCCCTGCCCCCGGAAAAATTCAATGAATACAACCAGCTTTCCTGTCTGATTTACCCGGATGTTCCGGAGCGGGCGGCGGTCTGGTTCGAGGTCGGAGGAAGCGGCGTCTGGACACAGGCATGCCGACCGCTGCGCCCTCGCGAATGGAATCGGATATCGATCTGCTGGAGCAACCACACTCCGGAACAGGCACGCAAAATCAAGACAGCCGTCTTTTCCCGCCAGGTCTTCGGACTTCTGCCGGGAGATGCCCGGTGGAGCCGCTATTACGTCAAAGATTTCACACTCGAAAAAGTCGTGACGGGCACGGAATACGGCTGGGATGCCTCTCCTGAAAAAATCATTCTGCCGCAAACCGGATTCGCTCCGGGCTATTCCAAAAAAGCCATTCTCTCTCCGCTCAATGACGCAAAGGATTTCGCTCTGCTGGAAAATGGTAAAAAAGTCTTTGCGGGTTCTCTTTCCGAACAGAGTTTCCCGACAGGAAAATTCAAGATCGCGGACTTCTCGGCATTCAACACGCCCGGAACCTATGTAGTCCGGAGCGGAAATCTGGTTTCGGCTCCCTTTGAAATTTCATACACTCATCTGAAAAATCTGGCGGAGAAGAACCGTCATTTTCTGCACTGCATGAGGAGCGGAACCGAAACGCCTGCCCACAAGACTTGCTTTCTGGACGACTGTATCCGTTCGGACAACCGTCAGGCGGTCGACGTTTCCGGCGGCTGGTTCGACGCCTCGGATCTTCGCGGCTATCACAGCATGGCCATGAAAACAATCCTCCGTCCGCTGGCATCCGCCTATGAGTTCAATACGCCCGAACTGTATCAGGAAATGCTCTGGGGCGCGAAACAGCTGGACAAACTTTTCGACAAGGAAACCGGACTGCCCTACACCGTCCATTCCCTGTATCCGAAAAACAATCCCGACAAGAATATGCAGCGTCTTTTCACAGAAGGCAACTTCTACAAAGTCAACAACTATTGGACGGACAACATCCCCGGAACCGGAGACGAGCGTGTAATCCATGTGGCGAAAGGCACATACATCTGCCATCCGGACCTGATGGACAGCCACTGGGGGCTTACCGCCGCCGGAGTCTGGGTGTATCTTGCCGCCAAACCGGAAGACAAGCCCCTCGCGGAATCCGTTCTGGCAAAGTCGAAAAAACATTTCGACCTGCTCTGCGACAGTTCAGCCGAAGAACTGCGAACCAATGGAATCGGTTTCTTCAATCCAACGGTCAACGCCGCCCTTTCCCTTCGGCTTGAAAACGCCGTCGCCCTTTATCGCGCCACCGGGAAAACCTACTACCGGGAACTGGCGTTCGCTCTCGCGAACCAACTGCTGGCAAGGCAGGAACGGAACCTCTATGAAACCCCGGACGGCATCCTGACCGGATTTTTCCGCGACGGTGAAAAGGCCGATACCGCAACGCTTTTCCAGAACGACGCCATCCGCGCCTCATTCATCCGCCTCATCCGCGATTTCCCGGAAGAAGAGCTTTTCTTCCCTCTTCACGCCGCCCTCCGGATCCATGCCGATTTCTACCTCCTGAATCCTTCGGCAACCGCACGCCCCTACCAGATCCCGTATCCGCTCCTCACGACACGGAAGAACGCCAAAGGATTCGAGGCGGAAATCGGAACCTCGCCGGAAGACGGGAAAAAACTGTACGGCAGAATTCCCCACTCGTTCCTTTCGGGAATCACCGGATCGGCCGCGCTGGAAACCCAGACGCTGGCCGTATTCCTGAATGAACCGCGGCTTCAGGAAAAAGCATCGTCCTTCCTGAATTACCATGTCGGAGAAAATCCGTCCGGACGCAGTTTCATCGCAGACGCGGGAACGAACTTCCGGCGGGACATCATGTCATCCGCCCTCGGATGGATTCCGGGAATGATGAGCAATCCGGACATCCGGGACGGGATTCCGGGACTCCCCTACAACCGGCATCATTCCTCCAACGAAATCTACACCCAGACGCAGGCCGCCTATGCGGTCGCGGCGAACATTCTGGCCGCCGATGCCGAAATCACGCTGGAAACCAGAAATGCCCCGGAGAACCTTTCCCTCACGGTCCATGACATTCTCCTGAAACGTGATATACTGAAGTTTCAGAAACTCTCTCCCCGGACAGTGCTCCGGCTTCCCGGTCCGGCAACGTATCAATTCCGTTTCACCAACGGCCTCTCCTTCAACGAGACCATCATCAGCGGCGAGAAAAGAACTCTCGTCGCGGATATGGACAATTTCATCCGGGTCGTGTCCGTCGGACTTCCGAAAAAGATGCCCGCCGGACAGGATTTCACGGCGGGAGTCCGAGTATATTATTTCGGAAAGCAGCCCCAGATCATCGGAATTGCCGCTCACGGAGACAACCTGACTCTTTCGGAAAAATTCGTTGAACAGAAGATCGAACCAGGAAAAACCGTTCTGTTTTCCTTCCTTGTCCGTGCTGAAAAAGCCAAAAGACCGTATGTTTTCATGTGCTTCCCGAAAAATGAACGGAATGCGCTCCAGTCCGCCGCGGGCATCGCACAGTGAACTGAATCCGGAGTCTTCCCAACGCAAACTCGATACTGCCGACGGTCCGTCCGCCCCCCTCCGGACCATCGGCAGTTTTTCCGTTCATCCACTGAAGATGCCTCCGCAGCGCCCCTTTCCGTTTGACTTTGCCGGAAGGCGGTTTTATATTGATCGGAAAGATTTTCCCGTCGAAGGAAAGAAAATCCGTCCGGAATAACAACAGAAAAGGAAATATTCATGAATCCCCATATCGAAGAATGCCGCGAACTGGGACTCTCCATCCTCAAGCCCACCCCGCAGCAGCTGAAACACGGACTTGAGCTCCACCGCGACGCCCTCGTGTGGGACGCCTATGGATTCATTCCGGTCGGATGGACGCAGGACGCCCTGAACAGGATTTCCTCTCTCTCGGATGCCGGAGCGGACAGAAATGAGATTTCCGACCATCTGGAAAATGAAAACCAGCTCCGTTTCCTGGCCGATCCCGGTGCGGAACGTGCATTCAAAGAGACCTTCGACGCGGCCGGAGTCGACTGCGTTTTCCAGAATTCAGGGGAGGAAAGCAACGACATCGAACGTCTGATCAAACGCCTCGCCCGGAAAACATATCTGAGCGACAAACTGAAAGACGTGATGGCGCGCGCGGTTTTTCCCGCCGATGTCGCCGCCGCCAGAAAAGCGGGAAAACATACGGTCTACATGACGACGAACGGCGTTCCCCTCCCCTCCACCATCTATTCCGTGGAAAGCGCACTGTATTACCTCACGGTCTTCTATCAGCTGGGCGTCCGCATGATGCACCTGACCTACAACCGGCGGAATCTGCTCGGGGACGGCTGTGCCGAACCCTCGGACGGCGGCCTCAGCGAACTGGGGCGCGCCGTCATTGCGGAAATGAACCGGGTCGGGATCATTCCGGATGTGGCGCATTCGGGACTCCGGACCAGTCTGGAAGCCGCGCAATGTTCTAAAAAGCCGGTTGTGGCAAGCCATACGGTCGCGGGAGCGCTCAGCAAACACTACCGGGGAAAAACCGATGAGGTCATCCGGGAAATCGTCAGGACGGGCGGCTATGTGGGCATCTGCGCGATTCCCCAGTTCTACCGCGGGACGGGAATGATCGATTCCTTCCTCGAGCATATCGTCTATGTGGCCGAACACTTCGGAGCCGACCACGTGGCGATCGGCACGGACCGTTCGATGCCCTGTCTCTCCGATAAAGGCGTCACGT
>CAZORN010000141.1:0-7669 GCA_964581935.1 uncultured Victivallales bacterium
TCTTCTATGACGCCGTCCACCGGAATCTGGACAGCTACAACCTCAAATACGCGGCCAGGCATTTCGGCGTCGCCGCGCCCGAACGCACCTATATCGAAGGCTCGAAAATCACCGAAGCGTGGACGCACGACCGCGCCAATCTTCTCCGCTACGCGCTGGATGACGTCCGCGAAACCCGTTCCCTTTCTTCGATCCTCTCCCCGAGCTGGTTCTATCAGACCCAGCTGCTGCCGCTCGGATACCAGAACGCAATCGTCCGCGGCAACGCGACCAAAATCGACGCCCTTTTCGCCGCCGAATACCTGAAGGCCCGCCACGCCCTGCCCTCGCCCGAACGCGGACGCCCTTTCTCCGGAGCCCTCACCCGCGCCTTCGACGCCGGCGTTTTCGACCGCATCGACCATTGCGACGTCCGCTCCCTGTATCCCTCCATCATCCTTTCCGAAGGCTGGGTCCCGGCGCGGGATTCCCTCAAAATCTTCCCTGAACTGCTTGCCAAGCTCCGTTCCTTCCGTCTGGAGGCCAAGGACTCCGCCAAGAACGCCTTCACACAGGAGAAGAAGGACTACTACAACGCCCTCCAGTCGGCCTTCAAGATCCTGATCAACTCCTTCTACGGCTATCTCGGATTCGAGCAGGGGTTCCTCAACGATTATGAGATGGCCGAGAATGTCACCGCCAAAGGACGCGAAATCCTGACCCTCATGCTGGACACCCTCGAAAAAATGCCCGCCAAGATCATCGAAATGGACACCGACGGCATCTATTTTCAGCTCTCGGAAGGCAGGACCCTTCAGGAGGTCGGAGAACGCCTCGAAAAAGTCCTGCCGCACGGGATCGAGGTGGAGTTCGACGAGTCCTATCAGGCGATGTTCTGCTACAAGAGCAAAAACTACGCACTGCTTTCCGCCAACGGCGAAATCTCCATCACCGGCGCCGCCCTGAAGTCGCGCGGACTCGAACCGTTCCAGCGCCGCTACATGGAACAGGTCATCGGCGCCCTGCTGCGGCACGACGGTCCCGCCGCATCCAAAATCCACGCCGAGTTCACGGAAGCAATCCGTTCGCACGCCCTGCCCTTCTCCGAGCTGTCCAAGAGCGAAACGCTGGCCGACTCGCCCGAAACCTACAAGCGCAAACTCGCCGCCGGAACCGGACGCCGCAGCGCCGCGTATGAACTTGTCCTGCGCTCCGGCCGCGAATACCGACAGGGCGACCAGGTCACCTTTTACATCACGGGAACCAAAAAGAAGGTCGCCGTTGTGGAAAACTCCAAGCTCCTTTCCGATGCCGATGGAAACGTGCGCGACGAGAATGTGGAATATTATCTGGACAAACTGGAGGAACTGAGGCAGAAATTCGCGCCGTTCATTCAGGAGGGAAAGCCGTCGGACGGAGACGACCTATTCACGCTGAACGCCTGACGCCCTCCGCACGATGTGCCTTTTGATTTGACTTTTCGGGATGGATATATATATTGATTGTAAATTTTTCGACACAATAACCGGGAGGTATTGAAATGTCTGTCAAATGTGAAAAATGGTTGTTCCTGATGTTGACGGCCGCCGTCGTTCTTTTCGCGGCCGGCTGCGCTTCACCCCGTGTAATGCCTTCGACCGAAGTGGATCCCGACTCGGATCCGCTGGGCGGCGCAATCACCAGCGGCGATGTCCGTACAGTCGCCTCGAAAATGTGTCCGGCGATCCTCGCCGTTCCGGAAGTGGCCAAGTGCCCTCCCCCGACCCGGATTCTCATCGCCGACTTCAAGAACAACAGCCGTTTCCTGATCGATAAGGATATCTTCGCCAACCGGCTCCGTACGGAACTGAACACGTTCGGAGCCGGGAGAGTCCGTTTCCTGAGCAAGAGCGCAACCGTCCAGAACGAACGCGGCAAAATTCTCACGCTCCGCCAGCAGGACATCGTCCGTCAGGACCTGAAGGCCCTGGGCGCGGAAATCGCAAAACTCCCCTGGGTGGCCTCCAGCCCGACCCCGATCAAGATCGCCGTGATCCCGGTCATCAACACCAATCTGGTCAATTTGAACGCGGACAGTTTTGCCGCCATGCTCCGTTCGGAAATCGTGAACGCGGCGGGTGGAAAAGTCCAGTTCCTGATGCCCGGCGCGCTTGAGGGCGCGGACTACTATCTGACGGGACAGTTCGTTCCTGAAAGCATGAGGGTGGAAGGCATCATCAACCTGATGACCTACGTTCAGGTAATCGAAGACCGCGTGAAGCGCGGACAGTCCCTCGACCTGACCGACGGTCGTGTCCCGGCCACCAGCAACACCGCCTCCCCGCTGATCGGCGCCGATGTGACCATCCAGCGTGAATCCGAGCTGGTCCGCATGATGCAGAACCCGCTCCTCCGCGCCGATCCGAACGTGAACAAGCGTTTCAACGTCATGCTGGTGAAACCCGACACCAAGGTGGCGGTCTTTGAAAAGATGTTCCTGCTCGACCGTCAGATCACCGACAACAGCGACAAGGCGAACTTCATCCTTTCCGGAGAAATCAGCGCCCTTTCCCAGCGCCGCCGCGGCGCCGCTTCCGATTATCTCCTGATTACGGTGAACATGGTCGATCCCGAAACCAACGAAATGGTCTGGGAAGGTTCCTACGAAGTCAAGCGCGTTACGGACGAGGGAATCGTCTATCAATAACCGCCGTCCACCATTGTTGAAACAAGGAGTTTTTCATGAAAGCCTCACTTAAAATATTGCTTCTCGGCGCGTTTGTCGCGCTGACCGTTCTTTCCCTCTCCGCCTGCCGCGCAACCCAGAACGCCACTGGCGCCGACCGCGCCAAAATCGAAGAGGAAGGGACGGTCATCATCGCCCGTCCTGAAAAATATTTCATTTTCTTCGGGTCGCACTCCATCGGAGAATATCTCGACATCTCTTACGACCGTCTGACCCGCAATCAGGCAGGACAGACCGGCATCGAGGTCGGAATCCGCTACAAGGGGGGAACCAGCTGGTACAACTTCATGGACAGATCTCCCGAATACGTCACGCTCTACGTCCGCGCCGACTTCTATGAAGGAACCCGCCTCGGAAAGAGTTACGGTCCTCCGCTCTATTCCACCAACCGTCAGGTTGTCCACATCCGGCTGGGCGACACATTCAACTTCAAGGCGGTCTGCCCCGATGTAAGGGCGCAGAGCTGTCAGATTTTCATCTCTGAATAATTCACGGGGGACATCGGAATGGGGAGTTTCTCTCATGCGCACTTTTCGGGCCTTCTTTGCGTCGCCGCCGTTCTTCTCACGGCCGGCTGCGCTTATGAAGGCGACTTCGTAAAGAAAAGCGAGCCTGAACTCAAAGCGATGGAAATCACCGCCGAAAAAGGCAGCCAGATGTTCCAGAACGGCCAGTATCAGGAGGCGGACAAGGTTTTCACCGAACTCGGACGCGAACGCACGGTCAGCCAGCCGCTTTACCGGTATGAGAAAGTCTCCATTCTCCTCCTTCAGGGGAAATACGACGAAGCCCACGACCTGATGCTCAAGCTCAAGAACGACCTCGACTTCGTGACCGACAAACAGCTGGAGGACAAGGCAACCAGTCTCTGGCACGGGGAACAGAACAAGGTCTTCAAAGGCGATCCTTACGAACGCTGCACGCTTCATGCGTTTCTGGCCCTCTCCTTCCTCCGCAAGGGCGATCCCGAAAGCGCCCTCGCCTGCGTCAAAAGCGGGCTTCTATTCGACGCCGACACCGAAAAAGGAGCATTCACTTCGGACTATGCGCTGCTCTTGTATATCGGCGCCATGTGCCATCAGCGCATGGGGAATTTCCAGGAAGCCATGCGGTTCCAGAAACAGGCCATCCAGGCACTCGCCAACCGCAATGTCAAACTTCCCGCGACTCAGGACGGCCATCCGAACGTCTCGGGAACCTCTTTCGATCCCTTCCTGAAGGACTGCAATACCATCCTCGTCCTCTGGGCCGGGACGCCTCCCACCATGATCCAGCAGGGCGAATACAAGGAAGACCGCCAGATCGTCGGAGGAACCATGACTCTCGACGCCCTCGTCCTGACATATGGAAACCCGGCGCAGAACTTCCTCTTCCCGCGCTATCTGGCCGACATCAATTTCCAGGCCCTCACGCGAGGCAACCGCATGATGAACGACGTTCTTAAGGAAAAGGCCTTCTGGAAGCTCTTCATCAACGTGACCTCCACGGCTCTCTTTGCAACCGGGGTGGTCCTTCTCCAGACAGGCGATCAGTATATGGTGATCGCCGGCGGAACCTGCATGGCGGTCGGAACCGTCGGCTATATCGTCGCGTGGTGCATCAACCCGGAGGCAGACATCCGGCACTGGAAAAACCTTCCCGGCGAGCTCGTAATTCTTCCGCTCAAGCTCCCGCCCGGACGCCAGTGCATTTCCGTCGGGGGGTATCTGCTGGCGGACAAGGTCATCACCCGCAATTATGAGGTCGATATCCGCGGAGACGTCCCCCTGAACGTGATCCATATCCAGATGGACAAGGGAGCAGCCACCATCTCCCCCGAAATATTCCGGCAAAGCATGCAGCTTCAGGCCCTTGCCGCCTTCTCCGCCGCAACCTCGGGTTCTCCGATGCAGTATGAAATCAGCGCCGGACAGGTGCAGAGCATCCTTTCCTCGCAAGGGAGCCTGATTCCTGCGATCACGCAGGACGCCCTCGGCAAAGCCCGCGACTTCATGATCCAATCGACGGTAAAGGAATGATTATGAAAACAAAATGGATTTCACTCCCCGCGGTATTCGCCGTTCTTCTGATCACCGGGGCTTGCACCCATACATATTATATCCCGAAAGAGATCCCCGCCTATTCGGAGCTCAAGGAGAAAATCGACACCTCCGCGGTGTGCATGATCTATCCCCATCCGATGATCGTGCCGGAATGCGACCGCCTCCTCTATGAGGAATTCCTGAAAAACGGCTACTCGAATACCGTCTTCAACAGGGCGCCGATCTCCATGAGGGAACTTCAGGCGGATCATATCGTCCAGCCACTCTACATTGCCTACACCTTCCTCCAGGGAAAAGACGGAATCGTCCTGACGTATCAACTGATCGTAATGGTCCGCAAGCCCGGCTCGCTGGGGATCAACGGGCAGCTGACCTATGATACGCCCCGATACTTCCAGGCTTTCTCCAGAAAAACAGTGGAATCGGTGGAAATGTATCCTTTCTTCTCCGCCGAAAACATGCTTCCGGTAATACAGAACCTCTTTAAAAATCCGGAATTCAGAAAAGCGCTCGAACCGACCACGAAGAAGTGACGCTTATCCCAGCGCACGTTCATAGACGCGCAGATAGGCTTCCGCCGCTTTCTCCGGTGAGTTGTTGAGTTCCGCATACCGGCGCGCGAATGGTCTGAGTTTCTGCCTGTCCCGCAGAACAGCCAAAATCGCCCCGGCCAGACTTTCCGGCTCGAAAGCTTCGGCCAGCGCACCCATTTCGCCGGGAATCGCCAGCTCGGAAAGCCCCGCGGTCCGGAATGCCGCAACCGGAGTCCCGCACGCAAGGGATTCGGCACAGGTGTTCGGGTAGTTGTCCTCCAGACTCGGGGTCACGAACGCATCCGCCGCGCTGTAGAGTTCCGCCATTTCGGATTCCTCCCGCACCACACCCGCGAAGGAACACGGAAACGGCATATCCGTACGGAAAAATTCCGAGTCCCCCTGACCGAAACAGATCAGGCGGAGTTCTCCGACGGGATTTTCCCGGCAAGGAATTGCAACGCCTGTTTTAAAAGTTTCATCCCCTTGATGGGACTGCTTACCGTTTCCGCCGCCAGGAAAGGTGCATACGTGGATCACCTTCATGGTCACATCCAGTCCTTGAAGGTAAACCTCGAAAGTCCGTAGCGGACGGAATCCTTCCAGTCGCCGTTGTAGATCAGACGGAAAATCCGCTGGTCGTTGAATTCGTTCACGCTCTTGCGCGGAGGATGTTTCAGCGTGTCCGGCAAAACCTCGAACTTCCGGGCGTCCGTCTCCGAATGCATCGTGTGGGTGGCCTGCATGCTTCCGATATTCGGAATCATGTTATAATTCGGCAGAACGCAGAGACCGCCGTTCTTCAGGATCGCATAGAACCACATCCAGTCCCAGACATCGGAAAACCACGGCGCGCGCTGATGGTATTTCTGGAAAATCCGGGTGAACCTCCATTGCATATATGGATATCTGGACAGCAGCGAACTGATTTGTCCGGAACGTTTGAACTCCTCGAAATCCGGCAAAGGGAGGCAGTCGTCCTCCAGAATGATCCCCTCCTCAACGTGCTCGAAAAACCAGGTGATCGCCTGAGCCGGAGCCTCTCGGCACCCAAGATTCTCTTCCCGGAGAAGGTATTCCGTTTCGCAAGGCCAGTCACATTCCGGACCAGCTCGCGAACTTGAGAGCAACGGAAGACGTCGGACTCCGATCCGGGACGCGGTCCGTCCGCCGCCACGAACAATTTCCGGGGACGGTATGCGCGGATCGCATCGAACACTTTCCGGGTGGTTTCCGGACGGTTGAACGCGATCAGAAAAACCGGTATTTCGCCCATTTTCCACCGGTCTTTCCTGTTTCTGAAGTATCGCATACTGTAGTAAATCAAGCAATTCCTCACTTGACTTTGAACCAAAACACAGTATCGTTTCACAAAGGATATGCAACCATGAAAATCTCTGTCGGCACGGCTGTTTTCAATGCCGAAAATTCCATCGCGAAATGCGTGGACAGCGTCGCTTCCCAGAATAATGCCGATTTCGAGCATACAACTGTTCAAAAGACCGTACGCTTCTCCTTGCACAAGAACACAATCCTTCCCTGAAAGTCCTTTCCGAATACGATCACGGTATCTATGACGCCATGAACAAAGGAGTCCGGCTGGCCTCCGGCGACATTCTTGCATGTCTCAATGCCGACGACTTTTATTCCCCCGATACGTTTTCAAAAGTGATCCGCGCCTTCCGGGAATATCCCGAAGCAATGATTATCCATGGCAATCTGAGGGTAAACGGACGCGAATTGCGCCCCCCCGCTCCTCCCGCGTCATTCGGCGGTGCCCGGATTTTCCATCCCGCCTCATTCATCCGACGCGAACTCTTCGAGAAGCTCGGCCCCTTCGATTCCACATACAAAATCTGCGCCGACCTGAACTTTTTTCTCAAAGCAAAAAAAATCCGGCGCTGTGTTCCATCATCTGGACACCGTTTTTACAAACTTCGCACTGGGCGGCGTCAGCCCGAAACACCGCCTCCTGACGGTGCAGGAAGTCCGAAGCGCCCTGCTTGAAAATGACTGGGGATGGTTCCGCGCAAACCTGTGTTACACCTGTATGCGCCTCCGCGGCTTCGCGGCAAAACATATTTCCGAATGTACACGTTCTTCCTCGAATTGAATTTTCCGAAAAAATGAATCCGCTGCTTGCGATTTCGGAAAAGCCGTGTATAATATAAGGCATTCAGCTCGATATGGAACCGTAGCTCAGTCGGTTAGAGCAGGTGACTCATAATCACCGGGTCGCTGGTTCGAGCCCGGCCGGTTCCACCACTTTCATCCCACATCCAAGTCGTTTGTTTTGAACGTTTTGTACCTTTTTGTCCCGCAAAATATCTCTTTCTTTTGCCTCTTCGACGGTTTGTGCTATAAATCATAGTTCTTTCACGCACGAAATT
>CAZORN010000142.1:0-7668 GCA_964581935.1 uncultured Victivallales bacterium
AGAACCTGACGGAGGAGCCGATCGAATTCCATCTGCCGTTCCCCGCCATGGAAAAGCGGAGCGGCGAAACTCTTTCGCTCTGCCGGATTCCTCCGCGCGAGACCGTGGTTCTCCAGCACGGCTTTTGATGCGGCAGAAAGCCGTTTTCAGGGAGATGCGATCAGCCGCCGGTAGCGCGCGGGCGTGATGCCGTGCCGACGCCGGAACAGCTTGATGAGGTAATTGCTGTCGCAGAAGCCGGTCTGGAATGCGATTTCAGAGATCGAGGCGTCTGTCTCGATCAGCCGTTTCCGGGCTTGTTCGATCCGGAGATTGATGCAGTAGTCCAGCGGAGAAAGTCCGGTGGTCTCCCTGATTTTTTTAGTGTAACCGGAAACACTCATTCCGGTGTTCCGTGCGATTTTCGCCAGCCGGAACGGTTTTTCCGGACTCGCCTCCAGTTCTTCCAGCGACTCGAAAAGACGGGTGTTGATCGAATCGACGTCCGCTTTCCGTTCGACGGCTTCCCCATTGGCCGCGATGAGGAGAAACTCCAACAGCAGGGGGTTTGCGTTGAGGCGATAGAACGGATGCTGCATGGAAAGAGCGAGGATTGCTTTTTTGAGGCAGTGTTCCGCTCCGGACCGCTGGAACGGGAGGAGATGCACACGGTTCCGGAATTTGCGCGGATGCGGATCGAAAAGGGTTTTCCAGGAACTCAGCCGGGAAAGCTCCGGCAATTCCGCTGAAATCAGGTCCGGATTGAACGCGACGTTATAAATCACAAGATTCTTGCTGTCGCTGTAGCCGTGAACCTCGTATGGAAGAATGACAACCACCTTTTGATGAAATCATCGTGTCAAAACTTTTCCGGGAACCCTTGTTTTTCCAAGACTCAATTTCTGACAGACGGCACACATGAAAACGACAACTGTTTTCCGCGATGGACTGCATATATCTTGGTATCAAAAAAATAATACCAATTATTGGAAAATGGAATTCTGGAACCGGACTGTTGAATGAAACTTAAATTAAATTGAATGGGAAACCGCACCAGAAAACCTAAAGAGATTTTACATATGAAAATTAAGATCATAATTTTAAAAAGCAAATATTTTCAGAATATGTTCTTGTTTTTTAAAACTATTGATGTATATTATTTGGTATTAACAATTATAATACCAAGTATTGGAAGAAACAATGTTGGAACTCGACGTTGAACAAAACTTAAAATTAAATCGGCATAATGGAGAAACCTTAACAAAACAGTTGCTGCGGCAATTGGCCGATTCCATTTGCCGTTGTCCGGCGGGAACCAGGCTGCCGCCTGAGCGTAAATTGGCTGCGGAACTGAATATCTCCCGGGTAACGGTACGGAGAGTCCTGAATTATCTTTTTGAACAGGGAAAAATTGTGCGCAAAGGAGCCAGGGGGACTTTTATCGCAAAAAGTGAAAACTTTTCTTTTGACAATTTTCATCCGATACAGATGGAGCACTGGATGAATATGCGCGCAAATTCCATGGCAGAATTAAGTTTCATAAGTTTTGAAACTTTTCCTCAGCAGCGTGCATTTTGGAAGGAAGCTGTTAAAATGTATAATGGGGGACGCCCTTCAGCTCCTGTTGTCCTGAAAGAGTTGCCGCAAAACATCTCGTACACGGACTTTCCCCGATATATCGTTGAAAATGGTTTCGATATTATAATGTTGCAAAGCCGAGACAAGGTTTTTGAAGAGCTCCTGGAACCACTTCCCCGCTCCTTCCTTAAAAAATTGAACTCCGACGAATATATATTCAAGGATTTCAATGCGAAGTTCAACGTATCGGTTCCAATCAAGAGTTCTCCCTTGCTGATTCTTTGGAATAAAACTTTAGCAGCTAGTCTGGGAATAGCAAATATTCCAGAACGTTTACGCCGGGGAGAAATGCTGGAGCTCCACATGGAAGCGGCTGAAAAAATGCCGAAAGGAGCCTGCGCCGGGGGACATTTATGGGACTATTTTATCCTGAAAGGACTTAAAGCCGGCATTCCTGATCTTGAAACAGCTTTTTTGGAGGAACGGCTTGAATTGTTTGAAAAATTCAGCGGAAGACCTGAAATGTTTGTTTGTGAGCAGGAATACAACCTTGAGATAGTGGATAGATTTTTTAAGGGAGAGCTTCTTTTCGCTCCCGGTTTTCCGCTATTTTACTGTGCCCCCAATATTCCGTTTGATATGGGAGCGATGTTTTTCATGCCGGACGAAGGGAATGTTGTATGCCGCGGTGCGATATATTTGGGAGTATACAAGAATTCAGCCGGCAAAAAAGCAGCTTTCGATTTCATTGACTTCATGATTTCCGAACCCGCGCAAAAACTAATCGTAACCCAAATGTGGGATTCACCGTGTTTGAAAAAGGCAGTAACCCTGTTTTCCGGTCTGTTTGAAAACACGGATTCCGAGAATATTTACGAATATCTCAGACGCAGTCCTTTCTCTGGTCCGCGCAATCAGCTTTTTTCCCGGCAATATAATTTTCTGGTTTATGACATAAGAGATGTTCTATATGCTTTGATGCATGGCCGGTTGAATTCGAAACAAGCGGCGGAAACAATCTTAAAACGCTGGAGGGAATATGGCAAGAAATGAATCCGGGGAACTCAAAAACTTTCATTTCTTTAATTTAAATAAAAACTTCAGGAGGAGAAAATGAGAAGACCGTCTTTTACACTTATCGAATTATTGGTCGTTGTAGCCATCATTGCGATTCTTGCCGCCTTGTTGCTTCCAGCGCTAAATAAAGCCAGGGAAAGATCAAAAATAATAGCCTGCCGTTCGCAATTAAAACAAGTTGGACTGGCAACATACTGTTATATTAATGACTATTCGGACTACATGCCTTGCGGCTATGACGTCCGCGCGGTGATAGGTTATAACAGCTGGCCGTACACCCTTGCGCAATATCTGAAAGGTATAAAGGGCTATGCCCTCGGCCGTGATGTGTATCGGTGTCCGTCCGACACAAATCTGTTTGCCAACTCCGGATACTACGTAAGCTATTCTCCTAATACAAATGCTTTTCGATATTTTTCCACCGGAGATCTGTCGCCATTACCATTATATAAGCTCAATACGGTCAGGCAACCAAGTTCTTTCAGAACCCTGATGGACCGTCATGCAACAGCGGTTGACCCCAACGGAACTAATCCCTGGTACTACGGTCTCTGTTCGAGTCAGGATATGGCCAGCGATTCCATATCCAGAGAAATGTTCCGGCTTTTTCATCAAGGCAGTGTCAATTGCATGTTCATTGACGGGCATGTTGAACGCTTCAAATTGTCTCCTCCAACTCCATGTTCTAAGAATCCTTATGAATGGACTCGCACAGGGGAGCGTTGGAATTAGCCGCTGACGGTTGTCCTTCAGGCGGCTGACAAGTCCGGTGAAGTGGCTTCAAAAATGGATTTTTTCCGCCACAATGGAAGTTGGAAAAATCGAAAATGGATGTTTTCAAAAATCAAACAGGTCATGCTCAAGCACGGAGATAGAAAATGGCGATTTCAAAAAATGGTGGAGTGACAGCGAAAAAAAATAACAAAAAGGGGCATTGTCCGACGGGATTTGCGATTTTAATTTCAATGTTTTTCTCTGTATCGATGTTGCAAGCCGCCGATGCAAAACCTTTCTCCGAATGGAAGATGAATGAAGGGCAAGGCCAGGTTTTGAAAAACTCCGCTGACAAGAAAAATAATGGCTGGCTGGGAGATTCTCCTCAAACAGATGCCGCAGATCCGCGGTGGCAAGAAGAGGGGGAACGAAGTACGCTTCTCTTTGCTGCGGAGAAATCTGCAACCATCCCGGACAGTGAATACGGCGACTTCTCCCGATCGGAAGGGTTTTCTATTCAAATATGGTTCAAACCCATGGCTAATTTATCCGATAATGTTCCCCGAATGCAGCTTTTGACCAAGGGCGCGGATTCTGCGGTAAACGGCTGGCAGTTGAGACTGCTTTACAGTCCGATGGGCAAGAAAGACTTCCTGAGCTTTATGTTTAAGTCTCAAACGAAGGACTACGAAGTAAGCGCACCTCTGCCGTACGATATCTCGGACACATGGAACCGGGTAACCATTGCCGGCAACGGCAGGAAACTTAAATTATACTTAAACGGAAAACTCCTGGCTGAAACAGCCTGCGATGGGTTGCCGCGCAAAAATCCTTATCCGCTGAAGATCGGAACTTACGCTTTTGATCGCAAGTTCTGCTTCATCGGCAACATCAGAGACCTGAAAATCTATAGAGAAGAGATCACCCCTGATGAAATTGTCAAGAAACCTTCGGAAGAAGTTTTATTGGACAGTGATTTCAAAATTCCCGGACCGGAGAAAGACTGGTCCCCGATGAACGGGAAATGGTTCTTGCTTAATGGCGCGTACTGCGAACATTCGGACAAAGAAAACGAAAAAGGCATCTGGAGCATTTCCGGACAAGAAGATTGGAAGAACTATTGTCTGAACGCAACCATCGGCTGCCTTGATAACACCGGGAGCATATTAATAGGAATTGGGTGGCGCAATATTGACAATCACTACGAGATCATTCACCGGCGCTATGGTTCTGGAATGACCCAACTGACCATTGCCAAAATGAAAGACGGGCGAAAAAGCATTCTGGCTTCGATCGACGACAGCGAGGAGCCGCTTCCGGTTCCGGCAAAGAACAGGGATTTGAACTTTAAGATATATTTCTATAAAGGGATCATCGCCGTAATGATCAACGGCAATTTCTACTTAAGCGCGATGGACGGGGATTTTCTTTCCGGCAAAGTTGCGGTTGGTGAACAGGAACGGAAAATCAGCGTCAAATCCGTAAAAGTCAGAACATTGCATGATTTCATCAGTCCGATTCAACCGGTAAAACTTGAACCGGTTGCGATCCATATTAAAAACAGCGACCTGCGGCATGCTTTCTATCGGGGAGAAATCATCCATTTTAACTTGTGCCTGCAAAATAATACGACAAAAACATTAGCCCCGGCTGTCATCAGGATTAGAGGTAACAAGGGTATAGACGAATGTAAATACATCCAGTTTCCCGAGCTGAATCCCGGTAACGAATGTACAAAACCTTTTTCTTTACAAACGGCATCATGGAAATCGGGCGAATATGATTTAACTGCAACCATTGAAGGCACTTCTTATAGTGGTAACTATTATGTTTTCCTTGCGCCAGAAAAACGCAAGGACGGTTACAAGTTTTATTCTTGGGGAGGCCGTGCCGATGAACCCTTTTTTAAAAGCCTTCATGAACATGGCTTTAACGGACTTTCAATTACAATAAATCCAGCCGAGGATTTTCGTATGCAGAGGACTTTTTTGGCCCGTATGCTGGATCAGGCTGTTAAATATGGACAGGACATAAAAATCGGCTATACTTGCCTATGGGCCGGAGCCCCCGGGATCGATGCGAGAATAACCCGGCATGACGGAAGCAGGGGAAACGCGCCTGATCCCTGGAATCCGGACCAGCGCAAATGGACTTTGCAAAAAATCGATGAACTTGCCGGCATGCTGAAAGGATATCCCGCAATAAACGGTTTTCTGCTGAACAGCGAAAATGAAAACATCGCGGAACCGGATTATTCCGCTGCCGGTCGAAAACGCGTTGAAGAGGAACTCGGTTTCAATATGCCCGTTCCTGAAAATAGGAAAACAGATAAGGATAACACTGCCGGACGCTTAATTCATGTGCCGCCGGAAGTCAAAGCTCGAGTGCCCGGGGTATTCCCGGATACGAATGAATGGTATCGATTTTTCAAATGGTTCTGGCAACGCGGATATGGCGACAATTATTTAAATGAAGATATTAAAAATGTTGTTAAAAAACATTTTCCTGATGCGGAAATCACTCATGACCCGTTCCGGGATGTGCCACTATTCTACCGAAATAAGGGACTGGATCAGGTAGGCTCTTGGTTTTATCCGCATCCAGATGCCAGTGAAACCCTCGGCATGGCGGAAACGCTGGTTAACGCGTCTCAAGACGAAAGTAAAATGAAAGGAATCAATTTTGGAGCCTCGCTATGGCTGTATGCCGATCAAATATGTCCTGCAAAAGATCGTTATGCGGGAGTTCAACCCACTGATATTATTATCGAATCGGACTGGCTGGCATTCTCCCGGATACCGGCAGTTATCGAGCATTATTGCATAGCCGATCTAATGCCGCCTCAAGCCCCTCAATATAAACAGGATAACACCTATGAAAAGCTGGCGCTTTTTTCCAAAGAAGTTTTGCAGCCGCTTTGGCCGACAGTCAGCCAGCTGAGACGGGCGCCGCGCGAGTGCGCCATGCTTTTATCTTTCGGAAGCCAGCTTTTCGGAAGTCAGATATGGAGCGGTTACGGATATTCTTCAGGGTTTGGCTACTATGCGGCATTGCAGATGGCGCATATTCCAACGGATATCATCTTCGATGAAAATATTCAGCGTGGCGACTTGAGCAAGTATAAAATCCTGTTTATGCATAATATTTCCCATTTGCCCCAAAGCGTATTCAATAAAATTATCGAATTTGCAAAAAACGGCGGAACCGTTCTCTGTGAAGAACCGTTCGCAAAACTTATCCCGGGAGCGATCAAGTTCGATATGGATATGGCCAAACGCTGCAACTCCGCCTATTACTGCATCAAAAAGAAGGAGGGGGTTACTGCGGATATCGCATATCAGGACATGTTGAAAAATACGGATGCGATCCGCAAGTTGTTAAATGATAAGGTAAAACGTTTTGCCGACTGCGATTCTCCATCGGCATTTCTCAATGTCCTTGAAAAGAACGGGGCCGAGTATGTATTTGTAGTCAATGACAAACGCACTTTCGGCGACTATGTCGGCAAACAATACCGCGCCGTCATGGAAACCGGTTTGCCTCAAACCGTTAATGTTTTTCTTAACACAAAGAATCCGGCCGTCTATGACTTGATGTCCCGTCGTAAACTTAACGTAATATCTAAAGGACAGCAAAAAATTGTAGCACTCGATTTAAAACCCGCATGGGGAACAGTCCTTGCAATTTACCCGCAGGAAATTGAAAAGGTTCATCTTATTTTGCCTCCAAAATTAGAAACGGGGAAAGAAACTGAATTGGTCATTACGATAACCGACAAAAACGGCAATTTGGTACCCGGCGTTCAGCCTTTATCGATGGCGATTCTGGATCCTGGCTGCAAAATTAACGAATATAGCGGTTATTTTGCAGCGGAAAACGGACTGTGTAAAATTAAATTTATTCCCGCAGGAAACGATTTGCGCGGCAAATGGTCCGTTTCAGCAACAGAATTAAGTTCCGGAATAAAAGTTTTCAAAGAAATGGAATATTAAGCGCACAAGTGAAATTCCATATCCGGGTGCCATGCCGTCCAAGGATATCTTTGAACTCTACTGTCCCCTGCTGGAAAAATTGTATCGGCGGCGCTGGTGCTGAAGCAGTCCGGAAAAGTGGTCGATGTCGCCCTCAACATCATTGCGAAGGACTCGACCTTGACCAAACCCGCGAAATATTCGATCGCTTTCATCGCGACCCCCTCGAAACGCCCGCCTGAAAACTTCCGCACGGTGAATTCCGGAAGCTATATGGACAATAAATATGAGAATCTTCAGGTTTCGAGCACGGAACAGGGCACGAAACGAGGCGACGAAATCAAAGGGT
>CAZORN010000143.1:0-7609 GCA_964581935.1 uncultured Victivallales bacterium
TGGAGCTTCACTGCACCGGAACCCGCTTAATCCCGACTCCGGCGAAGCATCAGCGTTACCGGGAACTGCCCCGGCCCGACGATGCTGTAATACAGGCGGAAGGCGGAGATATGGTAATCGGAGAATTCAGCCACCATGACGGAAGGCGTTTTGTCATGCTGGTTAATCGTGATTTCATGAAATCTGCCCACCTTATCTTCACGTTGAATCAGAAATTCTCCGGCCTGAAGGAAATTTCGCGCGGGGGTCCGGCCCAGACATTGACAGCGAACAAAGAAAATCAGCTCGGCATCGATTTTTCAGCAGGCGACGGCATGCTCTTCGAGCTCATTCCAAAACAAGAATCTGTCCCAAAACACCTCTAATCCCGGCCGTAAAAATCCACTGTCGCCATTAAAGCGGCAGGCGTCGAAAAAGCTTCGGCTTCCAGACGCCCAGGCACACATGTAAACAAACTCCGGCGCATGAGGCTTCTTCCGGTAAAACAGAGTCTTTTGCACAAGTCGCATTTGACAAAAAAGAGAAGACAGGGTAAAGTAAAAAATCGTTCCGGAGTGGTGCATTCTGAAGAGATCGCGGGTGCTGCATTTTCAATGACCGGTGACACTATTTCTTCATGGGGCATGGTAAAAATGCGATCCGTCAGGAGAGATGAGGCACTTGTGATATTTTTTGTTCCCTTTTATTGCATGGCAGAATAGAATGAACGGGAGCATTCCCTTGCAGAAATGTTCACGATCCCGAAAGAAGTCGTCCGGATATGGAAAGCGCCCTGAGAAGAGTCATTGCAGCCGCCGTTTGCATTTCCCCTTGACAGGAGGCATATTTATTGAACAGGAGAACATAAGAATGGCTGGAAAAAGTCCGGTTTATGACCAGAACTACATTTTAAGCAAGCTCCTTGAGCTGGCTTACGACGGTATTGTCATTGTGGACGAGCACGGGCTCATTACCCTCATCAGCAAGGCCTACACCGATTTCCTGGGAATCGCGCAGGAGGATGCCATCGGCAAGCCGGTGGAAACGGTGATTGAAAATACGAGGCTGCCGGAAGTGTTGAAAACGGGCAAGGCGGAAGACGCCCGTCTGCAATCCATTCACGGGCATTACATGATTGCCACGCGAATCCCTCTGATCAAGGATGGCAAAATTGTGGGCGCCATCGGGAAGATTCTCTTCCGCAACATAGAAGAACTTAAAGTGATGCATAAACGCATCCTCAATCTCCAGCGGCAGCTGGAAGTCTACAAGAATAAAATCGACATTGGCGGGTATGCCAAATATTCTTTCTCGAACATCATCGGGCAGAGCGATAAAATTCTGCTGTCCAAGGCGATGGCCGAAAAAGCGAGCATGACGGATTCGACGGTTCTGCTTGTCGGCGAAAGCGGGACCGGCAAAGAGCTGTTCGCGCACGCCATCCATCAGGGAAGCGTCCGGTCCGCCAATGCCTTCATCAAAATAAACTGCGCCGCGATTCCGGCGGAACTGCTGGAATCGGAATTGTTCGGCTATGAGGAAGGCGCTTTCACCGGCGCGAGAAAAGGCGGCAAGACCGGCAAATTCGAGCTGGCCGACGGCGGGACGCTGTTCCTGGATGAAATCGGAGACATGCCGCTCGGCATGCAGGCAAAACTGCTCCGGGTCCTTCAGGAGAAAGAGGTGGAAAAAATCGGGGCGCAATATTCGCAAGCCGTCGATGTAAGGATCATCGCCGCCACCAATCGGGATATGGAAAACCTGGTGTCCATTGGAAAAGTCAGGGAAGATCTTTTTTACCGGCTGAATGTAGTCAACATCAGAATTCCGACGCTGAGGGAAAGGCCGGAAGATATTGAGCTGCTGGGGGCCTCTCTGCTGAATAAAATCTGCAGTCGGTTAAACAAATACATCGGCGGCATATCGCCTCAGGCCATGCAGATGCTGAAAAGCCATTCATGGCCGGGCAACATCCGGGAACTGGAAAACGTTCTGGAACGGGCTGTCAACCTCATCGGCAAAGGCGGGATCATCGGTCCGGAACATTTATCGGAAGAACTCAACGGAAAAATTGCGTATGGCGAAATCGGCCCCATCAATGAAATCCTTGCGCGGACGGAAAAATCCGCCATCGAGAAAGCGTTGCAGCTTTCCGGAGGCAAAAAAGCAAAGGCGGCGAGGCTTTTGAATATCAGCCGTTCCAATTTATATGAACGCCTTGCCAAACTCAAAATGTTTTGATCTCGATACACTCTAATATAAATATATCCATATAGTGTCCTGAATTCAATACACTTTTTATAAAAAAATATTAAAAACGTTCGAATTTCAACACACTTTAAACAATCATTCTTTTTTTGATGAAAATTCATCGCAACAGGAAACTTTTTTCCTCGCTTCGATAAGTCTGTAAGCTCCGCATTGGAAATACCTTACAATCCTCCCGCTCAATCCCCGCCATAATCCTGAAATAGGATTTCAGTATCTGGCATATAACCTGCTATTATTCTGAATAGAATGGTTTAGCCTGTAATTTTTATGGAAAAGGGATCTGGAATGAGAAAAGTCAAAGTTCTTTCCCCGCTTGAAGCGGCGGCACTGGTAACCAGCGGCGCTACCGTCGCCACCGGCGGATTTGTGGGATGCACCCATCCGGAAACGCTCACTTCGGCCCTGGAGGAGCGTTTTCTAAAGGAAGGCCTGCCCCGTGACCTTACGCTCGTCTATGCGGCGGGACAGGGGGACGGGAAAACCAAAGGGCTGAACCATTTCGGACACGAGGGAATGCTCAAGCGGGTCGTGGGGGGACACTGGAATCTGGCTCCCGCCATGGGCCGGCTGGCGTTGGAGAACAAGATCGAAGCCTACAATTTTCCTCAGGGAGTCATCAGCCATCTGTTCCGCGAAATCGCCGCCGGGAATCCGGGAAGGCTCACCCACATCGGGCTGGAGACATTTGTCGATCCCAGAAAGGACGGCGGCAAGCTCAATGCGAAGACAACAGAAGATCTGGTGGAGCTGATGAGGATCGACGGCAGGGAATGGCTGCTGTACAAGGCTTTTCCGATTCATTTCGGGTTACTGCGCGGAACCTCCTGCGATTCTTTCGGCAATATCTCCTTTGAAAACGAAGTGATAACGGCGGAAGCGCTTTCGATCGCCCAGGCGGTCAGGAGTTGCGGCGGCAAGGTAATCGTGGAGATTGAACGTTTTGCGGAAGATTTTTCGCGGGATCCCCAGAAAATCAAAATCCCCGGCATATACGTCGATGCGGTGATCGTTTCGGACAAGGCGCATCACATGCAGACGTATGCGGAAGTCTTCAATCCGGACTATGTTCGGCAGGGGGACATTCAGAAGTTGAATCTGCCGCGCATGGAAGACGGTCCCCGCCGCTATATTTCCAAACGGGCATTTCAGGAAATCAAGTCCGGGGCAATCGTCAATCTGGGGATAGGTCTGCCGGAAGGAATTGCGCAAATCGCAAAAGAAGAGGGAAGACTTGATGAAATGACCATGACGGTTGAATCCGGCCCGATCGGCGGAGTCCCGGCGTCGGGACTCAGTTTCGGGGCATCCAGTTTTCCCCAGGCCGTCATCGACCAACCCTACATGTTCGACTTCTATGACGGAGGCGGTCTGGATGTGGCTTTCCTCGGACTGGCGGAATGCGACGGCGAAGGCAATGTCAATGTCAGCAAGTTCAAAGGCAGGGTGGCGGGAGTGGGTGGATTTATGAATATCACCCAGACCGCACGTAAAGTCATCTTCGCCGGAACGTTCACCGCCGGAGGGCTGGAGATCAGTTTTCGTGACGGCAGGCTTAACATCGAGCAGGAAGGAAAAATCAATAAATTTGTCGATCACGTCGAGCATGTCACATTCTCCGGCAATTACGCCAGAGAAAAGAATCAGACGGTCATGTACATCACGGAACGGGCGGTTTTTGAATTGACTGCCGACGGCCTGAAATTGATCGAGATCGCGCCCGGAATCGATGTCGAAAGAGATATCCTCAGCCACATGGCCTTCCGACCGGAAATCAGCGATGCCCTGCGGATCATGCCTTCTTCCGTATTCGCTTAATCTGAATATATTGAAAGGGAAAAAAATGATGAAAGAAGTATTGATCGGCGGAGCCGTCAGGACTCCCGTCGGGGATTTGAACGGTTCGCTTGCAGGAGTCGGCGCCGTGGAGCTCGGCAAGGTATCGGCCGCGGAAAGCTTGAGAAGAGCCGGCGTCAATCCAGCCGAAGTGAACGAGGTGATCATCGGAAATGTGCTTCAGGCCGGAATGGGACAAAATCCCGCCCGGCAGATTGCCATCGTCTGCGGAATTCCGCAGACGGTTCCGTCCTTTACCGCCAATCAGGTCTGCGGGTCCGGCTTGAAAGCCATTGATCTGGCCCGACGTTCCGTTCTGCTCGGAGAGGCGGAAACCGTCCTTGCCGGGGGAATCGAAAGCATGAGCAATGCGCCTTACATTCTGCCGGCGTTGCGACAGGGCGCCAGACTGGGCGAATGCGTTGCCAGGGATACGGTCGTCAGCGATGGCCTGACGGATGTTTTCGGTCAATGCCACATGGGCATCACCGCCGAAAATGTCGCCGTCAAATATGGAATCACCCGCGAAGCCCAGGACAGCTTTGCTCTGGAAAGCCAGCAGCGCTATGCGGCGGCGCGTCAGAAAGATATCTTCACGGGCGAAATCGTCCCGGTTGTCATCCGGCAGCGGAAAGGCGAACTCGTTGTCGAACACGATGAACACCCCAGACCCGATACGACCCTTGCAACCTTGTCTAAATTACGGCCCGCATTCAAGCCCGACGGCACGGTTACGGCCGGCAATGCGTCGGGAATCAACGACGGAGCCGCAACTGTCGTGGTTTTCGCCGGAGACCGCGGCATCGCCGACAGATCGAAATGCGTGCGGATCAGAGACATTGCGTGCGTCGGGTGCGAGCCGGAACTGATGGGAATGGGGCCGGTGGGGGCGGTGAACCGTCTCCTCGCACGGCAGAAGATGAACATCGCCGATATTGACGTCTGGGAATTGAACGAGGCCTTTGCGGCGCAGTCGCTGGCGGTCCTGAAGGAATTGCGGATCGATCCGGCGAAAGTGAACGTCAACGGCGGCGCGATCGCCATCGGACATCCGATTGGAGCCAGCGGAGCGAGAATCGTGGTGTCGCTGATTCATCAGATGAAACGGCAAAACGCCGGGCTGGGAATCGCCTCGCTGTGTATCGGCGGAGGAATGGGACTTGCCATTTTACTGGAAAACATATAAGAGGAGCGCAAACATGAGTAATGAAGTGATCGGAGTGATCGGCACGGGCGTAATGGGAGGCGGAATCGCTCAGATGTTCGCGGAAAACGGCTTCCGGACTTTCATCTGGGACGTCAAGGAGGAATTTACCGCCAAAGGCTATGCGAACATCAGAAACCGCCTGAACAAAAGCGTGGAAAAAGGCAAACTGTCCGCGATGGAAGCCGAAGCGGTCACCGGCAGGATCAAGCCGGTGAAAGAACTGGAGGAATTGGCGGAGGCCGCGTTGGTCATCGAGGCCATCATCGAAGATTTCGACTCAAAAAAGACTCTTTTCTCCCGTCTCGAAAATTGTCTGCACACGCATACGGTAATCGCCACAAACACCAGTTCGCTGAGCGTCGCGGAACTGGCGCAGACGCTTTCGCATCCGGAACGGTTCATGGGGATACATTTTTTCAATCCTCCGACCAAACTTGAACTGGTGGAATTGATTTCCGTGCCCGGCTTGAATCCGGACGTTCTGGAAAAAGTCAAAGAAATATTGTCCCGGTGCAAAAAAACCGCCGTTACGGTGAAAGACTCGCCCGGATTCATTGTCAACCGCCTGCTGCTTCCGCTGATCAACGAGGCGGCCAAACTGGTAAAGGACGGAGTGGCCGATCCGGAAGCCATTGATACGGCAATGCGTCTCGGCGCACTGCACCCCGCCGGACCGCTGCAAGTCGCCGATTTGATCGGACTGGATGTCTGCAGGAACATTCTGGAAACGATGAGCAAGTCGCTGAACGATCCGTTCTATCAACCCGCGAAATCGATCACCGATCTGGTCGAAGCCGGAAAATTAGGCAGAAAAACCGGACAGGGTTTTTATCAATATTGAATTCAGTCACACGCAGGAAAGACCGTATGAATATTCAGAACAAACATTGTCTGGTTACGGGCGCGGGCCGGGGGCTGGGCAGGCGGATTGCCTTGGACCTGGCCGGAAACGGCGCGCGCGTCCATGTCTGCGACGTAAGCGAAGACGCCCTTGAAAACATGAAAAGTGAATGCCGGGATCTTCCGGTCGCCTTCCATGTATGCAACGTGACCGACGAGTCCTCCGTTAAAGCCATGTTCGCGGAAATCGCCGCCGCCGGACCTCTGGAGGTGCTGGTGAATAACGCCGGAATCACCCGCGACGGTCTGCTGGTCAAAGCGGACGGGCATGAAATCCGGACGATGCCGCTGGAGAACTTCAAAGCCGTGATTGATGTGAACCTGACCGGGGTATTCCTCTGCGCCAGAGAAGCGGCGGCGGTTATGGCCCGCAACGGCGGCGGCGTGATCATCAACATCTCTTCGGTTTCCAGAGCCGGCAATTTCGGACAGACCAACTATTCGGCGGCCAAGGCCGGAGTCGACGCCATGACCGTCACCTGGAGCAAAGAACTCGCCAGATACGGAATCCGCTGTGCGGCAATCGCGCCCGGGTATGTCAATACGGAAATGGTCGCCGCGATCAAACCCGAGATAATGGAAAAAATTACGGCACAGATTCCGTTGCGCCGCCTTGGAGAAATGAGTGAAATATCGCAAACCGTCGGCTTCATTATCGCGAATGATTTTGTGAATGGCAGGATTCTGGAAATCGACGGCGGACTGCGGATTTAACCCCGCAGTTCTGAAAAAGCATTTCCGGGGCATGGTTTGAACGGCGAATTGTTTTGCAATTCAGAAAACCTGAATTTTGAATGATTTCATCCGTCTGTCATGTCCCCCTTTTTTCAAGGGGGACATGACAATATCGCGTCCCCCTGCCTTGGATTTTTTTTAATTCATGGCTGGTCGTCTTTTTCATTTCGCAAAACACCACTTTTTTCATAAGCCTCGGTATATTTTGTGTTCAATTGGATCGCCTGTTCGTAATCTTCCCGTGCTCCTTTCTTGTCGTCCATTTCGCTTCGCAAAACACCGCGTTCAAAAGACAATTGCAACTATTGAACGGTCCCTGACAGGAATCGGCGCAATTCCGGATATAGAAAGAGCGTCCGTCTGCAGACGACCGACCGTTCCAAAGCCATCCGGAAGGCCGGGACTCGTCTCCCCATCATCAAAGAAAACGCCGCAGAAGTCATCGCGGTTCACATTCAACAAGCATAACCCGACACGCGGCCGCCCCCTGCCCGAGGACGAGTGACTATGAATGCCAATTTGCATTCCCGGGGATCGTAAATATCATTTCTGAGTTCAACTCTTTTTCTGCTTTGCTGCGTTTCGGGTAGGTTCGGCAGTCCCCGGCCGAACTGAAGGCAAAAAGTTCAGGTCCCGCCATTTTAATACGTCTCTTGCATGATCCCATGCTCATTGCACAGTTCG
>CAZORN010000144.1:0-7597 GCA_964581935.1 uncultured Victivallales bacterium
AAATATCTGGGCGCCGGTGTCTGCCAACGCCTATGGCGGGAATGCGGTTTTCATCCCGGAATACGGGAAAAAGCCGGCCGTCGAATTCATCATGGTCATGAATCAGAATTACCCGGAGTACAAGACGCATCCGGTACTGGACGTGTTTCACGGATATGTCAAGGGGGTGGAGCGTTTCGAACATAACCATGAAATGCGGGTGTTGGGATGGGATATCCAGCCGGAAAAGCGCCAGTGGAGTTTCCTTTATTTGCCGACCATGGGCAATGACGTGATGGCAGTGGCGGCATTTTCCGCCGCGGAAGAAGGACGGATGCGCCTGGAATTGGAATTGCGGAATCCATCGGACGAGGCGCGGCAGTGGGAATTCAGTTTCTATATCGCGTCTTGCGGCGGACTGGAAATGTCACAGGACTATCCCTGCGAAGTCTCACCGGAGCATTGTCGCTTGAGTATCGACGGCTTGGGATTTGAGCTTAAAGGAGAGGGAATCTTATTCCGGGATGCGGCGGTTGGGGATTCCAACTTCTGGATCAATTTTCCGTTGAACGCCGAATGTGTCGAGAATGAAGACAATCCGAGGAACCGTTACAAAAAGCGCCTGAAACTGCGTACCTGCTGGCTCGATATCCGGGCTCGGAACACAATATATGCCGCCATCGATTTCCTGCCGGATGGGAGTGCGGGAACACCGGAAAAATTCATCCCGGCGGCTGTGGACGGGCAAGACCTGCCGTACAGGCACGCGCATTGGGAGGCGCTTCATAACCGCCAGTATGTGCGAAAGTTTTCCGCGCCGGAAACGATGGAGATCCGCCATTTGCCGGCACGACAGTGGGGGCGTTTTTTCATCTGGGACTGCGGCATGACGGCGGTGGGGCTGGCAACGGAGAATGCCGCCTATGCGGAAGAAATCATCGCGTCGATGCCCGATCCGGCGGATAGCGACGCCGCTTTCAAGCACGGCAGTTATATCATCACCGCAATTTATGCGCTGTGGGAAATGGGGAGCCCGGGAAGTGTCCGGCGGCATTACGGCAAAATGAAACGGTTGCTGACGCATGTTTTCGATGTGTTGCCAGGCGAGGATTACGATGGGCTGGTATCGGCCAACCGTGGTACTGGCGCAGACGATTCGCCGGCGCTGTTCTATGCCAAAGGCGAAATTTTCGCATGGGACTACCGGAAAACTTTGCCGGTGAATCCGGATCACGAAAAGAAAAGCCTTATCTGTATCGGCTTGACCTCCCATGCGCTGCGGTGTATGAAGATCATGCGGATTTTCGCGAAAGAACTTGACTTGTCAGAGGATGTAAAGGCATACACGACTCAAATCGACACCATGGAAAAAACGTTGAACAGTAAGTACTGGAGCGATAAATACGGTTGTTATCTGGACCGGTTGGCCTGCGAGGCGAAACTTTTGGAAATTCCTTGGATTTATGATTATCTGCCGCTGTTTTCTGGTTCTGTGCTGCGGGAACGTCTTGCCGGAATGGTCCGGGCGTTGATGGCTCAATATTTTACTCCGAATGGTTTCACCATCATCGATTCGGACTCCCCGTATTACCGCGCCGAGGGATATCCGAACGGTTCCAGCTGGCCGCCGCTGCAATACTTTTTCTGGAAGGCACTGATCGGGCTGGGCGAAATGGAAGCAGCGCGTCAGGCGGCGGAATGTTACTTGGCGTTGTACGAACGAAATCATGCGGAAACGCTGTGTTGTTGGGAGCAATATCGCGTCGATACCGGCCGAGGCGCCGGCAATATGCGTTTCTCGGGGTTCACCACTCCCGTTGTCGCCATATATAGGGCGCACCGCAAATTCGGGTCAGTCCAAACCGGATATGATCTGCGGATTGCCGATATACGGTTTTCTGAATCCGGGGCGACATTGGAATTACATTCGTCATTCTTCAACGGAGTTACCGGTTTGGGTATCGTAATGAAACCCGATGTCCGTTATGAAATCACGATAGACGGCGAAAATTGCTCTCCGCTTCGCTCCGACGCCCACGGCTGGCTCGGTATTTCTTTCAGGTGCCGTGCCGAATGTCCGCTGAAAATATCTTTCAATCAGTCCGAATGAGCTTTCCTGATCGGCCACGCAGTTTTGATGTCATGAGTGGATTTTGGACTGTATCCTTTTGAAATGCAACTTCCAAAGCTTCACGGGAACAGGCTTTCCGGAAATGTCCGTACATCCGTTCAAAAATCCGCTTCATTTCGGATCGGCCTTTTTTTTCTCCACTTGCCCATTGTCCATCGGATCGTCCACCCGCAGGGCCAGATCGCGAAAAAGCCGCACGGTGTCTCTTGCACCGCCGATCGTGAACCAGAAAGTCGAGATAATTCCAATGATGCCGGGGATGATCAGAAACACGATGAAGAAGTAGATATCCCACCATCTTCGCGACCAGGGATCGAAAAAGTTCCAGACCACCACCGCGATGAAGGTAAAAAGCAACTGGTAGATGAAGGTACAGCTGAAAACCAGCCAGGCGACGAAGCGGTCGGAACGGGAGTATTCGGGTGTGATCCCGATGAGTTTGAAGAAAGCATTTCGCCATGTCAGGGGATCCTGCGGAAGACTTTCCCCGTCGCTGTATTTTCCGCGATGGAGAAGTTTGTCCAGGTCATAGGGTTTGTAAGTCAGCCAGGACCCGATGACATAACTTCCGATGGCAAGCGTCATGGAAATAAAGAATATCTCATAGGAGTTGATGGGAAATTTCACGGGATCCATACGCCAGCTGACCCACGGATTCAGCGGAGAACTGACGGTTGACAGGAAGCTATCGAGAGGGCCGATCCATTCGTTCTGTTCCAGCCACGGATAGATGAACAGGGCCCAGTTACGCTGGAAAAGGAGTCCCAGCAGGGAAGTCCCGGAACCGAAAATAATGGAACACCATGCGCCGGTCAGGTTGCCGAAACGTGTGTATAACCCGAAAACCATGATCGGTCCGGCGCCGCCCAGCCAGAGCGCGGCCATGATGGTCGTAAACATATTGATATAGTCCATTTGGGCGAAGAAGAGCGCCACGACGAGGAAAAACAGGGTTACGCCAAGCGAGGTCATGCGAAGGAGCAGGAGATGTTTTTTCGGAGAGAGATGGTGTTTATAGAACGGCAGAATCATATCCTGCACGATGCATCCGGCGGCGTTGAAAATACGTGTATTGTCCGTAGAAACGAGGAGCATGATCATCAGCAGACAGAACAATCCGAGCATTCCAACGGGAAAGATCCTGCCGAGGACGGAGGGCATCATCATCTGCTGATAAAGTGTGCGGAACTGCTGAAACTGAAAACGTCCGTCGGGCGAATCCCCCAGAGAACTGCGGACGACATCAAAATATCGGGTGTCGAGGTTTCTGTTTTGCGACAGGGGCTGATCGCCTCCGATCCGATGACCGACGTCCGGAATCGCGAGGATATCCGTACAGATTTTTTCACACAGCTTCCCGTCATGGACAACTTCATTGACCACTCGGAGGGAAAGGAATTTGCGCATCTGGTTGTTGGTGACCCCGAAATGGTTGTTGTCGTTGAAAGAGGAAAAGTTACCGCTGTTCATGAAAATGATCACCACTATGGCGATCAGGAGCATCATCATCGTGGCAAAACCGTTGCGCCATGAGCCCAGAATGCCGGCCATTTTCTGTTCATGCGGGGTGCGCCCGGAGTTGCTTGAATCATTTCCGATCCAACTGGCGCGGTTCATGATATTGCTCATCAGCGTCACCACCAGGGCAAAAAGATTGAAGTCGCGCAGCTGGGCCACATCGTAAGGATCCATGAAACTTTGCTGGGGCGCGCGGTCCCACAGGACCGGAGAGATGTCGATGTCCCAGGAAAACTTGAGGATGATGAAACCGACCACGATCACGAAAATCGGATATGAGAGGAGTCCCTGGAAACAATCCGTGATCAGGAGGGAAATCCGTCCGCCGGGCCAGATGAAAAGCAGTGCCATGGAAAGGCTCATGACGACGATGATCGCATAGCAGGGCAGATTGATTCCGCCGATCATGATTTTGTGGGGCAGTCCGAGATAGTAGATGAAGAAATTGGCGGCAATGGCGGGGCCGATGGCGTTGGAAATCATTTCGGAAACAGTGCTGATGAACGCGGTGACGATGCGGAAAGATTTGCTGCCGTAACGCAACTCGATGAACTGTCCCTTTGAAAGACATCGTGTCTCCCGCCAGCGGTAGGTACAGTATCCGGTCAGTGCCAGAATGATACCGACGGGAGCGATTATATTGTTCCAGAAGCTGATGCCGAATCCGGTCTGGTAATTGCGTTCGGTTCCGGCGACGAGGGTGATGACGGAAAGTCCGGCGGCGAGGTCGCCTACGGAAATCACGTAACGCCCGGCCACGCGGCCGGCCGCCAGGAAATCGACAACGCCGCGCGCGAATCTGCCGGAATATACGGCCAGCCCTGTCAGAAAAGCCAGCGGGATACATACGATAAGCCAGTCGATCCAATGCATTGTTATGCCTGAGTCCTTTCAGTTGGGGTCCGGACGGATTGCTCCGTCCGTGGGGGAAGTCTGTTCATTTGCGTACGGGATCGTGATAATAGCGGGACATCAGCCAGTCGTTGACCTTTTCCGGCGTATGCTGGGCGTCAAACCCCAGAAGCCGACAGTTTCCGGCGACGTCCACATGCCATCTGGAGCGTCCGTCCGGGAGAATTTCAACGCGTCCAGCCTCGGAAACGGCAAAGTGCCCGGTCTCCGGTTCGAGCGCAAATAGCATGGAACTCTGATCCCATGACGGACGGTTCAGGATTGGATCCGGTGGCAATCCGGTGAACTGGCTTGACCGCTGATAATAAGCGATATAGGCGCGCTTCAAGGGATTTTCGGAAGAGAGGCGGCGCTCCAGCCGGAGCCAATCGACGCTGATCCGGGTACCGACGGTGAAGTCGGAAATGAACATGTCGGTCGGCCACTCCCGCATCAGATGAAGCATTGAAGGAATGTCACAGCGCACATTGAATTCAGGTTCCGCATTTTCCGAAAAATCCGCCGCCATGATCGAAAGGAACTGCACCTTGCGGCGGATGAGTTCTTTTCCGGGAAAAGGAATGCCGTCGCCCATGTGGTTTTCCTGCGAATGGAGAACACCGGTCAGGTTGGAAGCGAAGCCGGTTGCAACCACGCGGACAGAATCGTCCGGAGACTCGAACAGCGCCTTGCGCATTGCCAGCGTCCCGTCCGCAATCGCATTTTTATCCATCATCCGGTATTCGGCAAGGATCGATGAATAAGTGTCCATGGCGCGCCAGACCTGTCCCCGGTACATGCCCACGGGACAATCCGCAACGCCATAATGGCGGTTGAGTCGGTCGATGGCGGCTACCGACCAGGGATTCGGGTTGCTGGACAAACTGAGAATCAGGCGGCTCCGCCCTTCCGAATGGGACTGCGCCGCCATCACTTGAGCAAAGGCGTCGTCAATGTCATTTCCCATGTCGCTGTCATAAATCATCCGGAACTGTTTTTCCGCCCCGACTTCAATTTTCGGACATTTCATTGTTATTTCTCCTCTCGTTCAGTTTTATTTCGAATAAAGAACCCTTCAATTCACATCTGTTGAAAACATCAATAGTGCGGCATATGGCGGCCGCCGGAGTCAGGTGCAGGGAACGCACGAAAAAATCGCCGTGTCTGGAGGGAAGCCAGTCATTTTGCCGCCGTCCGTATCCGAAACCGTCCGGGCAATGGATCTGCCAGACATTGTCGACCGTCCTGCCGGGAGTTGCGCATGGATGTGGCGGGTTGAAATGAACATGTCCCGAAAACCAGAGTGCAGGCGGGGTCCTTCGGCGAAGAAGCAGACGGATATCGTCCGGAGGACAGTAATAAGGTTTGCGCGAAGGTTCATAATACCTGATCTTATCGAGGCGGACGTCCACCAGCGGGAAATGACAGAAAATCATCAGCGGACGGGCAGCGGAAACGGAAAGTTTTTCCGCGAGCCAGAGCTCGTGTTCCGGAGAAAGCTTGCCTGCCGTCGTGACCGGATCGACCGCGTCGGTTCCGAGGAGCAGCAAATCGGCGTGCGTGGTGTGGAAGGCATGGAATCCGGAACGCAGACGAAAGAAATTCCGGAAGCGTCCGAGCTGTCGCCGCATGATACCCGAATCCGCGATTTTCCAGAGTTTTCCATAACGGGCGTCCTCCTTTTCGACCGGAACGAAAGAGAATTCGTGATTTCCGTTGACCGGCCAGTAAGGAAGGGGAAACATACGGAGCAGGCGGGCAGCGGCGGAATACTCGGCATCGTTCCCGTAATAGGCTGTCGTATCGCCGAGCAGAATGGCCCAGTCGTGCTCGGCGAGGAAATCGCGCCACTCCATCAGAGCGCGGAGCCTCGACTCTCCGAGCGGAAGATGAAGATCGGAAAGGACAAGGATCCGGAGGTTTTCCCTGCGACGCATCCGGCCAGGAAAACGGGGTCCCGGAAAGATTGATTTCATCTCCCCGTCAGACATGGGGCCTCCGGTACGGCGAAGATCTTCTGAATATATTCATCGGACTCCTTCCGGTTCTAGTTGACCTGATGGAAATTCTCGGCGGAGAGACGGACCCAGAACATCTGCTCGACATGGGAATCGAAAAACATCAGATTCGAACGAGCGCCGTGAGTGGCTCCGATACGTGCTTTTCCGGTATCCTCGCTGCTGCCGCCGAGCGAACCGAAATCATAAAAACCGCCGTTATAGGTAATGGACGCGGGAGTGGAAGTCAGTGTTTTTACCCCGTCGGCGAACAGGATGACTTTTCCGCCGCTTCTGATTTCCTTCCGTTTATGACGGTATTTGTATCCCTGGCTTCCATACATGAATCCGTTTCCCTGCATGGCGGACATGGAATAGGTCTGGGTGGATTTGTCCGTCGGGATTTCCTGCTGGGCCGGACACTGAAGAACTTTCATGGGTTTGTTGTTGGCGGCACTCTGTCCGAGATAAACGCCAAGCTGCGTGTAGCCGATCCATTGGCTGTTGCGCCCCGATTCCGCACTGTTGTAATGCATCGGAAGCCATTCGGAATAATCGTTTTCATAACTGCCGACGGCAAGCGCTGCCTGTCGCAGGTTTCCCACGCATGCGACCCGTTTTCCCGCATTCTTCGCGTTGTTCAAGGCAGGCAGCAGCATCGCCGCCAGAATGGCGACGATCACAATCACAATCAACAGCTCTATGAGTGTGAAAAAGCGGGTCGCGTCTCTTCTTCCATTCATGCCCGACGGTTGTCGGCCACGCACGAAAAATTCTTTCTTCTCTCTCATTTTTCTTCCTTTTTTATATTGGTTTCTTCCGCAAAAAAATTCCCTCGTTCTCAGGATTCAGACGCCGGGGCGGGCTGTCTGAGACCGCCCGCCCGTCTTCCTGCGTAGAATATCCATTCCCGGCTGAGGCAGCGTCTCTCTGCGCGGTGCTGAGGTGTCTCTGACCACCTGAATCGGACATATCTTCAGCGACACAGGCCAAATTCCCGTGGGGGATTCGCCGAGAGCATCGGATAACAGAGACGCCGCACTGCGGCTGGCCTGCATGCAATTCAGATTGACGGTCGTAA
>CAZORN010000145.1:0-7586 GCA_964581935.1 uncultured Victivallales bacterium
GCCGGGAAATCCGGGATGTAAATTTTTATGTGCAGAAGGACTTGAACGGCAATCCGGAACCGAATGACGATCTTGACCTTCAACTGGTCTGGCTGACGCTGGCCGAATATTACGGGGCATACCGTCTGACGTCCCGTCTTCTGGGCGAATACTGGATCGACAACATCATCGGACCGTGGAACGAATACGCGGTCTGCCGCTGGAACTGCAAATCGGGGTTCTATCCGCCGCTCTCCGGGGCGGTCGACAACGAGGCCTGGAAATGGAGCAACGGCGCCTGGATCCGGAGCGAGATATGGGCGTGTCTATTCCCGGGCGACCCGGACAAAGCCATCGAATTCGCCCATCTGGACGCCTCCTGCGATCATGTCGGCGAAGGCATTTACGCGGAAATGTTCACGGCCGCGCTGGAGTCCGCCGCGTTCATCGAGAAGGATCTCCGGAGACTGATCGACATCGGCCTGTCAAAAATTCCGGACGATTCGCGGATGAGGAAAAGCATCGATTTCGTGTGCAGCTGTTTCGACGGCGGCGAAGACTGGAAGACAGCCCGCAATCAGGTAGTCGAACTCAACGCCGACCTCGGCTGGTTCCAGGCTCCCTCGAATGTCGCCTTTGCGGTGATCGGACTCCTTTACGGACGCGGCGACTTCGGTAAAACGATCTGCATTGCAACCAATTGCGGCGACGACACCGACTGCACTGCCGCGACGGCAGGCGCGGTCATGGGGATTCTGCTCGGAGCGGAAAACATCCCTTCCGAATGGATCGAACCTATCGGAGACGGCATTCTGACCAAGGCGATCGATCATTTCGGGCTGCCGGTGCCTGCGCCGAAAACGATCACGGAACTGACGGAGCGCGTCCTGACGCTCGGGAAGTTCCTGCGGGAAGAATACCCTCACGACATCGCGGAGGACCCGGTTTCACGGAAAACGGCGGAAAAGCTGTGGAATAAATCCCCGTATGAATTGCAGTTCGACATTTCTTTTGCGACCGTCGGAGTGGAATACGTCAACGGCCCCTGGATCGAACCGGGCAAAAGCTGTCCCATCAGGCTCTGGGTGCACTCCCCTGTCTCTTCGATGCCGGAATTCCGTTTTCGCTGGCATCTGCCGGAGGGGTGGAAAAGTTCCAGCATGGAAGGGAGATGTTCCTGCGGAGTTTTCTGCAGGAGCTCTGTGGATACGGAAGTCATCCCGCCGGAAAACACGCCGTCAGCGATGGACTATCTCCCTCTGGAAATCCGGACATCGGAACGGGATTATCCCGTCACCCTGAATATTCCGCTCCGGAGAAAAACCTCCTGCGTATACCCGAAATTCAGCGAGAACGATTTGGATTCATCATTTGAATACAGAAATATGATATGTCGGCGTTCAGAAAAATCTTAAAAAACGGAGGCGAAACGTGAAAGAGGAATTCATGCAACAGCATGTCCGCAGGAATTTTACATTAATAGAACTGCTCGTCGTGATCGCGATCATCGCGATTCTGGCGTCATTGCTGCTGCCGGCGCTGAACAGGACATTGGAAAAGGCGAGGCAGATCGATTGCCGTTCGAATCAGCGTTCAGCCGGAACCATGATGCTGATGTATACCGGTGACTTCAAGGAATGGTATCCTCTGATATACATTCAGGGGAATGCCACGACAGGATACAGCGATCAGGACACCGCCCCGTATTTCATTGCCTATGCAATGGGATTGTACAGCAGCGCCGGATACGTTTTGCGCGGTTCGCAGAATGTCCCGAAAGTCATGTTCTGCAAGTCGGCCGATCCGAAAACAAGCGATTCCTATACTTATGGGGGGAAAACCGTTTACAGAGGCAATTTTCTGTTTCATCCTGCCATTGGGATCATCCATTCTTCGGCGGCGATGCCGGGGGTCACGACGGACTACGGCATCTATTTCGGAGGACGTAAGGTCATGAAGACAAAATCGCCAGGCGACTTTGCGGTCGCGTGGGATGGACGCACGGCAGGAAGCGGCTCCGGTGGACAGGGATGGCTGGGGCTGGCTGTTTCCGGAATCTACACGACAGACAATATCAGGGACAAAGTCGAATTCCGTCACAGTCTGAAGGCGAATGTTCTTTTCGCGGACGGTCATTGCGACGCACTCTCCCCGAAAGCGCCGAACAACCCGAATCAGAACACCAATTTCTGCTGGAGCCGCGTCTCTCCGGCCTTGTGGGAATGATGCCATGAAAAAAAAGCTTATTATTTGTCTTGCTCTGGGAATTTCCGCCGCTTCTCAGGCCGAAAACCTTTTGGAAGGAGACGTCAGCGCCGAAGCGGGGGCTTATTTCCTCACGCACGGCAGATACTCCAACGAACTGGTCCCTTATGCGCAAGACACCAGGAATTCATTTCACGGAAAGGCAAGCGTGCGTGTGGACTGGGATGCGAAAAAACGCTATGTCGGCCCACGTCCGCAATCTGAAATTCATGCGTGGTTCGACAGATATATCTCATTCGACACGCCCGAACTGGAGGAGGGAAAGGATTATACGCTGTCGCTCTACATGAAGTCGGCGGCCAAGGATTTTCCGGTCACACTCCGGGCCAACCCGCGGACAGGGTGGGAATATTTTGCACCGAACTCATTCTATAAGAAAGAAGTCCGGCTCGGACCGGAATGGCAGAGAGTCACTCTGACGTTCCGGCCGCTTTTCAAGAAGAATTCTCCGATCAAGGGCTACTCGATCATTCTTGACTTCGGAAACTCCCCTGTCGGAACGGTCTGGTATGATGCGGCGCAACTGGAAAAAGGAACGAATGCCACCGCGTTCCGTCCATCGAATGATTTTTGTGTGGAAATCGACTTGAACGCCGATCACTGGAGTCATATTTATACGGCAGGTGAAAAAGCCATCGCCTCTGTTTCAGCGGCAATACCGGAGAAATGTAACCTTGAACTGACCGTAAACGACTACAAAGGCCACCCCGTCCTGAAAACCGTCTCCGTTCTCTCCGAGTCCGGAAAAATGGAAGTGCCCCTCCCCTCTGATCGGCTCGGATGGTTCAAAGTGACGGCAAGTCTTGAAAAAGACGGCCGCAGACAGGCGGTTCAGAGCCAGAATTATCTTGTGGTCAAACCGCCCGTGAAAACAGACGGCGGGATGCGTCCGTTCTGCGGAGTTGACGACGACCCCGCATTTGATAACTATAAACAGCTGGCAAAGCTCGGAGTCAAACGGGTTCAGGTTTCCGGACGCTGGCGGATGGGATACCGCGGCGGCATTGAAAACCGTCCCGGAGAGTTCGACTTCTCCCTGCTGGAATTTCAGCTCAGACGCGGACGGGAATTCGGAATGGTGAACAAGGTCCTCTGCGGAGCATTCGAGGCGCCGCCGTGGTATTTTGATGAAAAAGAATGGAATGATCCTGCCCGCAACGGACAGAATCTTGTCCTTGACCGTTCAAAGCATGGGCACTGGACAGGACTTCTGCGCGAAATCATGACCCGCTACGGAGATATGATCGATGAAATCGAGCTGGGACAGGAAGACAACGGGCAGCTTGGAATCAACGAATACTACAAACACAAATATCCGGAGGAGGTCAAGGCAGACGCAGGCGGCCAGCTCTGGCTGGTCGGCGGGAAACCGTTCGACGACTTATGCGATATGGTCGTTTCCGGCACAGCCGAAATACGGAAACACAGACCGGACATGCGGATCGGCGCCATACGCCCCTCGCAAGGTCGCGAAGGCGAACACTGGTTCTTCGTCCACAAGCAATTCGAACGGATCGGGAAGCATTTCAATCTCTTCCCGGTCGACATATATCTGGAGGACGAACACAACTACGGACCGCTGAAGGAAAACTCATCCCGCAGCGGCACCCTTGACGGACGTTTCGCTTCGTATGCACACGCAAAATCATTGACCCGGAAACATGGAAACAATCAGGAAGTCTATATCTCCGAGTCGGGAATGTTTGTCGATATCCGCTGTCCTGATGAATCCCGATACCGGCAGTTCCAGGCGGAAATGCTGTTCAAGGATTTCCTTGTTTCCCGGGCGGCGGGATTCACCGCCTACGACTATTTTCAGGGGCTGGGCGGCAACACCGCGCCGCAGCTCTACAACTGGTATTTTCAGGACAACCTGAAGATACAGCCTCACGCGGCCACTTATTCCGCAGTCGCTCAACTCGTCGAAAATGTCGAAAAAAGCGAATACCTCAAGCCGGACTATACCACCCGGATCGTCGTGATGAAAAAGAAAGACGGCTCCGGCGTTGCGGCCATCTGGGCGGAAAAAGGATTTCAGGTCAAAATGCCCTCCGGAGTCCGGACAGAAGATATGATGGGCAATCCGGTCCTTCATGCGGATTCCATTGAACTCTCCTCGGCTCCGATCGTATTCTTTGATCCGGATTACGGCAGCCTCCTCGAAAAAATGAAAAAAATTGAGGTGACACAGACCGATTTCTGCCGTATGCTTTTCCGAAGGACGGGATATAAGACAGGACGTCTGAAGATCATCAATATTTCCAACACCAAACCGCTCGAGGCGGAAATTTCAGCAGACGGAAATACGCAAAAAATCCTTATTCCGGGCGGCGGCGCAAATGTCTGCGATGTGCCGGTTTCAGGAAATACACTGAATGTCGAAGTCAAAAACATCTCCGGAAAGGGAAGCATGAAACAGACGTTCCGAATGGAGGAACCGACGCCCATCCGCAGAGGGGGCAATACCGTCGCAACCGTATCCGGACGGGGAGACATTCATCCGCAGGACGACCCATGGGTTTCCTGGAACGGCCCGGAAGACCTGAGTGCGGAGATTTCGGCGGGCTGGGACTCCGCGGAACTCAAAATCAGGGTTTCCGTAACCGACGACAGACATTTCAATAAATTCGGCGCGGAAACCTGGAAGGGCGACTCCCTCCAGCTCGGACTCGATCCGCGCGGCGACGGCGAATTCCTTGACCCGGACCCCGGAAAAAAATTCGGTCCGGATGATCTTGAATTCGGCGCGGCACTCGGCAGCGACGGAAAGCTGTATCTTTCCGGCAGTCACACGGCATCAGACATCAACGTGACGCGCGATGAAAAGAACCGGAAAACCCTGTATATCATCACAATCCCGTGGAAAAACCTGAAGGTAAAGCCGTTCAGGGGCATGGTATTCGGAATGAGCTTCCTCATATTCGACGATGACACGGGACAGGGGTTTAATTATTATGCCCCGGTCGGAGCCGGAATCGCCGGGAACAAATCTCCGGCAAAATATAAAAAATTCATACTGGAGGACTGAAAATGATGAAGAACGCGTTCGCAATGATTGTCGCAACCCTTTCTCTTTGCGCATGTGCAAAAGAAAACCTTTTTGTGAATCCCGAATTCAAACCGGATGCGAGATACGGTTTGAAGTATGCACCGTGGGCATCCAATTCCGATCTGGAAAGCGTCTCGGAAAACGGAATGAACGTCATCTCCGGAACCATCAGGGGCAATGTTTTTCAGATTGTGCAACCGCTCAACGGATTGCAGGGAAAATACATGCTTTCCGTCATGTACAAAGGGGATGCGCCTGTCGATATGGTAAGGCTCATGCGCTTTTACATGGATTCGGAAAAACAATATCAGTATAACGGCACAAATGTCATGAAATCGGAACTTCCCCTCCCGGGAGAATGGAAAAAACTGCTCGGAACAATCGAAATCCCGGAAGGAGTAAAACAGACGTCTGTTTTCTTCCAGGTGCGCGGAAAGGAAGGAACAAAAGTTTTCTTTTCCGTACCCGTTCTCCAGAAAGTGGAAACAGAGTGACTCCCGTCACAGATATGTTATACTGATTTGCAATATTAAGATCAGCAACACTTTACTTTTATTGAACACAGGATAAGTTTTTTCTTACAGGAACGTTCAGGTCTTCTGGACAATTGTTCGATTGGACATTGTCCGAGGTAGATTCGTGACTCCGTCGCGAACTGTATTTTTTTCTTCAGTTCGACAGGAGACTGCAGAACCTACCCCAAACGTTGCAATGCAGAAAAGGTGTTGAACTCATATATGACTTTTGCTATCCCTGAGAGTGCAAATTGATATTACTGTTTCATTTCGATCCTGCTCTTCAATTCCGGGACAAAGGTCCAGGGAAATTCTGAAAAAGCAACTTCGGAACAAATTCAAGATAAGCATCCGTTTCCCTCCGTCGCCAGAGATATTTTCCCTTTGCCGCCTTCTGGTCGACGGAACACTTTTCAAGCGAACCGTCCCGCTGTCCGCAGTATGCCGTCTCCCGAACGGAAGCCGGACGCCTTCCTCATTGAGGAGACAACTTTTACAAGTTCCGCGCGTTGACAATCCTGTTTTCCCGCTATATAATTGATAGCAGAAAAGCTCAAAACGACTTTTCGGAAAACAGGTCAGGAGTCCGTATGAGTCCCAAGCGAAACAGTTCGCCCGTCTCGGACAGTCTGCTCGAAAACATACGCGCATTCATCGCGGATTCCGCTCCCGGCAGACGCCTGCCGAGCGAACATTCCCTTGTCGCAAAATACAATGTCTCCCGGAAAACCGTCGGAAGAGTCCTCAATCAGCTTGAAAATGAAGGAGCGTTGATCCGTAAACGCGGATCGGGCAGTTATGTAGCCGGACAACCCGTTTTCACATTGATGCTCCCGACGCCCGAATATCTTTCCAATCCTTCGGCATGGGTGCCGCGTCTGCTGATGAAAGGGGCCATCCGAGCCGCAAGTGAAAAAAACATGGCATTCCAGACGATCGCCGTCTCCCCTTCGAACGACAGCGCCCAGCTCGACTTGTCATGTCTCACCCGGATCAACCGTTTCTCCAAAATCTTTGTATCGACGTGGTTCAGCAACCTCTTTGAACTGCTGGCGAAACGGGATTGTCAGGTGGCCTATCTCCACTCTCAGGACATCTGTTACGGGTTCCATCAATATACGCGGAACTGGATTCTTCTGGAGTTGAACCGCATGGCGTTCCTTGAACGTCTGTTGGACCGTCTGTATCAGGAAGGAAAACGCCGCATCGCCCTGACCGGAGGCTATCTGCTTTCCGAAAGAAAACATCCTTATATTCTCGCCTATCGCAAAAAAATTGCCGAATTCGGACTCCCGGAACTCGTTCTCGAAATCGATCCGGAAAAACCATTCCCATTCGAAGCCGAGAAAAAATTCTACAGGGAATCCCGCTACGACGCACTTCTTTTCAGCGTGGTTTCATCCCGGCATTATGAGTCCGTACAACAGATGTTCAGCTGTCCTCCCGAAACCCCGGCCATCGGGCTGGTCATGAATCCTGAACAGCTGAACTGCGATGTTCTGCCGGAATGCTATTTGCCCGACTATGAAAAAATCGGATACGAAGCAGTGATCCGTCTCGCGGATTACGATCGTTTTCACGGTAAAACATATCTCTATGATTATTCACGGGTTTCGAAAAAGACAGAAGAAGGAACAGTTTCATCATGGGAAAATTAAATCTGACGAACGGAACCAGGGCCGTTCCTCTCGACACGGGCGACATGTTCACGAAGGGGAGCCCCCTTTTCCATTGGCCGCCGGTCACGCAAGCCATGCGGGAATCGGTGCTCGGAGTGC
>CAZORN010000146.1:0-7520 GCA_964581935.1 uncultured Victivallales bacterium
CCGCGGTCGCGCCCGCGGAGGTGAAAGCGGCGGCGGTTTCCTTTTCGCAATTCAGTCCGACGCCGGTAATAATCAGAGCTTTCACTCTTAAAGTATCGTTTGCCATGGATCTTTCTCCGGTTAAAAAATATTCGAGATTCAATTTACCTTCAAAAGCACGGTTTTGCAAATCGGGAACCGAAAAAAGGATTTTCTTTTCCGAAGAAGCTCCCTGAAAAAGCAGAGGCGGAATAATCTGGATGCCGAACGGCCGCTTCTGAAAAAACAATTTTGGAGAAAAGTTTGAAATGCTTCGGCCCGAATAGTATATTATCAGTTTTCGGAGAGGTTGAAATGATTCCTCATATTCTGTTTCCCGCCGCCGAGTGCGGCTTTCATGGAACCGCCGTCGGTAAAAGCCATGCGGAGTTCGGGAAAACGGGCAGAAAACGAAGAATTGCATAATCACACGGACTTCCTCACATTCGACGGTACACCTCCATCTTGCATGGATGAATTAAAGGCGATAGAAATCAAAATGAATTCGATTCAGAATCTGCTGGGCCGCTTCAAGAACCAATCCGGAGCGGGAGCTTTTTTTACAAGCGTACTGTTCTGGGGATGCGCCGCCGGCTGTTTCGCCGGAGCATTGAACAACTATCTGGCGGACGCCGGGATGAACGAATTCCAACGGGGAGTCCTGGAGTTCTTCCGGGAGATGCCCGGCCTGCTGCTTGTCTTCATTCTGGCCCTGATGCACAAGAAGACGGAACTCAAAATCCTTCGCATCGGAACCCTGATTGCGATTCTCGGCGTGGCCGCGCTGATGCTGTCCCCGAACAAGGCGCTCATCACGCTGCTGATCATGATCTGGAGCACCGGCGAACATATTCTGATGCCGGTCCGCACGGCCCTCTCCATTCATATCGCCAAAAAGGGGAAAGACGGGGCGTCTCTGGGCGTCGTGACGGGAATCATGAACGCCGGACAGGTGACCGGAAGCCTCATCACGGCCGCGGTCTTCTTTGCCGGACTCAAATGGTTCGGCGTGGTGAACAAAAGCCTTCTCTACAATCTTGTCTGGGGGCTGATCTGCGTCCTGACCGCTGTAAGTTTCTTCTTCACGCTCAAATGCCGTGAAACGGGAGAAGGAGTCCGGCGGCCGCGTCTCTATTTTCACAGAAAATACATGAAATTCTATCTGCTGGAGTTGTTCAACGGAGCCCGCAAACAGATTTTCATCACTTTCGCACCCTATGTCCTGATTCTGATTTATCACCGGGATACGGCATTCATGGCGGCTCTGGCGGCGGTTTGCGCCGGAGTCAACATCATTTTCGCGCCTCTGGTCGGGAAACTGGCCGACCGTTTCGGCTACCGCAACATCCTGATATACAATACGGTTTTTCTCTTTTTCGTGTGCATCTGCTACGGTTTTGCCGATTCCTGGTTTCCTCCCGCGATCGCTGCGGCGGTCGTCTGCGTCAATTTTATTCTGGATGCGATTCTCACCAATGCCTCGCTTGCCTCCAACCTCTATGTAAAAGCCATTTCGGATTCGAGTGAAGAAATGACTTCGACGATCACGACGGGAATTTCCATCAACCACCTGATCAGTATTCTTGCCGCGCTCATGGGCGGCTGGGTCTGGCTGAAGTTCGGCGTCGGGACCCTGTTCGTGTTCGCCGGCGTGATGGCGATCGGCAATCTTCTGCTGGCCATAAGCATCCCCCGTGAACCGGCGAAGTGAAAAGGTACTTTTATTTCACATCCCGGAGCGTCATGGACAGCAGGAAATACTTTGCGGGCGAGCGAATCGCTTGAAGAGAAATGGATTTGATTCCTTTTTCCGGATACGGATTCACCCATTCATACTGATAGAGCCCGGCGTCCTCCGGAAAACTCTTCTTTTTCGCTGCGGCTGTTTTTCCGGTGAATAACCAGCGGGCATCTCCGAGATAGCGGGAGAAGATTTCCGAAGCGCCTTCTTTCAAACGCCAGTCCGATACGTTCCAGCCATAGAAAATCCGGAACCGTTCCTCTGTGGCGTCTTCGTATGAGACGATGTATTCCGCTATCGCCGGGCCGAAGGTTTCATCTCTGTATTTTTCGAATTGGAAGAATTCTTTTGCGGCCGCGTCGGGGAGATCGGCTCCGTGAAGGAGTATCACGGAAGCGGCTTTCCTCCCGATCGGGAGGAACTGTGCGGATGCAACATATGATTTCTTACCCTCATTTTCCGGAATCCTGACAGGAATGCCGGCCACTTCTTTCCGGGGCAGATCAATGCTGGAAAGATCGGTCTCATGGTTCTGCTCGAACCACGGCCCATCCGTTTTTACTGAAGGGCTGTCCAGATTTACGACGAAGAATGTTTTCCCGGCATGAGAGAGCGGTTTGCGGCTCCAGTTCCGCATCAGAAAATTTCCGTACATACGTACCATTTTTTTCCAGCTGTTCGTTCCTTCCGGGAGTTTATCCCAGGCCAGATTCGCGATCAGAGCCTGAGCCATGATTCCGTAGGTCCCCTGTTCCCTGCACCGTGTGGAGGAAAGCCACCAGTTGTAAGTGCAGCACCACATGCCGTATCCATCCAGATTTTCTTCTCCTGTATGGGAATCGTTGTATCCTGTCAGGAGTTTCCAGTTCAGATGTCCTTTCCGGACCAGTTCCGGAATCATGGCGAAATCGAGGCCGGACCAGTGGGCGAAAACGACCTCCCTCGGGATATTATCAGCGATTTCCGCACATTTGAACGCATTGAGTCCGTTATGTGCTTCATTGGTCATGTCGCTCCACATGACCATCTTCAGGTTGCGGTTTTTCAAGGACCGGTTCAGGTGTTCGATATGCTCGAAGAAAATCTCTTTTTTCATTTTGCGGGCACACCGCTTGCACCGTCTTTCTTCGGGGACCTGCGCTGTTTGCCAACGGACTTCATCCAGACATGTCAGAAAATAAGCAGGGGCCGTTTCCTTTCTTTTCGAGCACATTGAAATGGTTTCGTCATAGATGGCGGACAGTAGTTTGAGGCTTTCCGGGTTTCCCGTGCAGAGAACCTGATTGCCGCCGTCTTCACGAAGTTCCGGGTAAGCATCTTTCCGGTTGAAAAGCCACCATTCCATGTGACCGAGCGACTGGACGGTAGGAAGCAGGGTCAAACCGCTGCCGTTGAGATATCCCGCAATTTCGGAAAAGTCCTTTTTCGTCCAGGCGAGGGAGTGATGGCCCACTTTTTTCATACAATCCCATTGATAATAATCGCCGATGTCGAACGCATAGGAGTTGTAGCGGTCCGCGACGGGAAAACGCCGAAGGAATCCGATGAATTCGTCCGCCTGATATTTGTTCCGATGATAATAGGCATTCATCATCTGCCCGAAGACCCGGTTTTTCACCCGAGGCCAGTCGACAATCAACGAGGTCTGCACGATGGCGTCGCCCGTGTCACCGGAACATCTTTTGATGAGATCGCATAATGTGTTGATTCCGAATGTGAGGCCTGCGGAATTATTGGCCGTGACAAGGATTCCGTCCGGTTCTATCCGGATCAGAAATCCGTCATATTGGATTTTTGCGAGTTCCCGTTCCAGCCCGAACCGCCGGATTTCCTCTTGAACCGCCGGATGAGCGGAAAGCCCGATGAGAATCCGGGATTTTTCTTTTTCCGGAAGGGCAAGTCCGTAAAAGTCCCGAAGGGTTGTCTCCAGAATTTTTCCGGTCTCTCCGCAATCCGGGGCGGAGTAACTCAGGAAGGACCCCAGCCGGAGCATTCCCCCCGTTTTCCGGAACTCTTTCGGAATCGGGAACAAAGCCACAGCATCCGGGGCCAGCTCCTGAACCCGATCCAGGCGGTTTTCATGAACTGCATATTCCGCAAAAACGCCGGCTTTTCCATTCTTCCGGGAAGCCGCAAGAAGAGAGTAAATTCCCGAGTCCGTCAAGGGGACGATGAAAGGGAGAATCCGGCGTCCCGAATCTGACTGAAAGGTCTTTTCCGAAACAAAAAGTTTTCTATCCGGCGTGAAAGCCCTGATATATGCTTCGCCTTCGGGAAAAAGAAAGAATTTTCCGGGTTCGGTCTGGAACAGGACAGGCGCCGGAAAATTTCCTTTCGAATCGCCGGAAACAACCAGCGTTCCGAACTCTCCGCAGGCGTTCCATACAACAGTTTTCCATCCGCTGCGAATGAGACGTCCGTCTTCAGCATAACAATTCCTGGTGGCGTTGAAGCCGAGGATAAACGGTTTCTTCCCGGAAGGATCGAGGAAGGTCCATGGAATAAAGATTTCCGCATTCCAGCCGGTTCCCGATTTCAGGGTTTTCACTTGAATCCCCGAGGTGTTCAACGCACTGGTGACTCCGCCGATTTTTCCGTTGGAATTGACTCCGAATTTGCTGAATTTCGTTCCTGTTTTCAGGTAATCGAAGTAGAGTTCAAGCGATTCATCTTTCCAGATATCCGGAGTATTCTCTTCAAAAGACGCTTTCAGAAGAGCCATGTTTTTCTTATGGCAGACCGCATGGATTTCCAAACCATGCGCCTTGGGAGTAATCTTCAGTTCCGTGGGGTTCCCCGGATCGGGGTTGATGCTCAGGGAAGAAAGGGAGAAACTCCCGTTTTCCGGATAGATCGCGTCCAGCGTTTTATCCGCGGAAATTTGTTTGGCATGTGATAATTCATACAGAGCACCGATTTCATATATCTCGATTTCTCCGCTTCCGTGAAAAACCAGATAAAGGTTGGAAAGTTCTTCCGGACGGAGACGTTCTTTTTCCCGGCACCAGCCTCCGGGAGTCCAGGATACGGTTTCTGCCTTGCCGGAACGTCGCAGTCCGCTGGACGCCACGTATGAATATTTTGTCAAGAAATGAATCTCGGAGGTCCCTTCCTGACGGATCACCCGATAGCGGAGATAAAACTGATCGGGCGGAAACTGACGGATGAGTTCGCGCAGGGTTTCGGGAAGAGCCTTATGGGAGAAGGTCGCGGAAGAGTTATCATACTTCAGGAGCAGGGAACGGGAGGCCCCGTCAAAGCGTATGGAACTTTTCTTTGAGCCTCCCCATGGGTTGAAAAATGCCCCTGCCGCCTGTTCCGGTGTATCGAACCGCAGCAGAGGAATGCGGATGGGCTCCGCGACGGCAGCGAATGTGAGAAACAGCGTTGTGATGACGAACAGTATCTTTTTCATGGACTGCCTTTCAATAATAGGTTCTGAAATATCCCGAACTGATGTTTGACGTGCTGATTTTCGGATCGTTCATCGGAATCGCGGCTGTATGCCAGTCGGCAAAAAGCATATTGCTCGATTTGCGTTTGTGCCTTGTCTGATCGATATCAGTCGAAACCGAAGCATAGGTGACCGTCAGAGTTTTCTGCCCTTCTCCCACCACGAAAATCGAATTCGGACGTTTTCGAAGATTGGGATCGGAGTTTTTCCTGAACAGAAGATAACTGTTCATGGAATAGGACATGTGGGGTGAGCTGCTGACGAACGTGTCGCAGCGGAAAAGCCTGTCGGCGATCCAGTATGTATTGTTGACGATGGTTTTGGTCGATAGATATGGATAGAGAAAGCCCGGCCACGAGACATAAACACTGCCGAGATAGGTGCAGCCCGGCATGGAGGAATAATCATCGCCGTATGCGATGAATGCCAGCGACATCTGTTTCATGTTTGAAATGCACTTGATGTTCCGGGCTTCTTCTTTTGCTTTGTTCAGCGCGGGCAGCAGCAGGGCAGCCAGAATCGCGATGATCGCTATCACGATCAGAAGCTCTATCAGTGTGAACATTTTTTCCTCCCGGCAATGTTTCATTCTGTAATCCCTTCCTTAAGGTTCCTGATGGAATCCCTCTTGTGATATATTCCTTTTGTGGCATACTGCTCCGCCAATTGGATCGCCTGCTGAATATTCAATTTCTTTTTCAGAATTTCAATCATCAGGAGTCCCCCGTTGCAGCCGACCTCCACGAAGTTCTGCGAATAGGTCGAAAGCGGCGGATTGAAGCATTCGGACATTTCCGTTTCGCTGGAGCACAGGACGCTGAAATCCCGGGGGCAATGAAGCCCTTTTTTGGCAAGGGCGCCGATCAGCGAACAGCAGAACTGGTCGCATCCCCAGATCATGGTAGGCCGTTTTTTTTTCGGCATTGCGGCGAACTGTTCGGCATATCGGTATGCGGAGATAATTTCACTGTTTTCCCAGAGCTCGAGGAGTTCGATTTGAAGTCCTCTTTTTTCAGGGTTCAGCTGGCGGAAGCGGTTCCGGATGTTTGCGGAATCGTTGGCAAACCAGATTCGTTCATGGCCGTTTTCGGATATTATGTCGAGTACTTCGGAAAAGGCTTCGAAGCTGTTCCATGTGACGGCAGGTACATGGTTTTTGACATATTCACCGCCCAACACCACCATCGGAATCTCCATTTCAGAAATTTTTTCGAACATTTCATCGGAAATGCTACCTGCCAGGATGCAGCCGTCAATATTGCGTCTGCGCATGTTTTCCGGAACGATGAATTCCTTGATTTCAATGAAGTCGTGAATGTCTGCCAGACACTGATAATGGTTTACACGGCAGGCTTTCACAGCACCGCTGAACATCTGTCCGAAAGCCGGATTGGCATACAAGGCTTCGGTTGTACTCGAAAGGAGAAATTCGATCTGATTGGTGCGATGAGTCGCAAGCGACTGGGCCGCGCCAAGAGGCGTATACTGGTATTTTTCGACCAGCAAACGAACTTGACGGATTTTTTCCGGGCTTGCCGGAATGGATTTTGCACCGTTGATGACTTTCGACACGATCGATTTGTCTACGTCCGCCATCTCCGCAATGTTTTTCATGGTCAGCCGGGAACCGGATTTCATCGAAGTTTCCTCCTTCTGCCATATTATATATCAACCGGTTGATAAATACAAGGGTATTTTTTCAAAAAAAATGATTTTCTTGAAAATTGAACGAAAAAAAATTCTGAAATGACGAGGAAATATGTATCGTGTGAAATGAGGGGAGAGAGAACATATTGCAGGCAAATCGGTTCCTGATCCAATGCTCGATTTTCAGTTTTTTCCAAAAAATGATCCGCCCTGCAGAAAGTATACAAAAATTGAACGGTTTTCCGCCTTGAAAATGAATTTGCGGGGAAGTAGATTACACCAGCGGGTATCAGAAACACAAAAGGAGGTCCGTCATGGATGAAATTCTCAGGGAGGAACTGAAGCGCGTATCCTCGGGCATCATCAATATTCTGGCGAACGATCCGTTCCCCTCGGCCATTTATCCGGAATGCCTCTGTTCGGCGGTGCGTTCCTATCCGATGCGCGGAGGAAAACGGATCCGTCCGGCGCTCGTGCTCTGGTCCTGCGGCGTTCTCGGAGGTGCTCCGGAAGAGGCGAAAAACGCGGCGGCCGCGGTCGAAATCTATCATTCCTGGACACTCGTCCATGACGACATCATCGATCAGGACGATGTCCGGCGCGGTCTGGCGACAACCCATGTCGAACTGGCAAAGCACGCCCGCGTGGCATACAATACGA
>CAZORN010000147.1:0-7468 GCA_964581935.1 uncultured Victivallales bacterium
CATTATTTACTGTGGAAAATAAATTCCAAAAAAGGAACTTAAAAGAATTTTCTCACAAAAAAGCAGTAATTACCCGAAGATATATAGAAAAAACAGAACTTGGGAAAAATCTTCATTTTTTTCTTTATTTCACTTGAAAACCAATAAAAATGGAATAGATTTCATAAAAAGAACCATTGATGATACATAAAAGCGGATTTATAATGACGACCTATTCAAAAGTTGCCGATGCCTTGAAAAAGGAATTGAAACTGGGAAAGCTTACGCCGGGAATGCGGCTTCCCAAGGAAACCGTTTTTGCCGGACAGCTCGGGATCAGCCGCAATACTCTTCGCAGCGCGCTGGACCAGTTGCAGGAGAGCGGTCTTGTAATCCGGCGGAAACGAGGAGGGACTGTCATCGCGTCCGATGCGCTGGAACATCTCAAGGTGTCTTTCGAAATCGGCCTTGCGGTCAACCTCGGCAACGGGGATGCGCAGTTTCCAATGGGACAGCCTTTTGTGAACGATTACGGAATTCTGCTCCGTCGCCTGCTGGATGATGGAGCCTGTCTTCGGATCATCGATGCAGGAAAGTCTGAAATCCCGGTGCATCTGGACGGCGTTGTCGTCCCGTCTCCTATGGACAGCCTGAAACTTCTCAAGGTTCTTGCGGAAAAAAAAATCCCGCATGTCGCGCTGGAAAGTTCCAGCGGCCTTCCCGGCGTATGCACGGTCATGGCAGACGATGAGGATGCTTCCCGCAGGAGCCTGATCGCTCTTCATTCTCTCGGTCATGAAAAAATCGCTTATATCGGCGGCAATCTCAGCGATCCGGAACGGAACAACGGATTCCGGCGGAGATTCTGCGGTTTTCTTCGAGGCTGCCGGGAGACCGGGTTGAACCCGGATCCGAAGTGGCTCTTCAATGTGGAACATCAGGGAACCAGCTATTACGACATGGCGGAACTGCTGGAGAATTTCTCAGTGCGGATCAGAGGATGTACCGCGGCGGTTTGCGCCATCGGACAGTCTGTAGGGGAACTTGAAAAGATGCGCCGGATTTGCGGGGCGGATGTGATTCCTCCGCTGGAAATCCGCTGCGTGGATTTGCGTCCTTTCAATGAGCCTGGATTGTGGTCCACGCTTGCAAAATATCAGGGATTCGTAAAACCGCACTGCCTCCTGGCGGAACTTTCCCACGAAAAGCTTCTGGAATGGATTGGAAATCCGAAGTTCAGACCGGAATGTTTCAAGGTTCCCTTTCAGGTGCATGTGCAGAAGTCGGAATGAAAGTTCGTCAACATATAGAAGGAGAAAAGAAAATGGCAACAGCAGAAAACAGCCGGGGAAAAACGTTCCACGGAAGCATTTCCGGATTTACAATGATTGAGCTTCTGGTTGTGGTTGCGATCATTGCGATTCTGGCCGGGATGCTTCTGCCGGCTTTGAACGGGGGGCGGGAGAAAGCGCGTCAGATCAGCTGTACGAATATGGTGGGGCAGATTCTCAAAGGAGGACTTTTTTATGCGGCGGACAATCAGGAGTATACCGTTCCTTATGGCGGAGGAACCGGCAAGTCGGGAAGCGGCCCCTGGTTTTACAATTATCCTCCGGGCTCTTTATACGAATATATTGGTCTGAGGTCTCTGGCGAACACTCCTCTTGGCGGCGTTTTCATCCACACAAACGGAAAGCGTTACGTGTCTCCGGTCATCTGTCCTTCCGCCGCATTGGATCTTGCCCCTGGGACCACCAGCTATTCCTATGGACTGAATTCGCAAATCAGTGAACCTCCGGTCAAGCTGAGCCGGTGTCCGGTCCCGTCGCGCGGGCTTTACTTCGGAGAAAGCGCCGGCGGCACCGCACAGGTCAACTATGCGCAGAGCGGATCGAATCCATTCGCATGGCGGCACAACAACGCCACTGTCACAGGATTTCTGGATGGACATGTCGATCTGTACAAATACGGAAAACTGCCGCTGCGGTATCTCGGAAGTCCCGATTCGAACTGGCAGTATACCTCCTTCTGGCTGCCGGCCACGAAGGAGAAGTGGCTGTCGGCGTATGAGGGGGCATGGAAATGAAATTCATTGCAGCAATTCTCTGCATTGTCTTCAGCATGCACGGAGCGGAATACATTGTCGGTCCGGAGGATTCCATCCAGAATGCGGCGGATAAGCTTCAGGCAGGCGATATTCTGACTCTCCGTCCCGGATTTTATTCTCCCGGCACCGTAACAATCCGGGCGTGCGGCACATCCGAAAAACCGGTTACGATCCGCGGAATGCATCGGGAAAGTGTAATTTTGTGCGCATGGGAATCGCTCGACAACGTGAAATGGGAACGCACACAGGGAGAGCGTTTCGTCTACGGGGCGAAAGTGGATTTTCCCGTCTGGAGCGTGGCGGATCTTGTCCATGACACCATTCTGCTGAACGCGCCCGGAAGGGGAGGCATGGACCGATTCCGCGGAACCTTTTTCTTCGATCCGGAAAAAAAGATGCTGTATTGTCATCCGGTCGACGGGAATTCCCCGGGGAAAGGACTGAAGGCAACCGTCCGGTCCGGATATCTTTTTCTGGTGCAGGGAGCCCGGAATCTGGTCATCAGGGATATGACCTTCTGCGGCACGGCGCATGAAAATCCGCGTTTCTCCTCACTGGCGGCGGCCATCCGGACCATCGGTTCGGAAAACATTCTCGTCGAGAACTGCGGGTTCCTGTACAATTCGGGCGGGGTGGCTTTCACCTCGACTCTGAATGGAACGGCCCGCAACTGTTTTTTCAGGCGCAATGAAGCGCTCGGATATGGGGAAATGGCACAGCTTTTCTGGGGTTCCGGCTCGCGGAATTGTTTGGCCGAAAACAATATTGCATTCAATGACCGCAACCATGGAATCCGTTTTTACTCGGGAGCCTCGAATGTTACGGCGCGGGGGAATATCATCCTGAATTCCAAGATCGGACTGTATTTCAAAGCCACGCGGGAGGAACGCTGCGCCGAACGGAATGTGGTTCTCGACTGCAAGGATTTCAACTACAGCGACCTTTCCGGCGGACGTCCCATCCGCGACATCCACAACACTTTCGGGATGCCGAGCTTTATCTTCGACGACAACGAGACGAATCTGAAAGTGAAAGCAGGGAGCGATCCGCGTTTCTGTGCTCCGGAATTCCATGATTTCCGCCTTCAGGGAGATTCCATGTTTTTCGGGAAAGGCGCGCAACCGGATCCGGCGCCTGTCTTCTATCTGGCGGAAGACGGAAAGGACTCTCATGACGGGAAGAGTGAACGACGGGCTTTTCGGACTTTCCAGCGGGCCGAAAAGGAACTCCGTCCCGGGACGACTCTTTACATTCAGCCGGGAAACTATCCGACGGCGGCATTGACCCTTTCCGGCGTCACGATCCGCGGACGCGGAAAGAATCCGTCTGCGACGGTCGCCGGGTTCACGTTCAGGAATTCCAGTGACTGTATTGTTGAAAACCTCCGGATCGGCCATCTTCTCTTCGAGGGCGGAAAAGATCTCCGTGCAAACCGGATCATGTCCGGAACGATCCGTACAAACAGCGTCCGGAATGCGCTCTTTTACCGGTGCGAAGCCGCGGATGCCGATGTGCCGGGCGCGGAGAGCATCTCCTGTGCATTTCCTCCGCGAATTCCGGAGATATTTCCCGGGAAACTGCCTTGGTGCACGGGCGCCTCCGATCCCATCCCCGGGGAAAATTTCTGTCCCGGAATCGATGAGGTGAAACTGGAGGCATGTTATCCGGAGCAGGCGACCCTATCCTGGATCACGCCGGGAGTTTCGTGCTCCGCATGGCGGAAACAGGGGGGCTGGTGGTTTGCCCGTCCGGTTTTGAGCTATATCGAGTACGGCGAAACGGAAAAGCCGGACCGGAAAGCGTATTCGACATCGGATATTTTCCACCATGTCAACCTGTCCGGTCTGAAACCGGGCACGCGGTATTTTTTCCGGGCAGTCGTTCCCAAGTCACCGCTGGAGATGGCCCCGGACGGAACCGTCCGACAGTATTCGGAAAGGGAAAACGCACCGGACAGCGGAAAAAATGATGAGTTCTCCGCGCTTTCGAGCTTTGTCACGCCGACAGCATTTCAGGTTTCCCCCCGTGTCATTCGTGTTGAAGCAGGAGATTCTCTGCGCGAAGCGGCAAAGCAGGCGCGGCCGGGCGACACGGTTCTTCTCTCTCCCGGAATCTATCATGACACTTTGCAATCCTTCGTTTCCGGAACGGCCGGGGCGCCCATCACGTTTCAAGCGGAGAAAACCGGAGAAGCCGTCATCGACGGGGGCAATTTCATGCTTCCCGCCGGAGTATATATGGAAAATGTCGCTCATATCCGGATCCGGGGGCTGGTGATCCGGAATTGCGCCACCAAATCCTATGCGGGGCGGGGCGGCATGGAATACGGCAACGTGCAGCTGATCCGGTGTTCGGACGTCGAACTGTCCGATTGTGTCGTTTCCGGTTACAGTGACGGAGGGGTCTACCAGATGCCGCTGATCCTGAAAAACTGCGACCGGATTACTGTCCGGAATAACGTTTTTGCCGGTGGCGTTCACAGCGTCGAGGGCGGGTTCAACGGCAGTTGGAGCTTTGTCGAAAACACCGTCTACGGGTCCCTGATCGCCAATTTTTCCATTGCTTCCCAGAAAAAAGGATCGGTGGTTACGGTTCGGGAAAATCTCTTTGTGGGGCTGAGCCGTCAGAAAGCGCTGGCAAAAACCGATAGGACATCGATCCTCGGAACAGATTTCACGCTCGATCTGGATGGAAATCTCTGGTATTTTTCACCTGGCGACAAGGCGCAATACTGCGGATTCGAAGGACACTCGCCGAAGCTCGAATACGCCGGACTGGAACGGCTGCGGAGCCGGTTCGGTTATGAGAAAAACGGACGGGCAATCACCTCGATCCGTTTCAAGGGACACCGCTTCATCGATTTCTTCGATACGGAGAACTACCGGAAACAGGTGGAAGAACCGATCACTTACGGAAAAATCATTCCGACACTGGAATTTTTCGAGCCGGACGGATATCCGGGATACGGCGCCAGGCCGGTGAAAGGAAAACAGCCATGATTCGTACCGGCGTGATCGGGGTCTCCGGCTACGGAAACACCTATTATGAAATGCTGATGCGGCTTCACGCGGAGGGCGCAATCCGGTTCGCGGCGGCTGCGGTCATCAACCAGGAAACGGAACAGGAAAAGTGCGCGGCCATGCGTTCCGCGGGAACCCGGCTTTACGCCGATTACCGGGAAATGCTTGCTGTCGAAAAACTCGATTTGTGCTGTATCCCGACCGGAATCGCATTGCATGAACCCATGGCCTGTGCCGCTATGCGTTCCGGGGCACACGTCCTGCTCGAGAAACCCGCGGCGGCCACGGTTCAGGAGATCGAACGCATGGAGAAAACGGAAAAGGAAACGGGAAAAACGGTGTCGATCGGATTTCAGGATATATACCGTCCTGAATTTCAGGAACTCAAGCGGAAACTTCTGGACGGCTTGATCGGAGAGATCCGGGAAGTCTCCATCTTCGCGATTTCGCCCGCGGACGATGCCTATTACACACGGAACAACTGGGCCGGGCGTCTTCAGTCCGAGGGGCGCTGGGTATTGGATTCCCCCTTCAACAACTCTAATGCGCATTCAATCAATCTGGCATTGTTCCTCTGCGGAAAGAGCTTCAGAACGGCGGCGCGGCCTCTGGAAGTCGAGGCGGAACTCTACAGGGTTTCCCCGCTTGTCGAAGCCGCCGATACCGGAACGATCCGCGTCCGGACGGACGGCCCGGAATTCTTCATAGCCATGACCCGAGCCTCGCTCGAACGGGAAATTCCGGATATTCGTATGATCGGAAGTCACGGCGCACTGACAATAAAAAGGGATTTCATCACAATGCCCTCTGGTGAAGAAATCGCGGCGGATTCAAACTTTCTCCACATTCGCACTCGCTTGTTCGACACCGTGTTCCGCCGTATGGCGGGGGATCGGGAGATTCTCTCTGCCGATCTTGCCATGGCGCGGATGCATGCGCTCTGTGTGAATGGCGCTCATGCGTCTTCGGAGGTATGGGCCGTTTCCGGAAGGCATGTCGGAAAAATCACGGAAAACGGGAAGACATATCATGTCATGCACGGACTCCGGGAATACCTTCTTCTGGCGCTGAAACGGAAGGAAATGCTGAGCCGGATCGCGCCCCTCGTCTTCACCGGAAAAGGCATGAATGTGAGCCTGACGGACTTCAAGGCATTTTTACCCGTAAAGAGGAAGAGTGCAGTTGCATGAAAACGGCACTGATCGGATATCGCGGACACTGGGGATATGTTCTTTCCGCTCTGGAGAATCTGCCGGAAATCGAGATTGCGGGGATCTCTTCCGGATGCGAAGATTCCGTCGGAAAAATGGCGAAAATCCTGCGGGAGTATTATTCCGGACCGTTCCGGTGTTACGAGGATTGGCGCAGGCTTCTCGATTGTGAAAAACCGGAGATCGTTGTGATCGACGGACCTCTTCACACTCATGCCGAAATGTGCGTGGAGGCTTTTTCCCGTTCCATGCATGTTTTCTGTGAGAAACCGGTGGCTCTGACGATGCCGGAACTGGAGAGCATCCAAACCGCTTACCGAAAGACGAAGGGGCTTAAATTCGTTTCCATGGTCGGGATGCGCGGAGAAGCTCCTTACCGAACCGCCCGTCAGGTCGTGGCAGAGGGGCGGATCGGAGATATCCGGATGATCAACGCACGGAAATCGTATCCGTTCGGGAATCGTCCGACATACTTCAAAAGCCGCGATCTGGGCGGCGGAACCATTCCATGGGTGGGAAGCCACGCCCTCGACTGGATGCTGTATTATACCGGAAGCAAGTTCAAAAACCTCTCTGCCATGCATACGTGCCTGGGGAATCACGATTACGCGGAACTGGAGATGTCCGCCCTTTGCATCTGCGAAATGGAGAACGGAGTCCTTGGAAGTGCAAGTTGCGATTATCTCAGGCCTTCCGGAGTTTCTTCTAATGGAGACAACCGGATACGCATCGCAGGCAGCGATGGAATCCTGGAGATTATGAAAAACCATCTTTTCCTTACCGATTCCGGCGGAGAATGCGAATTGGAACTTCTACAGGAACGCAACATCTTCCATGCGTTTGCAAAGTCCTTGATGAGCCATGAAGACCCCATGGTCGACAACTCCGACACATTCGAACTGGCGAAGGCCTGTCTTGTCGCACGGGACGCTGCCGACAACGCTCGCGGCGCCGGACTTATGATCGGACTCCGTTAAACGGACACAGCTGCAATTGTTAAAAATCCGAAACAGAACAAGACCGCATTGACATTGTTGTTTTTGAAAAAAATGACCTTGTTCGTTGTTCCGGTTCAAACAACGGACAAGGTCATCACTTATACTGATTTGCGGTCTTAAGGTTAGTAATAGTCCAATCGTGTTGGCCCCAAG
>CAZORN010000148.1:0-7452 GCA_964581935.1 uncultured Victivallales bacterium
CTCGACAATCTCGGATTCATCGACTGCGCCCTCATCTACTGTTTCATGGACGAGGAATCCATGCGAAAATGTATGAATCTGCCCTACCCCGTCATCTTTCTCGGCGAAATTCCGGACAGCGGAAAACTCCCGCCCGGCGCACGGATGATCTCCCCGGATTCCACCGGACTTCTCCTTACCGCCGCGGAATATGCCGTGGAAAAACAGTATAAGGAAATGGTAATGATCCATTGGGAAGAATCGCCGAAACACCGTTATGAACAAAAAGCTCTCCTGAAAATGGAAGCTTTTCTAAAAAAGCATTCCCTGCCTCTGCGCAAAATCGGAATTCCCGGCCGCGACATCCGGGAAGCAGGCGGCAATCTCCATTCCATCCTTCCATCGCTGGTCCCCTCGCTGACGCCCGGAACCCTGCTGGCGCTCCACAACCTCCATTCGGAAGAATTCGAGAAGGGAAAGTTCCTTCCTCCGAAGAAATCCCCCGGAACCGATCTGCTTTCCCTGACTCTCCCGAGCCCGGATTGCCGAGTCAAATCGATTGCCCGCGATTATTCTGCCTTTCAGCGCACAGTGGTCAATTTCATGGAAAATGTCCGGACTCCCTCCCAAAAATGCAGGCACGTCACAATCAACTATCATTATAAAGTCGTCGAAGAACCGCGACAGAAGAAAAACAACCGATGAAAAAACTTTACAGACAATTCCGCGCGGAAATCGATGCGGACAAGATTCTCAAGGACACGGAAACGCTGTTGAATCTCGAACTCGGACAGACGTTCTCCTGTTATCACGCCTCTGCACAAAAAACATTTGAAATCCTCCGTAAAACAGGCATTCCGAATGCGGAAATCATCCCGTTCCCCGCAGACGGAAAAACCGCATTTCAGGACAAAATCACACCGATCGGGTGGGAGGCGTCCGTCGGCAAGCTCACAATACTGAAGGCCTGCGGGATCGAGCCCGGTTTTGTAGCGGCGGACTATCGGAAACATCCGTTCCACCTCATCAAAGGTTCGGTTTCGACCGTGCCCGGCGGAGAGATTCTCCGCATTCTCTCCCATGAGCAGCTCCTCGCCGGGGAAGCCCCGCAGGATGCCCTTGTGATGATCCCCCCCGGCGCGGGCCCCATGTTTTCAGATGTCCTTTCCCGCTGTCTCGATCTGGGGGCGCGCGGACTCATTTCGGATTATGCAAAAAATGCGGAAGAGGCTCCGGACGGCATCCAGTGGTGCAACGCCTTTACCGAGCGCGCCAACTGGCATGCAAGTGTCGATGACCGCCCCTTCATCGCTTTTTCCGTCACGCCCGCCACGGGGAAACTTCTCCGAACCGCCATTGCATACGGGGAAGTAAAGGCTGAGGTCGAATCAGACGGACGCCGCTTAGAAAGCACGGTGGACGTCGTGACCGCGCTCGTGCCGGGACGCCGCAAGGAGGAATTCTGGATTCTGGCGCATCTTTATGAACCTCTCGGCAACGACAACTCCAGCGGGGTGGCCGCCGCCATCGAAACCGCCCGGCTGATACTGCGGCACGGGACGCCTGAATTCTCTCTGCGCCTCATTTTCGGTCTCGAACATTATGGATTCGCCGCCTACGCCTCCACCCGCGGCGGAAACCTCTCGAAAGAGGTGATCGGCGCCTGCAACTATGACGCCATGTATCTGCGAAAAAACTGGACGATCCTTTTCCATTGCGCCGGTCCCGCGTCTCCTTTCCACGGAAACTATCTTTTCAAAATGCTGGCCGACGACCTGAAAAACGAACCGGGCGCACCGGAAATCATTTTCCAGAACAGCTTCCCGTGCATGTATGAAGACGATTCCTTCCTGAGCGATTCCACCACCGGAGTCCCGACCGTCTGGCCCATCCGGACGGGAAAAAATTTCTGGCACAACTCCAAACAGACCATCGATTATGTACAGAAAGAGGAATTCGCAACCGGGACCGCCATTCACACCGCCTTCGTTTCATCCGTGATCCGTCCCGACGAACGGAGGCTCGCCCGTGTCCTGCCTTCCGCCCTCGAACAGCTCCGCGAAGAACTTTCCTTCGCTGTCGGTTCCCAAAAAGAACATCTGACCAGGCGTTTTGAAATTCTCCTTCAGGACATTGGGGACTTCAAGCGCGTATATTCCGCGGAAACGATCGATTCCATGAAGAAACCTCTCCGCGCGGAATTCAAAAAACTCTCCGAAAAACTTTCCGATGAAATTCCGCATTCCCTCTGGCGCGACTACGCGGAGAAACTCGTCCCGCTCCGCCTCAAAACGGGCCTTCCCTACGATCTTGCGGATGTGCCTCCGGAAGAACGCATTCCCCTCCCCGCCCGGGTGTTGTACGGTCCTCTCGCCGCCATTCTCGCCGATATGGACGGCAAACGGAATCTGGCGCAGATTCTCCGTATGGCGGAGCACGAGACACGGAAACTGTTCGGTGAGGCCGAAATCCAGAAGCTGATCCGTGCCGTTCTGTATCTGGCCGGATACGGATACATTTCACTTCAGGGATTCCGCGGAATCATGAAAAAGGAAATCGTCGGAGCCCTCCGGCACGCCGGGGTGGAAAAAGGTGACTTTCTGCTGGTTCACTCCTCGCTTTCCGCCTTCGGATGGATCGACGGCGGAGCGGAAACTGTCATCGAAGCGTTGAAGGAAGCCGTCGGCCCGGAAGGGACTTTTCTACTTCCTGCCTTCACTTCTCCATTCGTTTTTCTGGGCGGACCGAACCGGAATCCGGCTTATCGTCCGTTCGATCCGGCGGACCTCAAGCGAATCTGGACCGGTGCTCTTCCGAAAACGCTTCTTGTGAAATATCCGTCGGCAGCGAAAAGCGGTCACATCACGCACGAATGGTGCGGACTCGGCAAACTCGCGGACAAGGCATGTTCGGCCCATCTTCCGGACGATCCGCCGATGGGGAAACGGAGTCCGCTCGAATTCGCCTTGAAACAGAACGGAAAATTACTGCATTTCGGGAGCCCACTCGGCGCGACCACCTTCCTCCATCTGCTGGAAGACCGTCTTGACCTTCCGGGCGTGGAAACGAGTCTCTGCAAGGTGAAAAAAGCCAATGGATGCACAGAATGCGTCGCCGTCCCGCGGAACCTCCCCGGTCACCGCGACTTCTATCAAGGAATAAAGGACACGATCAAATTCTTCAAGGCCGCCGCGGACAAAGGACTTTCCAGCCGGGAGACTGAACTCGGCCCCGGAAAAATTCTGTCGATGAACCTCCGTGAACTTTACGAAATCGGGCTCGGACTTCTGAAAAGAGATCCTTTCCTCCTGCTTTGCGATCCGGAGGAATGCCTCTCCTGTCGGCGACTCAGAAAAGACTGGGAAGGACGGAGAAAAAAATGTTCCAACCGAAAAAAACAGGGGAATGCGCCTCCCTCAAACTGAAACAGAGAGGAAATCAAAAAGAGGTGAGAGGAGAAGAGAAGCATTCTTCTTCGCACTGGACTCCGTTTCCTCCAGACAAAAGAACGTTTCACATTTTTTCTGAAACGTCTCCAGCTCGGAAACCTGTCCGGGACACGGGTTGGAAAGGATGTTCTGGAGCAGGTCCAGATATTCCAGCTGAAGAGTGCCGGCTCGGAGCCAGAGGGCGGCGACAGGGAAAGAATCCGAATAATTTCTGAGCAAGGAAATGCCGCGCAATGTGGAAGAACGCATCGCATTAAACATCTCGTCGCGACCGCTCCAGAAGGGTTCTTCCGTGCGGACCCATTCCTGTATCCAACGTCTGAGATGACCGGAAGGGGGAAAGGCGGAATCCTTCAGTCCATTCCACTGAATACCCGAAAAAATTCGGACCCGGCTGTCGCAGAAGCTGATCAGACGCGCTGCCTCCAAACCGTCGGGAATGCCGAAATTCTCATTCGAGATACGTGTTTCGAGTTCACGGAGGGAAACATCCGGATTTTCTTCGATCCGCCTGGGCAGCTCCAGCAGCGGCAGTCCGGCACGGACCGGATTCAGACGCAGGGACCAGTTCGTCACGCAGTGGCCGAGGAGTCCGCTTCCGCACACTTTCCTTGCAATTCCGGCGATATTCGGGAAGTGGACGCGAATATTCGGTGAAAAAGGACCATCCTGACTCGAACGGGCGGCACTGCATAAAATCACATCGAACCCCTTGCCGAGAAGAAAATCCGTCGAATCGAAGGGGCCGTCCGCGCCCGTCGTGTATTTCCAGTCCCATACGACGGTTTCGCGGGAAAGCGAATTCAAACTTTCCGGAGACGCAAGAACCATGTCTCCCCAGATTCCGGGGCGGATTCCGAGGGGAGCGAGGACTCCCGCAAGTTCGGAAATGTGTTCGGCATACAATTCGCCCCGTCCGCGGACGGAGCAAACCGGACAGCTTCCGAAACGGTAGGCCTCATCGCCGCCGAGATGGAAATGGCGCAAATTCCCGAACAGTTCGCAATACTCACGGATCCAGCGTTTCAGGAACGAACGGACCTCGCGGCTCGAGGTGCAGTAACAGTCGTTGAAACGGGGATCTTCCCGGAATGGGAAATAGCGTTCCAGTTTCATCACATATTCACCGTGTCCGACCGTTTGAAGAAGAGGAATCGGCTCCAGCCCGAGTTTCCGGGAAAAGGCAAGCAATTCGCGGAATTCCTCCTTGGTCCAGGAATCCGGATCCGCACATTCGGGGCAAGTCTCCCACAGAACCTGATCTTCGAGTTCCCACAGGATCGCGTCGTATCCGAGTCCGGCGACAGTTACCAGCAGATTCCGCACCCAGGCGGAACTCCGCTTCACATAATTGAAATCGAGATGAAAGATTTTCATTTTTCCGATTCCTTCAGCAGGGAATTCACCCATGCTTCAAAGTGCTCCGAGATTCGCCCGACCATCATCCCGGAAACCGGATGCTTCCCCTTTTCCCGGGCGGATTTAAGGTATCCCCGCAATTCCTCCAATTTGCCGGAAGCGATCACGAGCCGGAGCGTTTCCTGGTTCTCCTCGAAATCGCTGGCGCGCGGCTCGGCAAAATAGAGGGTCCGGATGGTTCCATAAAATTTTTCCATATCCGGAGCGGCCTCCCGGAAGGTCCGGCGAAGAAAATATTTGCGAAGTTCCTCAACGTTTGCGCCCGGATCCCAGTAAAGGCGCGTGATCACCCAGTATTCCATGGCGGCGACATCGAACTGGCGGCCGAATTCGGAATCGTTCTCGGAAGAACACTCCGGGAGGGACTCCGAAGTGAACTCCAGGGCGCCGGCATCGAGCTCCGCCCGGATGTCCCACGCGGCGACTTCCGCGAGAGGACGGAAATAGACGTAAAGGCCGGTATATTCGCGGATGACGACACGCTTTGAAACCTTCGTCCATTCGTTCAGAGTCCGCCACCATAAATCGTTGATCGGCGAAAAGATCGGCTGTTTCTGGTCCTTCCTCACATAGTCGCAGAAATAAGGACGGATGTACGAACTGATTGGAATTTCCGGAACCGGCACCGTGAAGAAGTAGACGTAGGTTCCGATCTGAAGATTCGGATATCCGCGGTTGTGCGCCGTATTGGCGACCTCGTTCAGAAACTGGAAAAACTCCGTGGAACGGAATGCGATGTCGTCCTTGTGCAGCAGGGAACCGTCCGGCAGACGGATCGGGCGGAGGCATTCGGGACATTCGCAGCTTCCCCAGTTGTCTTCGATCTTGAGGTTGAGGCAGTCCGCTTTTTTCGCCTGCGGGGTATGTTCAATGAAATCCAGCCAGCGACTGACAAAAATCTTTTTCCCTTCGGGATTGCTCAGGCATATCTGGTTCTTATAGGCGTTCGGATGCTGACGTTTTCCGTCGATCATGCACCAGTATTCCGGGTGGTTTTTCCACAGGCTGAACGGAATCCAGGAATGGAGATTGTGACCCCCGCCCTCTTCCATGAAAAGTCCCCAGTAACGGAAGTCGACGCTGCTGCGGAGTCCGAGATAGTTGCAGCGGTTCCGGACCTGATAGTCGAACTGCGGTCCGGAAGTTTTCCCCATCCATCCCCAGTTGCGCGCGGGTGCGCGGTGGCAATCATCGCCCCATGCAGCCGACAGGTTCGGATTTTCCGTATAGACCGCCCCGAAAAGCTCCGAAGGACGCGGCCAGATGATGTCGCTGTTGTTTTCCAGAAAAGTATAGATTCCGTTCAGGGTGCCTTTCGGCGACGCCCCGAAAATGTAAATGGAATTCCCTTTTGCGCGGACCGCGCAGCCGTCGCTTCCGGCAAGGGCTGAAATATCCTCCGGGAACAGTTTTTCGGCGAACTTGCGTCCCACGAAAATCCGGGTTTTCGACGCCTCTTCCGAAGGTTTCGCATTGACCGGGAGGGCGACTCCGCCGGTCAGCCGGAACAGCCAGCGGTAAAGTTCCCGCACGGCGTTCCCTTCCGGGTTCCACGGGCTGGACTGTCCAACGATCTCCGCGACAGGCCGTCCCTCCTTGACCAGCGGAAGAGGAACAGGCAGACGTCCTTTTTCCGGCGCCCCCAGAAAACGGACGCTGTCGGAATAGTCCGGACGATAGTTTTCAATATATTTGCGGAAAGCCCGCCAGCGGTTCATGTCGCCGCCGCTCTTCATGCGGCCGCTTTCAAATTTCGGGTCGAGAATCGTGATCCTGACCTTTTCGCCGGGCTTGAGTTTCCGGTTGTCGTAGAAAAACTGAACATAAGCGACCTTGGAAAGATCGAAGCCCTTGTTGCCGGTCCGGTTCTGGTTCTTCATATCCCATACGAATGTATGAAAACCGTCGTCATCGGCCTTTTTCGGCTCCAGATGCTGAAGGAAATGAGTGGAAGGGACGCCCATGGCGCACCAGGGAATACCGTCTTTCTCCCGCATGGAGATTCCGAAATTATCGTAAAATCGATTGAACTGAAAACTGTACCATCCTGTCAGGGGAGCCTCTTTTTCCCCCAGAAGATTTACCTCCGGAGGAGTTTCGACTCTGGCTTTGAATGTGAAAACGTTGAAGCGGTCCGCCGCAATCCGGAACGGCAGGGATACCGGAGTGAAGCGATCACCGTGAACATACGTCAGAACCAGCGCCGGGACTTTTTTCCCGCGGAAAGGAACCTCGGAGTTTTCCACTGTCACAGCGGTTCCGGCGGCGGGAGCTTCCGGTTTCCAGCCGATGAGAGGGACATTCACGGTTCCGGCAATACCATCCGGAATCCAGCATGAAGGCTCGACCGGAGGTTTTTCCGACAACACGGGCAAGGTGCGTTCAAAGACGAAGTCGATGACGGCGGCTTCAAAAGAATCTCCTGTCTTCAGATATTGCGGATCCGCGGAAAAGGTCATGGAATTGATCTGTCCCGCCTTGAGCTTCCACCGGAAAGAGAGAAAGCCGTCCACCCCGTCGCCGGATTTGTCCGCGGGAGAAAACTGCTTTTTCATGCTGTATCCGGGACCGCTCAACGTAAGAATGAACGAAGGAACGCCTTTCC
>CAZORN010000149.1:0-7433 GCA_964581935.1 uncultured Victivallales bacterium
TCCCGACGTCGCTGCGGCCGTATTCGTGCAGGAAGATCCCCTGGATGATCGGTTTTCCCGGGAATTTCTTCCGGCAGAGCTCGATCTTTTCATCGTATTCGAGAATTTCATCCTTGTGCCAGAACCAGAGGTTGACCACGTCGATGTAGGGGAGGATATGGGAATAGTCCTTGACATCAAGCTCGTGCACATAAAACACGCCGTACATCTTCAGGGCGGGATTGAATTTCTTCAATGCCTTCGAACGCGCCTCGAAGGATTCGGGGAGGACCACTTTCCAGAAGTTGACGCTCACGTCGTCGCACATGGCTCCGACCACGTTCGGGAACTGGAGGGAGAGTTTGCTGAGATGTTCCGCGTTCTCTTCTTCCGTCAGGTTTCCCAGAGCGCCGGGCGTGCGGCAGTTTTCGTTGATCTGGCAGAGGACGCGTTTGAATTTGCTGTGGATGCCGAGCATTTTCTCATCGGTGGGACCATAGACGTACACCACGTTTTCTGCATTGAAATAATCGGCGCCCCGGACAAGGGTGTCGTCCGCCATGCTGCCGCCCCAGTAGGGAGTCGGTCCGCCCCAGACCCAGAGGTTGTCTTGCCCGATTTTCACGAATTTGGAGGTTTCCTGACGCGGCGCCCGAGCCAGAAGTTCACGGAGAATGCCGTCGACGTCGGAATTTTCCGGCTCGATCTGCTTCACCCATTCCGTATCGACCGGAGTGCAGAGGGGATCGTCCTCCGCGTAGTCCGTCGGACGGGGCGCCGCGCTGCATCCCGGTTTGTAGTTCCGTAATTTCCTTACCTGACGCTGTTTGAGATACAGGCGCTCCAGAGCCATATCCAGACGGCGTCTCTGTTCTTCGCTGATCTTCATTATGAATCCGCTCCTTTTCATTAGGGGTGATGGAGAATCTTGCATTATGTCATTTCGTGTATATATTATACATAGCGGAACCGTAAAATAAATGTCAGAAGGTAAAAAAGAAATGTCAAACAATACCGAAAATTATTTTGTCGTCCATCCGGCCGCCCCGTTTGACATCCGTTTCCAGTCCTGTCGCTGCGCGCTCGTTTCGCAATGGAACTATACGGACGCCATATACGGGGTCTGGCTTTTCTATTGGAATCCGACGGAAGGGGCGTCTCTCATTCAGAATGGAAAGACGTATGAAATGAACAGCCGACAGGCGGTTCTGATTCCTCCCTACACGACCTTTTCCACCCGCAACACACGTCCCTTCCGGCATCTGTTCATTCATTTTGAAGCGGACGAGCCTTTCAACCGGGTTCGGCGCGAGATTCTTTTTTTCTCCGCGGAAATCGTCCGGAAGATGTTTCCCCGGCTCCGGGAGGGCGGCGATGGAACGAGACAGAAACTCCTTCTCCGCATCATGCTTTACGAGTATCTGCTGCTGATTCCGGAATCGTCGTTTCTTCCGCCCGGAGAAAGCGTTCTGGACAGGCGGATCCGCAAAGCCGCTGAAATCATGACCTCGCACCTTTCCGAGCCGCATGGAAACCGCGAACTCAGCCGGAAAGTCGGGATGTCGCTCAACAACTTCTACCAGCTGTTTCAGAAGGAACTCGGGACCACACCGAAACATTATCTGCTGAACCAGCGGATGGAAGCCGCCCGGAAACTGCTGATTTATTCCGAATGCACCATCGACGAAATCGCCGCCCAGACCGGATATGCCGACCGCTACCATTTTTCAAAGGCGTTCAAAAAATTCTATTTTATGCCGCCGGCCGCCTATCAGCGTCAGATGTGCGGGAAAAAATAAGGCAGGGTCATTCCTTCTGCGTTCAGGGAAGCGAAGTTACCGTCCGTCCGTTTCGGGCAGAAAAGTCTGGAACTGATGTCCAAGAAGCGATGAGGAGAGATACTGGCGTGCGGATTCCCGGTTCATTCCGAGTTTCCGGTAGATCATGCCCATCCATATCTTCCGGGTCTCTTCCATTGCTCCGTTCAGGCGGTATGTCTGTTCGCTCAGGGGAAGATCCCGCAGGGTGAAATGGACTTTCTGTCCGGTTCCCGGAAGGACGCCGGAAATCAGTTCTCCCTGAACTCCTGTGACCTGAAAGACCAGAGACTGTCCGGCCAGGGCCACTTCCGCGGGCTTCCCGATTCTGGCCTTCCATGTTTCCGCGTAGGAAGGGCCGAGTCCCGCCAGCTCCGCCAGAGGTTTTTCGAGTTCGGGCACCAGTTTATTGCCTTTCTGCTGGGCGTAACGGCTCAGGGCTTCTTCGTATTTGCCTTCCAGAAGGAGCTGCGCCGTGGTGTTCAGCAGTTCATCCGTTTCGTGGATGCGGGTCAGGCGGTATCCGTTGGCGAGGCGTTTCCGTTCCACTTCCGTTTCTTTGGCGAGGTCGCCGCCGTAGGAATTGTAGATTTCCATGACTTTTGCATAATCCTTGTCTTCCACATATTGCGCGGTCTGCCGGTGGAGCGTCTCCATGATGGCGTTTTCCGGGGAGCCCCGCCGTGCATCGGGGGAGAGCGGGGAGGTGGAGGAGGGCTGGCTGCTGTTATAGAAGAGAATCACGGAAATCAGGGCGATCGAGAGGATCGGGAGCATCAGCCACAAAAGCAATTTGAGCGATGCGTTGGCGTTGGCCTCCTCGGTCGACTGTTTCTGGAAGGAGAACGAAGAGGGAATGCGGACGTTTCTGGCAAGAGTGGACGGCAGGATCCGGTTCTTGAGGAACGCATCCAGGTCCAGCGCCAGCTCCTCCACATTGGCGTAGCGGTCATCGCGTTTTTTCTCCAAGCACCGCAGGATGATGGTTTCGAAGTCCTTCCGGAGGGAAGGCTGATGCACGGTCGGCGGAACGGGTTCGTCCATGGCGTGCATCCTGCGGAGTTCCTTGAGGTCCGGCGAATCGAAGGGAAGGCGTCCGGTGCAGAGCTGATACAGGGTGACGCCGATGGAATAGATGTCGGCCCGCGAATCGCAGTTGGTCGCGTCGATGGCCTGTTCGGGAGACATGTATTGAGGGGTTCCCAGCGAGGTCAGCGAAACGGTGATCGACTCTTTTCCGATCCGCTTGTCTCCGTAAATTTTGGCCAGTCCGAGGTCCAGGATCTTGACGGTTCCGTCTTCTGTGAACATGATGTTTTCGGGCTTGATGTCGCGGTGGACGATCCCGAGCTTTTCGGCTTCGATCAGTCCCGCGCACACCTTCTGCATGATGACCGCCGCCCTCGTCGAGTCGATGCTTCCTTCCCGGTCGAGGAGCGTCTGCGCGCTTCCGCCGCCGATGTATTCCATCACCAGATAGACGTTGGCGTTGTCGTAGCCGCAGTCGTAGACGCGCACGATGTTCGGATGATTGATTTTCGCGCAGATCTTTGCGGATTTGACGAAACGGTCGCAGGAAGCGCGGTCCGTCACGTATTCCATCCGCAGTGCCTTGATCGCCACGGGCATCCCGAGATTCGGATGGATTCCCTTGTAGACTTTGCCCATTCCCCCGAACCCGATGAATCCGGTGATCGGATACTGTCCGATGAATTCCGGTATCCTGCTGTCAATTTCCGAATATTCTTCGACGACCGTATCCTGGCCGACGCTGAACTTCTGATGGCAGATGCATTCCACATTGGACCCATAGTCCACATGTTCCAGTTCCGTCACTTTTTGACAATGCGGACATTTGATTTTCATGGAATTCTCTACCCGTTGTTGCAGCAGTCCTCAATCAGATTGGAGATGAAAAGAGATCCGAAGGCGAACTCGCCGAAGCATTTCTGCTCATGGGCGCGGGGCCCGCCTCGATTCCCAGTTCGGCGGCGGTCACCGCCATTGCAAACGCTTTCGCCATCAGCGCCGGATTTGCCGCCGCCGCGATCGCGGTGTTGACCAGTACCGCGTCCGCCCCCATTTCGATCGCCTGAGCGGCATGGGAAGGCACGCCGAGACCCGCGTCGATCACTACGGGAACATTTGAATTCTCGATCAGAATTTCCAGCATCGCTTCCGTGCGGATTCCCTGTCCGCTTCCGATCTGGGCTCCCAGCGGCATCACCGCGTGGACGCCCACGTCCTCGAGGCGTTTGGCCAGAACCGGATCGGCGTTGATATAGGGGAGAACGATGAACCCTTCCTTTACAAGGACTTCCGCCGCCTTCAGCGTTTCGATCGGGTCCGGCAGCAGGTGGATGGGGTCGGGATGGATTTCCAGCTTGATCCAGCGGAAATATTCCTGTCCGAAACGGGCGATTTTCACGGCGTCTTCCGCCGTCCGCGCGCCGCTGGTATTCAGCATCACTTTCACTTTTTTCCGGTCGATCGCGCCGAGGATGTCATCCTGCTCCGCATCGTTCATGCGGACGCGCCGCATCGCCACAGTGACCAGTTCCGTTCCGGAATTCTCGATGGCGGCCTTCAGTTCGGCGCCGGAGGAAAATTTTCCTGTCCCGAGAAAAAGCCGACTGTTGAATTTTTCTCCGGCCAGCATCAACGTCTTTTTCATTGTAAAACACGACTCCAATCATTATTTTCACTAAATTTAGCATCAATATAGTTAAAAAGCAAAATCAAATCGGACAAATTCATTCCTATTTTCCTCATTTCTTTGCATGACCTTCAAGGAGTTGGCGTTGTCGCCGGTCAGGATTCCTTCGCGGCGTGTTTTTTTCTTTTCCGGTTCGGCGCCGGCATATAATAATACATCCGTAATAATTGCATCAAAAAAAGAAGCTTTTATTTTCCAGTTTCACCCCCTTTGTTCCCGCCGGGTTGATTTTCAGATGGACGGAATAATCCATATCTTCCATGAAATCGGATATTCATTTTGAAATATGGAGTTTCTCTTCCATGAAAATCTCTGGAAAAATATGAAATGCCGGAATTGTCTCCTTTTTCTGATCTTCCGTCTCCTTGCGGTTTCTTCTGCCGGATGTATGGTAAAAATAAAAGAAGCGAAACTCATTCACAAGACAGGAAAAAATATGAAAAACACCCGTTCCGCCGCCATTGCAGAGGTGAAGGTCGACGATCCTTTTTTCGCACCGAGAATTCGTCAGTGCCTTGAGACCACCATTCCGAAATCCGTGGAACATTGCCGCACGGACGGCCGGATCAATGCGTTCAAGCTTCAATGGAAGGAGGGAATGCCGGACAAACCCCATGTCTTCTGGGATTCCGATGTGGCGAAGGTTCTCGAGGGCATGGCGTATGCGGTTCAGCTCTCGCACGACCCGGAGATGGAAAAGGATTTGAATGAAATCGTCGATCTGGTGGTTTCGGCCCAGCAGAAGGACGGTTACCTGAATACCCATTTCACCGTTGTGGAACCGGAAAAACGCTGGACATGTCTCCATTCGACGCACGAACTCTATTGTGCCGGACACCTCATCGAGGCGGCTGTGGCGCATTTCCGGACGACCGGCAGGCGGAATTTTCTCGATGCCGTATGCCGGTATGCCGACTACATCGGGACGGTCTTCGGAAGGGGAAAAGGACAGAAGCGCGGATACCCCGGACACGAGGAAATCGAACTGGCCCTCTGCAAGCTTTTCGAGGTCACCGGCAAGAAAAAATATCTCGATCTGGCAAAATATTTCGTGGATGAGCGTGGCCGGTCTCCGAATTACTTTCTCAAGGAAAATCAGCAATGGACTTCACGCAATCTGGAAAACTTTCAGGCTCACAAACCGGTCAGGGAGGAGAAAAACGCGGTCGGACACGCGGTGCGCGCGGTCTATCTCTACTCCGGCATGGCCGACATCGCGCAAGCCTCCGGCGACAAGGAACTTCTCCGCGCCTGTGAGGACGTCTTCGACAGCATTGCCAACCGGAAGATGTATCTCACTGGTGGCATCGGGTCCGATCGTGGCAGCGAGGCTTTTGAAAACGACTGCAATCTTCCGGACCACAGCGCCTACGCGGAAAGCTGCGCCTCCATCGGACTTGTTTTCTTTGCCGCGCGCATGTTCAACATCACCGGCGACGGAAAATACATGGACGTCCTCGAACGCGCCCTTTACAACGGAATTCCGAGCGGAATCAGTCTGGACGGCTATCATTATTTCTATAAGAACCTCCTCCGGGTCGACCGGAACACTCACTGGAGTTTCCAGAAAACCCGCATGGAATGGTACGACTGTTCCTGCTGTCCCACCAACTTCTGCCGTTTCCTGCCTCAGATCGGCTCTTTCCTCTGGTCGGCCAATGACGAAGAGGTGAAGCTCAACATTCCCGCGGCCTCCGTCTATGAAGCCGACGGACGCAAAATCACGGTCCGGGGCGATTATCCCTACGGCGCGGAGATCGAAGTCGAGTTCGGTTCCGAGGCCGCGTTTACGTTTGGTTTCCGCATCCCTCTGAACTGCAAGGCATCCTTCCATCTGAATGGAAAAACGACTCTCCCGAACACGAAAAAGGGGTATGCGTCTTTCCGCAGGATGTGGAAAAAAGGCGATCTTCTTCATGTTTCGCTGGACATGCCTGTGATCGTCCTTCGCGCGCATCCGGATCTGACTTTCAATGCGGGACAGCTTGCCCTCATGCGCGGACCGCTGGTTTATGCTCTCGAAAGCACGGACAACAGCGGATGGAATCTTTCGCAGCTTCTGATTCCCGCCGCACAATCCTTCAAACTTGTCAAGGCGAAGGAGCTTCCAACTGGAACGCTCGCAATCAGGGGGACGGCTTATGAAGAGAACCTGCCGGGAAACAGTCTTTATACAGAAACAGCGCCCCGTTTCAGGAAGACTTCCTTCACGGCTGTTCCTTATGCTTTATGGCAGAATCGCGGAGAGTCTGAAATGACCGTCTGGGGCCGGGAGTATTTCGGATGAATCCTTGAATTTTCCGTTCCGGCGCGTTACATTAGCTCTTTCGCAACTCTGACTGGAGGCATAATGAACACGATCGATATTCCCGCCGGAATGGAAACACGCGCTTTCGTCATGGAGCCCCGGGCCCTGCGCCATGTTCCCGCCCTTCTGAAAAGCTGGTTCCCGAATGCGCGCCCGTGGATCGTCGCGGACGAAAATACCTGGAACGCCGCCGGGAAAACGTTGGACGCGTATCTCCGGGAGGCAGGAATCGAGCCTTATCCTCCTTATATCTTTCCTGCGAAACCCATTCCCCACGCGGACAACGCCCTCATCCCGGCGCTCCGGCGCGTCCTGCCGGAAAACTGCGTCCCGATCGCGGTCGGAGGCGGTACCGTCAACGACCTTGTGAAACGTCTTTCGGGAGTCGCAGGAGTCCATTACATGTGCGTCCCGACCGCGGCCTCCGTGGACGGCTACACCTCTTTCGGCGCGGCCATGACGGTGGACGGCCTGAAGAAGACGCTGCCTTGTCCCGCTCCCTATGTGCTTGTTGCCGACACGGAGGTCCTTGCGCACGCCCCGCATGAGCTTTTTTCCTCCGGTTACGCCGATCTGGCGGCAAAAATCCCCGGAGGCGCCGACTGGGTGATCG
>CAZORN010000150.1:0-7381 GCA_964581935.1 uncultured Victivallales bacterium
CCAAGGCCCATGCCGAAAAGATTCTGACCGAACAGCGCGAACGTCTCGACAAGCTCGCCAACGTCCTTCTCGAAAAAGAAACTCTGGATGTCGCCGAGATCCGCAATCTCCTGAATCTTCCCGCGAAGCAGTCCGCCTGAACAATCTCATTATTTTATGACAGGGAGTTGGCCATGACCCCTCCGGAGCTTTCAGCCGCACTGAAAAACACGGAAGACGGACTTGTCGTTTCCTGTCACATCCAGCCTGGCGCGTCCCGGACCGCCGTGTCCGGCATGTATGGAGATGAACTCAAAATCGCGCTGAAAGCGCCGCCGGTCGACGGCAAAGCCAATCAGGAGCTCTGCCGTTTCTTTTCGGAAGCCTTTCACATCCCGTCCGGAGCCGTCCGGCTCCTTTCCGGCCACGCCTCCCGCAAAAAACGGATATTCCTCCGGGGCGTCCGTATGGAACTCTTCCTGAAGGAATTTGCCTCATGACGCCCCTTTATGATCCGTTCGCCGGCATTCCGAAGGGGTCTCGGCTGATGGTCGCTTTCAGCGGAGGCGTGGATTCCTCCGTCGCCTCCTATCTCTGCAAAGAGGCCGGTTTCGAGGTGACGGCAGTCACGATGTCTCTGCTCGGTCCTGAACGTTTTCACGGCGAAAAAGCCCGTGCGGCCGCGGACAAACTGGAGATTCCGCTGGAGATTCTGAACCTTTCGGAAGAATTCGAGGAATCGGTCATGCGGAGGACCTGGGAGGAATATGAACGCGGCCGGACTCCCAACCCGTGCGCCCTCTGCAATCCGGCCTTCAAGTTCGGGAAACTGATGGAGTTCGCAAAAGAGAAAGACTGCGCCGCGCTGGTCACCGGACATTATGCGATCCTCCGGAGGCCTCCGGAGGAAAGTTTTCCGGTTCTCCAGAAAGGCGTCTGCGCGGAAAAGGACCAGTCGTACTTTCTGTTCGGACTGAGCCCGGAACAGCTCGCCTTCGCCGGTTTTCCGCTGGGCGCCATGACCAAGGACCAGGTGCGTGCCGTTGCGCGGAAGCTGGAGCTCCCCAACGCGGACGCCGAAGAAAGCCAGGACGCCTGTTTCTCTCCATGCGACGGCTCCAACATGGCGGAAATGCTGAGGACGCGTTTCCACGGTCCCGCGCGGACCGGCGATTTTGTATCCCCCGATGGAAAAATTCTTGGAAAGCATGCGGGGATCCACGCTTACACGATCGGCCAACGCAAAGGAACGGGCGTCGCCATGGGAACCCCGGCCTACGTCCTTCGGATCGATGCGGATACGCAGACGGTCGTCCTGACGCGGAACAACGGCGATCTTCTTTCTCGGACGGTCCTTCTGGACGCCCCCCATATTCTGAACGAAGCCTTCCGCGGACTCCGGCATTTTGAATGTTCGGTGAAAATCCGTTACCGTTCCCGCGCCGTGCCCGCGGAAGTGATCCTGACAGACGCCGGGTGTCATCTTGAGCTGAAGGAACCGCAGCGCGCCGTCACTCCGGGACAGGCCGCGGTCTTTTACGATAAGGAAACCCTGATCGGCGGCGCCTGGATCCGTTCGGCCGAACCGCTTCACAAGGAGACTTGAAAAATGTTCTATTCCCTCTTACGCTTCTGCAACGAAAAGCTGTGGATGATCCGCAGCAAGGACGTTCCGCCGTATGCCCGGCTGCCGTTGAGCTGCGCCCGGATTCTCGTCCTCACGATCCGGCGTTTCATCCAGAACGAATGCTCCATCAAGGCGGCTTCGCTCACGTTCTATTCGCTCTTCTCGGTCGTGCCGATCCTGGCGCTGGTCTTCGGAGTCGCGCAGGGACTCGGATTCGCAAAAAATCTGGAGGTCCAGATCCGGGACGTGATGAGCTCCTATCCGGAAGCGGCGGAAAAAATCATCTACTTCGCCGACACCCTGCTTCAGAAAACGCGCGGCGGAATCGTGGCCGGCTTCGGCGTAATCCTTCTCCTCTGGAGCGCCATCAAACTCCTGAGCAACATCGAAAACACCCTGAACGAAATCTGGGGCGTAAAGCGCGGACGTTCCTTCATGCGGAGACTTGCCGACTATGTCACGATCCTGATTCTCTGTCCCGTCCTGCTGCTGACCGCGGGCGGCGGAATCGTCTTCACCGCCACCCGTGCAACCGGATTGGCGGAAACGCTTCCCTTCTCCGAGATATTCAATACGCTCCTCCAGTTCGGAACCGGACTTCTGCCCCTGCTGGTCACCTGCGTGATCTTCACTTTTATCTACATCGTCATTCCGAATACGAAGGTCCGGTTTTTTTCGGCCCTGCCCGCGGGCTTCCTGACCGCCATCGCGTATACGGCCCTCCAATCCGTCTACATCTTCGCGCAATATACGACCACCCAGCTCAACGCGATCTACGGCAGTTTCGCCGCGCTTCCCCTGTTCCTGATCTGGCTGAACCTGAGCTGGATTCTGATTCTCGCGGGCGCACAGCTGAGCTTCTCCATCCAGAACGTCAGCGAATATGAAATGGAGCCGGTCGACGGCAGTCTGAGCCAGACACAGAAATATATCTACTGTCTGGAAATTCTTTCGTCCATCACCCGTTCGTTCGCGGAATGCCGGGGGCCCCTCTCCGATGAACAGATTTCCCTTTCGCTGGAAATTCCCATCAGGACGGTGCGCAACCGGCTGTTCGAGATGGTTACCGCCGGAATTCTCACGGAGACGGTGAGCGGAGATTCGGCGGGCACCCATTACTATCAGGTGGCCGTTCCGCTGGAGAAGATCACCCCGGCGTTCGTCATCCGTTCGCTGGAAGAGGTCGGCGGAAAACGGATTCAGAGCCGGAAAGACATGCGTTATTCCGATCTTCTGGAAGAACTCCGGCGTCAGATGGACCAGCATCGGGGCAACCGCCCCCTGATCGAGTTCGCGCTGGAAAAGGCTCCGGAGAAGAAAAGCGCCGGAAAATAACTCACTTCGAGATCAGCCGGAGCAATCCGAGACTCCGGTTGAGATTCGGCGGATAACGCATGGGAAGATCCAGCCAGTCGGCTTTCACCATCACGCCCTTGTAGTGGGTGAAGGTGTCGAAGCTCAGTTTGCCGTGATACGCGCCGAAGCCGCTCGCGCCGACACCGCCGAACGGCAGGGCCGGATTCACGAAGTGCATGATCGTCTCATTCACGCAGACCCCTCCTGAGGAGGTTTTTTCCAGCAGTTCGTCCAGACGGCGTTTCTTCGCCGAAAAATAATACAGGGCCAGCGGCTTGGGGCGTCCGTTGACGAAACGGATCGCCTCATCGAGCGAATCGACCGGAAGAACCGGAAGGATCGGACCGAAGATTTCCTCCTGCATCGCGGGGGAATTCGGAGAGACATCGGTCAGCAGAGTGGGCGGAATGAAGCGTTTTTCACGGTCGACGGTTCCGCCGCAAAGAGCTTTGCCGCTTGCCATCAGGGCGGCCAGACGGTCGCAGTGCTCCGCGCTGATGATTCTCGGGTAATCCGGCGAAGAGGCGGGATCCTCTCCGTAAAACCGCCGGATGTGACCCAGCATGGCTTCAATGAATTTCTCCCTGACGGAGGAATGGACCAGCACATAATCCGGCGCAACGCAGGTCTGTCCGGCATTCAGGAACTTTCCCCAGACAATCCGTTTCGCGGAAAGCTCCACGGCAGCGTCGCCGTCCACGATGCAGGGACTCTTGCCCCCCAGTTCCAGTGTCAGAGGAGTCAGAAATTCCGCGGCGGCGCGCATGACGACTTTCGCGCCGGAAGGTCCGCCCGTATAAAAGATATAGTCGTAGGATTCCCGTAGCAGTTCGGAAGTGACATCGCGTCCTCCCTGAATCGCGCAGACGTATTCCGGCGGGAAGACGCTTCCGATGATCTCCCCGGCGATCTTTGCGGTGGCTTTCGCCAGCTCCGCCGGTTTCACCACCACGCAGTTTCCGGCGGCGACCGCTCCCGCCAGCGGCGAAAAGAGGAGATGGAACGGGTAGTTCCAGGCGGAAAACAACAGAACGCTGCCCAGCGGCTCGGGATGAATCATGGCCCGTGCCGGGAAGTTCAGCGGGGAAACCGCGGCCCGGCGGGTTTTCATGAATGACTTCAGATGGGAGATCAGATAGTAGATGTCTTCCAGCGTCAGGGAAATCTCAGTGGTTTTCGCCTCGAATTCCGTCTTGCCGAGGTCTTCGCGAAGCGCGGCGCAGATGTCCTGTTCACGCTTTTTGATCTCATCGAAAAGAGCTTTCAGCGCCTGTTTGCGGCTCCGGTAAGGAAGCGTGGCGCCCGAAGCGAAATAGAGACGTCTTGCATTGGACAGTTCCTGGAAAATCATGGAAAGCACCTCCGCGTTAGCCTGTCCGGATCAACACACGGAACGCCTGAGGCGCAATCCGGAAGGGAAAAATGAATGTACAAAAAAAAGAAAACTGAAATGCACCATTTTTTGGGGGGGATGATATGTGATGCATCTCAGTTTTCTACACCCCTATATTATAATCAAAACTTCCCAAAAAAACAAGAGGGGAAACAAAAAAATAATGAAAAAAAGATTAGTTATTTTATTCGGAATCGTTTGCGCGGAAGATTTCCTTGGCGGAAACATCCGGATGATGATACCGCTTCCGGTTCTGGGTAATATTCTTATACTGGATCGCATGGACCGGACACCACTGAATACAGGCCATGCACTGTTCGCAGTGATGGTGCCAGACAGGTTTTTCGGCGTCGTCCAGCGAAATATTGGAAGCCGGGCAGACTTTGGAGCAGGTGCCGCAGCCGGTGCATTTTTCATCGACATGGAAAGAGGCATCGGCGGCGGCAAGCGTGGCGACGGCGCGGCGAGCGACGAATTTCAGGAAAGTGTCGAACGGAAAGACTCGGAGCGGACGCGTCTTCTTATGCTTCTTCACCGCGATCACGGCAATGCGGAGAGCCCGCTGCGCCTTCTCGAAGATCGCATTCACATGTTTCTGGTCCGGCGGTTCGGAAAGCGGGATGTAGTTGGAGACCATGCGGATATGGAAGGACGCGTTCAGGTTGATGTTCTTTTCCTGAAGGGTATCCTCCACAATCGGGAGAGCCGCCCCGGGAAAGCCTCCGGAAGTGCAGACGGCATAGACGAACTTGTCGCCCTGCTCTTTCATCGGCTGGACCCGCTCCAGGAACTTCTCGATGATGTTCGGAACGCCGAAGCAGTAGACCGGGAAAAAGATGCCGGTCGTTTCCGCATCGAAAACGATATCCTCCGAGCGGTCCAGGGAACCGATCGAAATCAATTCGACGTCGGTGAAGAACTTGGCGAACTCGCGAGCAAGATAGAGTGTATTGCCGGTACCGGAAAACCAATAGATTTTGTGCATAGAATACCCCCGGGACGTCCTGTTTTTCCGGGTGGAAAACCAGAGGCGTTCCACCCGGACGGCTTTTATCAATAACGTTTCTGAGCGCTTTTCGCCAAAGTGCGGAGCCGCAGAGCATTGAGACGGATGAAGCCGGTCGCATCCTGCTGATTGTATACGTCATCCTTCTCAAAGGTGGACAGCTTTTCATCGTAGAGGCTGTAGGGAGAACGGCGGCCGTTGACGTGGCAGGCGCCCTTGAAGAGCGTGCAGCGGACCTCTCCGGTGACGAACTTCTGGCTTTCCGTGATGGCGGCCTGAAGCATTTCGCGTTCGGGCGCATACCAGAAGCCGTTGTAGACCATCCGGGCGTAAGCCGGGATGAAGGAATCGCGCAGGAACATGACTTCGCGGTCCATGGTGATGGACTCCATGGCGCGGTGCGCCTGATGGAGAATGGTTCCCCCGGGCGTTTCATAAACACCGCGGGACTTCATTCCGACATAACGGTTCTCGACGATGTCGATCCGGCCGACGCCGTGTTTGCCGCCGATCACGTTGAGTTTCTTCATCAGGACCGCCGGGGAGAGAGCCTCGCCGTTGACCTTGACGGGGATGCCTTTGACGAATTCAATGATGACGTCTTCCGGGGTATCCGGAGTCTTGGAAAGCGGAGTCGTCAGGACGGTAATATCTTCCGGGCAGGCGTTCCACGGATCTTCCAGAATGCCGCCCTCGAAAGAGATGTGCAGCAGGTTGCGGTCCATGCTGTAGGGCTTCTTGACGGTGGAAGTCACCGGAATATTGTGCTCATGTGCATAGTTGATGAGGTCCGTGCGGGACTTGAACTTCCAGTTGGGATCGCGCCATGCGGCGATGATCTTGATGGAGGGTTCCATCGAATAGGCTGTGAGCTCGAAACGGACCTGGTCGTTGCCCTTGCCGGTGGCGCCGTGACAGATGGCGTCTGCGCCTTCCCTGCGGGCGATCTCGATCAGTTTCTTTCCGATCAGGGGACGCGCGATGGAGGTTCCGAGCAGGTAGGTGCCCTCGTAGATGGCGTTGGCCTGCATCATCGGGAAAATGAAATCGCGGGCGAACTCTTCGCGGATGTCCTCGATATAGCACTTCGAGGCGCCGGTGCTGATGGCTTTTTCATCCAGTCCGGCAAGCTCCTCTTCCTGTCCGACGTCCGCGCAGAAGGTGATCACTTCCGCTTTATAGGTTTCCTTGACCCATTTCACGATCACGGAGGTGTCCAGACCTCCCGAATAAGCGACAACGACTTTCATCTTATCTTTCTCCATTCCATTTTCAGGCGGTTTAGCATGACCCTGACAAAATACTACAAAAAACATTTTTTTCAATATATTCCGCGGAATAAATTATGAATTTTGTTCATACGGGATTATATTAGCACGGAAACCCACTTTGGAGGCTGTCGCTGGAAAATGGATGAAAAGTTCACACAGGCGGTTGACCGCATCGTCCGGGAAGATTCCCGTTATCATCCGGACTCTTACGAATTCATCAACGAGGCGGTTTCATTCACCGTGAAAAAACTGGCGCGGACCGCCAAGCCGCGGGGCGCACGACATATTTCCGGCGGAGAACTGGTCGCGGGAACCATGGAACTGGCGGAAACCCAGTTCGGCCCCCTCGCCCCGGACGTCCTGGAAAACTGGGGCATCCGTTCCGGAAACGATGTCGGCAACATCGTATATAATATGATCGGTGTGGAGTTGCTCTCCGCCAGTCCGGAGGATTCCCGTTCCGATTTCAACTGCCGGCCCGAGCTGATCGGGGAACTCCGCGACCGCCTGAACCCTCCGGATCCGCCGGAACCGCCCGAGCCGCCCGTCATCGCCTGAAAAGCACAACCCACAGGGAGAAGCATTTTGAAAAACGCCCCCATCCCCGGCATCGCCGAACGGATTCATCACATTCATTGCGACAACGGAATGCGCATTTGCGTCCTTCCCAGGAACGATACCCCGACCGTCACGGTCCAGACATGGGTCAACACCGGGTGGATCCACGAGGAAAAGGATCTCGGATGCGG
>CAZORN010000151.1:0-7287 GCA_964581935.1 uncultured Victivallales bacterium
CGGTATTGACTGCGACGAGGGTGGAGCTGATGCCGCAGTCGATCATGTCCATGGCAGGGACGATGCGGATATATTCGGGTTTGGAGGTGACGGAAATGGTCTTTTTCGCCCCCAGACGCTTGGCGATGACGCAGCTGAGGATGTTGTCCTCGTCGTCCTGCGCGGTGCTGATGAAGTTGTCGCAGGCTTCGACGCCGGCTTCCTGAAGGACTTCCTCATCCGTGGGGTTCCCGTGGATCACGATGACGCTGGAAGGAAATTCATCGAGGAGTTTCTCTCCGGCATGGCGGTTCCTTTCAATAAAGCGGATGTCGTACCCCAGAGGACTGAGGGACTGTACGAGCATTCTGGCGATGTTGGTGGCTCCGGCGATGATGACCCTGGAATGGTGCGGGGCGGGGGCGTCGGTTGAAATCCAGCGGATGAATTCCTGGATTTGCTTCGAGGTTCCGGCGATGTAAACCTTGTCGCCCGGAACGAAAAGGGTGTCCCCGTGGGGGACGAGCAAGCGTTTTTCGCGAACGATGGCGGCGAAGCGGATGGCGTCGAGCATTCCGGGCGGCATGGGGATATCCTTGACCCTTGTTCCGGAGAGGAGTGAAGACGGATTGACTTCGTAGACCTTCATGACGGCGTCCGGATTGGAAAAGCGGATTTCCTCCAGCAGAGAGCGGTCTTCGAGAACGGCAAGGATTTTTCGTACGCATTCATCGGTAGGCGAGACGTATTTCCAGATGCCGAAATTTTCAGGGGTGATGTTGTTTTCTTCAGAGAAGAAAGAGGAAGAATTCAGACGGCAGATCGTTTTCTGGACGCCGAGGCGCGAGGCGAGCTGACAGGAGAGGATATTGGCGGCGGAATCGCCGCTGACCGCCAGAAGGACGTCCGCATTTTTAATATTCGCGGAGAGGAGTGTGTTGAGGTCGATGCAGCTTCCTTCGATGAGTTTGACATCCAGAGCTTCGTTGATGTGCGCGAGCGTTTCGAAGGAAGAATCGATAAGAACAACATCGTGGGCATTGGCGGTCAACTTGACGGCGAGAAGCTGTCCCAGCTCTCCGGCGCCGGCGATGACGATGTTCATAAGATCCTCCGATCAGTGAAAATCGTATTCGTGCTCAAACAATTCGACGATTTTTTCTCCGGCCGCCTGTTCGTTCGGTCCCGTGACCTTGAGGGTGGCCGTATCTTTGAACTGAAGTCCGAGGGCAAGCAGATCCAGAATGCTCTTGAGGTTGGAGGTGCCGCGCGAGGATTCCAATAAGAACTCGTGTCCGGGGAAGGTTTCAACCGCGCCCATGATCATGCTTGAGGGACGACAGTGGATTCCTGCCTTATTCTGAATCTGAATCTTCTTTTCAAACATGTTCGTTATTGTCTCCGGTTTAAAAATAATCACTTCTTCTGAAAAATTCAATTTCAGATAGACAGAGCATTTAATATAGCACCCTGTCGGGAAGAATGCAATCCGCAAAGATGATTTCAGAAGGCGTTTTCGAACGCGGAGAAAACAATCATCCGGAATGCTTGTTTTTCCTTCATAAACGGTATCTTCAGGCGGGGGACGGCGGAGGGCGAAAATATCATGCGGCTGTTTGTTCCCGGAGGAGGTGTATTATTACGAAAGTATCATTCATAATGATGGCGGCGGGGATCATGGAAAAGGATTCTCCAAAAGATCATGGATAAAGAAAAGCCGCCTTCCCGTATTTCGATAGCCGCCGTGCGTTTTGGATCATTTCGCCGAGAAAAAGAAGTGTTTTCGACTTTCACGTCTTGACTTTTGGAAAAAAACGCTTATAATAGGAATTAGAGAAAGGTCAAACGTATGACTTTGCGAGGAAACGGAAGAAAAATGGCCGTAACGATCAAAGATATCGCCCGAGAGGCGGGGATCGACATCCGGGTGGTTTCCCTGACGCTGCGGAATCATCCCGACGCCAGGAAATTCCGGGAAGAAGTGCGGCAGCGGGTGCTGCGGATTGCCGGCGAGCTCGGATACCAGCGCAATCTGCTGGCCGCTTCCATGCGGACCGGCGTCGTCAATACGGTGGCGATTGTCGGCGACTTTCAGGACCGGGATGCCTTTCCGCTTCCCGGGGTGGCGGGAATCATGGAGGAATGTGCGCGGTTCGGATATAATGTGCGGCTGTATCAGGACAAGGATCTGGAGAAGACTTTTGCGGAAATCCGGGGGAATTGCCTGACGAATATACTCTCCATGTCCGTGGATGGGGAAGACCGCAGGAAGACGGCGGAATTCTGTTCGGCGAACCGGATCAGGCTGGTATATCTGTGCGAAGGTCCTTCCATGGGATACTCGGCAGTCGGGATCGACAATTTTGCGGCCGGATATTCGGCGGTCCGTTTTTTTGCGGAGCAGAGGCACCGCCGAATCGGTCTTGCCACGGTGCCGGAGCGTTCCTATCAATACATCCGGGCGAGAAATGAAGGATACCGGGAAGGAATGAAAGAGATCGGCATCATTCCCGATCCCGGCTGGATCATCGAAGACGGCGAATGCCATGAAACCATTGACCGTTTTCTGCGGATGGATGCTTCGAAGCGTCCCACGGCCATCTTTGCCATCAGCGGCTCCATCGCCATCCGGGTCCAGTTCCGGGCCGCCCTGGCGGGAGTTCGGATTCCGGAAGACCTGGCGATGATCGGGTTCGGCGCCAATGCGTTCATGGGAAGACTGTCGCCGGTTCCTCTGGCCTCGTTCGAGGAACTGTTTTTCGACCGGGGCAGGCTGGCGGTGGATATCCTTCTGGAGAAGCCCCATGAACCGGTCAAGGAAGAGGATCATTTTTATCTGGTGGAACCGCGGCTGGTTTTGCTTCGGTCCGCCGGAGACAGTTTGACTATCATGAAAACAGCAGTCCAGGATGCCAAAAGGAAAGGGAAAAGCCAATGAGAACAGCGATGTTGCGGAAAGGGAGTTCGCGGAGAACCCGAAAAGGGGTGAAATTTTTCACATTGATAGAGCTTCTGGTCGTGATTGCGATCATCGGAATTCTGGCCGCCATGCTTCTTCCGGCGTTGAACAAGGCGAGAGCGATGGCGCAGGGAGCCAAATGCCTGAATAACCAGAAACAGCTCGGAATGTCGGTCATGAACTATTCCACCGATTTCAAGGAGTGGGCGCCCCACTATTATTACATTTACCGGTATTACGAGGACGGCACCGCCAACCCCACCTTTTCAACAACCCTGAACTGGGGATTGTTCCTTTCCGCACCGAGCAAGTTTTATCCTTCCAACGGAACGCAATGCCTGGGGTATATCAATGTCCCTTACGGCGGTGCGGATTTATGGAGAAGCATGCTGGCGTGTCCAACCGGAACTCCTGTTTCCGTCAGCACCTACATGCCGAATTACAACCCGAATTATGTGGACAATATCAAGACGAGCAAATGCGGTTTTTTCCGGATGGATTCCGTCCGGACGCCTTCGCTGCTCGCCTGGTTCGGAGATTCCTACGACTACGGAAACAACCGCTGGTGGATTCCGCGCCATCCAAAGAATACCGGAATCAATTACGTATTCACGGACGGCCATGCGGAAAACATCAACATGACCAAAATCAAAGAAAGACAGCATTCCGCCTATGTCATGAACTACGATACCGCGGCGCAGTCGCCCTATTCCTTCCCGGCCGACCTCTCCTACAATCTTCAGGTTTATCCGTTCAATGGAAAAGCGGACTGAAATGAAAAATACGAAAAGGAAAAACAGCATGATTCCGAAAAAAGTGTTTGTCTCAGGTCTTTTTGCGTGCGGACTGCTTCTGTCCGGCGCCGACTATTCCAGGGAGCGCGGCGATGTCCAATCCGGGAAAATCACCGAAGCGAAAGCGGTCTGGTGGGGCTACGACAAGGAGGACGCCACGAAGTGTCTTCAGGACGCCATGAATTCCGGCGCGAAGAAGGTCATTGTGGAAAATGTCGGCAGCGACTGGATCACCGGACCGCTGCTCGTTCCCTCCAATATTGAGGTCGTCTTCAATGACGGCGTGGTGATCCGTGCGAAGAAAGGGGATTTCAAAAAGAACTCGGATGCCCTGTTCAAGATTTTCAAACAGAAGAACGTCACCTTGCGCGGAATCGGTAAGGTCCTGTTCGTGATGAACAAGAAGGACTATCAGGACAAGGCGAATTACAAGCCCGCCGAGCATCGTCATACGATCGGCATTCAGGAAAGCGACGGCGTCGCCGTGGACAACCTGACGCTCCGTTCCAGCGGGGGCGACGGCGTCTATGTGGGCAGCATGGACTGCCGGAATGTCCGTCTGACCAATTTGGTCTGCGAGGATCACCACCGTCAAGGACTCAGCGTGACCGGGGTGAAGAACCTGTATGTGAAAAACTGCAAGTTCAACGACACGGACGGCACGGCGCCCGAATGCGGCCTCGATCTGGAGCCCAACTACAAGGACGGCGTCGGCCTCCAGAACGTCGTTTTCGAGAACTGCGAGTTCAAAAACAACAATCTGGCCGGGATCTATATTTCCAACAACTCGGAATTGCCGACCACCATCACCTTCCGGGATTGTGTCATCAAGGACAACCGCAACGGAGGGATCGGTCTCGGGCACACCGCGATGGGAGAGCCGGACAAGCCCGGGAAAATCGAGTTCATCCGCTGCCGGATCGAAGGACATAAGACGCCTTCCGTCAACCTCGGACTCCACATCGTTCCCAACCTGAAACTCGTGTTTGAGGATTGCGTCATCGACAACCGTCTTTCCAAATACAATGCGATGATCCTTTCCAGCGATTCCCCGAAGGACCTTTACGGCATCGAGATCCGGAATCTGACCGTGATCGACGACCAGGACCGTGCGCCGGTCCTCTTCAATTCGAAATACGGAAACGCCCTGATCCAGCCGGTGGTGGAGAATGTGATCGTAAAGAATTCCAAAGGCGAAGTGAAGAAGTTCGACTGTGCGAAGTTCATCCGCGAAAGTGCTCCCGATCCGGCGGCCAAGGCGTTCCAGATTGCCGTGATGGACCGTGCGAACTTCCTTCCGGTTTCGGGGAAAGGCGAGAATGCGGGCGACAGCATCCGGTTCCGCGGCAATACGGATTACTACGTGTTTGCCAAAGCGGGAAGCCGGATTCCGATTCGCTTTACCAATGAAATTGTTCATGCGTATGACAACAAGCCGCTTGAAATTGTCCTTTCCACTCCGACCGTTCCGAATGTGAAGACTCTGGCGGTTCCCTATAAAGGAAGTCTGGACTATACGCTGGAGGCTCAGGAGAACGGCATCTACAAATTTGCCGTTGCCGCCCGCGGCCAGACGGTCAAGGTTTCGTGCTCCGCGCCCGGACAGGCCTTCAGCTCCAGCGATAAACTCTATGTTTTCGGCTGTTCCGGGACTCTCTACTTCGCGGTTCCGGCGGGAACGAAAACCGTACGGGTGGAAGCGGGCGGTTCTCTCCGCGAGGAATCAGACGCGGCCCTGGTCGATCCTTCCGGAAAAGTCGTCGCGGAAGCCAGACGTCTGGCGGGAAGCAAAATCCTCTCCGCGGAACGAAAAGATCCTTCCTTATATGAAGTCTGGAGCGTGCGTTTCAACGCGTCCAAGCTGTTCCTGCGGCTCGGCTCGCCGGTCGTCCAGATATTTTCAACTTCGCCGCTCAACCTTCTGGTCGAAAAAAACAGCATCGGGAAATATGAACTGAAATCGTTCAAGCCGGTTGCGCCGGTCGTCCAGAACGGAAATTTCATGGAAGTCGGTCCTTCCCGGAAAGACCTCACTCTGACAACACCGACTTTTCCGAAGTTCTGGAGCGGGCATTCCGCCGGATTGGTTACGACGGAAGACCACCGGAACCATATCGAGTTCACGAATCTGCTCTGGCACTACCTTTCCCTTCCGCCGGAAGGGGGAAAGTTCGTCGGGAAGATCACGGCCTCGGGCGAAGGAAACCTGACCGCGTATCTGAGCACTTTCACCGAGAAAGGAAAAAGCCACAAAAGACGCGCCCCGGACTTCGGGCCGTTTGCGCTGAAAGCCGAACCGCAGACCTTCCGGTTCGAATTTGAAACGAAACCCGGAGAAAATGGCTATCTGTATATTCAGGTTTCCGGGGGAGCGAAGGCGAAAGCCCGTGTGGATTCGGTTGAAATGGAGAAAGCGACAGAATAAACATTCACCCGCCCGTTTTGTGCGGCAGTGTTTCTCGTAAAGATTCTTTTGGAATTTGTTGAACAGAAACTTGACAAAAAGAATGGATATGGTTATAATATAGTTGATGCAATCGTTCGCATTGCTCGGGTTTGTAAATAGGGCGGCAGGAAGAAAATAATGAAAATGAGGTAATTTCAAAAGTATTTAAATCGAAGGGGATGAAAAAAACGGTAGAAGGTTCATCTTAAACTCTGGGCATAAAACCGGAGGCAAGATGAACGATCTACGCGAGAATTACTTTGCCATACAGAGAAATCTATTTCCAATGGTGGAAGAAGAATTGGGCGAAATAACCGCGAAAATGAAGGAGTTTCTGCTTGGAATAGAGTTGATGAAGCCGTCGAGGTTCATAAAAGGCGCGTTGTGCTGGAGTGGACAAGGTCGTCCGATGGCGAACCGAGAGCATTTGTTTCGTGCATTCTATCTGAAAACGATTTATAGCTTTCCGACGACGAAAGTGCTCATTGACAATTTGGAAACGAACTCGAATTTGAGATTGCTGTGCGGATGGGAATCCCGTGGCGAAGTGCCATCCGAGGCGACTTTTTCGAGAGCCTTCGGCGAATTTGCCGCGCAGAAACTGCTTTGCGTCGCGCATGAGACGGTGATCAGTGAAAATTACGACAAAAGACTTGTCGGGCATGCAAACACGGATTCAACGGCAATCATCGGGCGTGAAAAAGCTTGCCGGAAAAACACGCCGAGACCCAAGCTCAAAAAGAAACGTGGGCGCAAAAGCAAGGCCGAACTTGAAGTCATGAAGGCGCAGCAAACAGAGGAAATTCGGACAAGACGTCTTGCACTTCAAGGGAACCGTTCCCTCGAAGAAAATCTGGCCGATTTGCCGACCGGTTGCGACTGGGGTGGCAAACGCAACAGCAAGGGGGTGCCGGAATATTGGACTGGGTTCAAGTTTCACCTCACTTTTGGCGATGGAGGGGTGCCGCTTGCGGCAATTTTGACATCGGCGTCGGTTCACGACAGCCAAGTGGCGATACCTCTGATGCAGATGGCCGCAGACCGTGGCGTAACAGTGCTCTATGACTTGCAGGATTCCGCTTACGACGCGCCCGAAATCAAGACGTTCT
>CAZORN010000152.1:0-7250 GCA_964581935.1 uncultured Victivallales bacterium
TCGCGAACAGCACCAGCGCATAGGCGGATGAGCTGCATCCGCCCGCCAGCACCGGGTAAACGGTCCGTCCGAACATCTTCTTGAAAAGGGCGCGTTCCGTCCGGTTCGTCGCCACCACGAGGAGTTCCCCCACCGTAAGACCGAACTCGATCAGGAAAAGGTAGGCGAGCGTGTCCATGATGCTGATCCGGCCCGTGCCCTCCCGGATGATCCTGATCGCGCTGCTGTCGAAAATCGTATATAGAGTCGTCCCGGCCGCCGCCAGGAGAATGAATCCCACCACGGAAGTGATGTAGCGTTTCAACGAAAAATCCGAGAATTTCCGGAGGGGCATCAGGAAACATCCCGCCGTGATCAGCACCATTCCGAAAAGGGCGATTGAACCCGGCTGTTTCCCGAGTCCGAAAAGGATGGTCACCGCGGCGACCATCAGAACCGGCAGAGCCCTCACCACCGGATAAACCAGCGAGATGTCGTTCCACCGGTAGGCGCGCGCCAGACCGAACACGTACAGCACTTCCCCGACAACGCTGGAGAAGAGGAACACATGGAATTTCCACGGAAGTTCCGTCAGGCGGATGTCCGACAGCAGAAAAAACGGCAGCCAGATCACCGAGGCAGTCGCCGACATCAGCGTGTAGAACGCCATCGAAGGTTTCGTGCTTTTGGAAATCATGTTCCACGCCACATGGAAAAACACGGAAAAAAAGATCAGGACGAAGGCGATGAACGACATTTTACCACTTCCTGAAACTTTCTTCGCGGAACTCGGCGGTCCGGGTGCGGAGGGGTTCCAGCGCCGCCTCGGCATGGGAATCGCCCGCGAGATGCTCGAGCATCAGGTCGCCTTCCGGCTCGCAGAGGTTCCTCTGGATCGGGAAGTATTCGCGCAGCAGGAAGTCCGCATACTTGACCATCCGGAACTCTCCGTAGAGATTCGGGCGTTCTCCGCCGTAGCGGCAGACGGCCACAGAACGGAAATCGCGCACCGCCTCCGCAATGGACGGCACGCTGTTCTTTCCGGAAAAAACAATGGTGAAATGCCAGTCGAAAAGATCGCGGTCCGAACTGTCCGTGAAAGTTTTTTCCTTGCCCTCCTCGAAGTGGCTGGTCCCGTGCGAATCGCTCAACCCGACCACAGGGAAACGGTTTCCTTTTGAAAGTTCCTCCACCCAGCGCGCCACCTGAAAATTGTTGGACCGGGACTGATGTTTGTAAAAACCGCCGATCAGCTCGAAGGCGTCGAACTTCCGGCGCTGGAAAATGGCCGAGGTCAGCGCCTCGCAAATGACATTCTGAGTCACATACCAGTAGGGATGGCAAAAGACGGCGAGCCCTCCGTTTTCACGGATGCGGTCGAAAACCCATTCCGAGGCGGCCACCGGAAAGGTGTCGAGGCCCCGCTCCATCGGAGGAAGCTTCTCCTGAATCGCCTTGGCTTCCCGCATGTATTTTTTCTCGTTGGCCCGGAACAGTTCATTAATGCTCTGTTTCGCCCCGAAATTGATGATGTGGACCGGATTTCCCGGAGAATGAACCTCTTCTCCCGGATAAAGGTGGAAATCAAGATTGAACTTCTTCCAGAAATTGATTGCTTCCAGCGAGGGAGCGTAGTTCCGGTGATCGGTGACCGCGATGAAGTCGAAGCCGCGCCGGCGATATTGCGCCGCAACGTAGTTCGGGCATTCCCGTCCGTCCGAACGGGTGGTATGAATATGGAAATCGCCCTTGAACGGACGCAGCGCATACAGATCCTTCTTCAGCGAATAGATGCGGAATTCCCGGACCGTCTTCACGGAAGGATCCTTTTCTCCCGCAATCTCCACGGTGATGATCTGCTCCTGTTCCCCGGCGAAAAAACCATTGACGATCAGCGTTCCGTCCCTGAGCTCCCAGTGAAGCGGACAGCTGCCGTTTTCGCCTCCGCCGTAGTGACGGCACGTGCCGTCCGGATAATAGCCGTCCACCGGGACACAGTAGACCTTCAGACGTTCCGGGCCCGGAAACGCGGCATGCTCAAAACGGGGACGTATCCGGACTTCTGACGATTTGTCCGCCGGAACCATTCTGGGGAAGACGTCGTAATAATTCATTTTTCCGCCTCTGCTGAAATGATGTCGCTTCCAAATTACAGACACGCCATAGTATATCCATAAAAAGGATTATTTCAACTGAAAATAAACAAATAAAAGATGTCGCTTTTTTACGACATTCCGAAAAAGCGCGGTTTTCCTTTTTACAAGACGCATTTCCGGGAAAATCATCGGTTTTTCATCACGGAGGCGTTTGCATTGGAAGGCACTCCGCCTGTATATTAAAACCGATGCAGGCACACGGAGAGGAAACGGAAATGAATCTGATTGAAGAACTCTCGAATCTCGATTTGAGCGGACGGCAGGCAAAAGTCTATCTGGCCCTGCTTCAGCTGGGCTCGGCTTCGGCCATCGAACTGGCCAAAAACACCGGGTTCAAGCATCCGACCGTCTACGACGTGCTCGACTCCCTCAAGGCCAGAGGGCTGGTCTCGGAAAGTTTCCTCGGAAAGAAAAAGCGCTTCACCGCGGAGAATCCGGACAACTTCCAGGAAATCGAGGAGCGCCGGCGCCGCACGCTCGATTCCATCCTGCCCAGCCTCAAGGAACTGTATCTCGGCGGCGAACAGCGCCCACGCATCCGCTTCTATCAGGGTGCGGAAGGAATCAAGACGGTCAACGAGGAGCTTCTCAACGTCAAGGCCAAGGAGTATTTCTACTTCGGGTCCGTCCAGGAGATGTTCAAAACCAGCGGAGAACAATATCTGCGCGATTACTTCAAACGGCGCATCGAACGCGGGATCTGGTCCAACGCGATCCGCAATCCTTCGCGCGAACGGGACGAGGATTACATGCAGCCCGGCGAACACAATCTTCGCCGCGTGCGCTACCTCCCCACGCCCATCAGCGAAGACATCGCCGGGCTGTATCTGTACGATGAAAAAATCGCGATCCATTCCGCGCTCAAGGAGAACTACGCCGTCACCATCGAAAGCCGCGAACTCTTCATCCTTCTCAAAACCATCTGGCAATGCCTCTGGAATGTCGCAATCGAACCCGGCGCATTGCCGAAAGCCGCAAAAAATCCTGAAATGAAACAAACGTCCTGAAATATTACAGTCCGGTCCGGAAAAATCCTGACGACGGGATTGACGGATTGCTTATTCGCATAATATTTGTCAGGAACAAATTTTCCTGTTTGAATCCAACCCACACCCACAAAATCTTCCTGATTCCTGGTTTCTTCCGTCATTTAAATATGATTCTGCCGTTTTTTTCATAATCGTGCTGCGTTTCATGACACGGTGTTCAGACGGAGATTATTTCCCAGACTGAATTTTTCTGAGATCAAAAGTAATCTTTAATTCCTGGCCGGGCTTTATCATCTGTTTTGTCCCGATAAGTTCAAGGGAAGGAATGCCGTCTCCTGTCCACAGGTATATTTTTCCCGGAGCCGAATCTCCTTTTTCCAGATATGTTTCATTCCATCCCAAGACCCACTTTCCGGCATATTTCACCTGCCGAGCTCCGTTCACCGGAAGATAGACGTTCACATCATGAGTGCCGGAAAGGTCAATTTTTGTTTTTTCCAATTCCACGACAGCGTCCTTTTTAGGAATATCGAATCTGTTGTGGCTCCAATATGCGGTTTCAAGCGGGTTTCCAGAAGTATTCACAAGGGAGATTTCCGCCTGGATATCTGAGAAATCCGGGGCAATGGTAAACGTCTTCTTCAGGACAAGACCAGCAAGACGCGGCTCTTTCATCTGATGCGAAAAATCCATTTTCAGTGAACCGTTCTCCAGTTTCGGCACACCGGGAAGGTATACGCCTTTCGCATCATCGCACCAACGCACGTCTGCGGGATAATGGAACAGGTCACGGAATACTCCTCCGCTTCCCTTTTTTTCATAACGGACCCCCGGCATCACAACTACGGCACCGTCGGCATAATGCACTTCCGCTTTTTTCCCGTCCCTTTCAACGCGGATAATACCGGAGCCATCGTCTGAAATTTTCCAATCTCCGGCATTCAAGAGGATCTTTTCCGTTCTGACTTTTTCTTCAGGCATCATTTCCGTTTCGGCCGCCTTGAATGCTCCTTTTCTGAATTCAAAGAAGCGGATCGACGCCGGATTCAACGCAATTCTAACGGGTTCATCTTTTCCGAACACATGTTTCCCATTTTCGGAAACAATCATTTTTCCATTCTCCGCATCGATGAGAGAAAAGCCGTCCATGCCGGTCCTGAATTCAAAAACGCCCGGAGCATATTCAGCGGGATTGATCACGGCGAGAAGACGTTTTCCACCGTATTCATAGAGACGTCCCTTCACCGGAGAATCGGGATTGTCTCCGACGGTTCCGGCCTTGCCGCTGAAGAAGAAATTCTCATATTTCGCGATGGTGTCAAGGGCTTTCCTGAGAGCAGTCACCTGCCGGCCGTCGAACGTATGGTAACCGACGAACAAAACGATTTTTTTTGTTCCGAGCATGGCGGCCATGACGGTTTCAAGATATACCGATTCCGGCGTGAGAAGGCTGTATGGACAGCTTGAACCGTTGCCGCGTTCATCGGAGGTGAAAACGACTGTCGAGCCCGGATAATATTCCATCATGGATTCCAGAGGGTCCCACAACTGGGTCGGACGCTGGTATACCTGCGACTGATATTCATCGAGGATTTTGTCATATTCGTTCAGTTTTCCGAAGCACTGTTCGAGAAACAGCATCGCTTGCGGCGTCCGCTTTGCGGGAGCCGCAAGCGAACAGACGGAAGCCTTGATTCCAGCCGCATGACAGAGATCCGCGTACCGCTGCATGATCGAACGCATCTGGGCATTTTTGAAAGTCAGATACTCTTTCGGGTATTTGGCTTCCAGCTTTTTTCCATCGGTGATTCCATCGGTTCTTTTCCCGGAAAATTTTTCAAATTCGGCGAGGCAATCGGGGCACATGTGGTAATACTCTCCGAGGTTCGGTTCAAAATTCCAGTTTGCCGAAGGATTCTTCAAATCTTTCGTCCATTTTGAGATTCCATCGATCCGTTTTTCCAGTTCTTCCTTTTTCAATAATTTCGTCAGGCATCTGTCCGGCGCCGTCAGCCAGAAGCAGAATTGCGGCGCGATTCCCAGATCGCTGATTTTTTTCATGTTGCCGTCATTATTAAAACTCGCGGAGACGATTCCGGAACGTTTCATTGCGGACACCCACATTTCGATGACTTTTTCGTCTTTCACGTGCCCCAGAAAAGGGGCATACCATCCGCCGACGGCAAATTTTTCCGGCAATTTTCCCTTCCCCTCTTTCACCGGATTCAACACAAAGGTACCGCCATCGATGCACTTGCCGTCTTTCAGGAGCTTCCAATCCAGTTTCCCTGCCCCGGCACGGTAGAGCAGTCCGGTCCCGACCATCAGGTTCGAGCTGAAGCGCTGCATCGGAAGAATGGACCTGGGATGCAGCGGAATCGTAATCTTTTTCCCGGAAACGACAGCGTTCTCTTCTGGAACCAGTCCACAATAAACGGGCGTTGCCGAAAGGAGCTGGAAATCACCCGACGGATCAAGTTCGAGGGCATAGTCGCCGGAAGGTTCGGAAGAATAGACATAGACCAGCAGCGGATTTGCTTCGCCTTCGATCGGATACAGCGCTTTTTCAAGGGTGGCGGAAGTTGGATAGAATTCGACGATGTGTTTGTCGATGGCGACTTCCGAAAAAGATACGTCATCATAGCGGATCTCGCCTTCACCGGAAAATCCGAGTTGGATTGAAATCAGCCATGCGCCTTTTTCAGAGGGAGGCATCAGATAATCGATCACCGTTTCGTGCCATTCGTTCCCCGCCTTGACATCGGCGCGTTTCATGCCTCCCATTCCAAGGGATTTGCCTTCCATGTCATAACGGGTCAGTGTAACCGTTCCCGTGCCGCCTTTGCTCCATACGGAAAACTGATATTTCTTCCCGGCCTCAACTTTGATTTTGTTCAATGGAGTGAAGTAGCCCACTGCTTTGGAATTTCCTTTCGGAATGGAAATGAGCGCACACCGTTTCCCCGTATGGGCCTGCGAAGCGTCAATGCTGTGAAAGGCGGAAACTTCCTTGAATGAACGTATGGCCCAGTGATTAATCGGACTTGAGAGTTGTCTGGGAACGCCGTCCTCAAAAGACGGATTTTCAACAAGATTTCCCGCACAGAGCGCGGTGGAAGCAAAAAACAGGAGACAGCGGTACAACATCTTTTTCATTTTTTTTCCTTTATTTGTAGAGGTAATAGCTTGAAAAGCCGATCGTTTTCATGGATTCGGCTCCATGCTGGCCGACATGCCCGTCGAGGAAAAACATTGTGGACTTCTTGTTATGCGCGAATGCAACGAGTCCGTATGTCGTCGCCATGAGATTATAGAAAGAGATATAAGGGCCAAACATATTTTCACGCCATGCGTCATTGAGGTAATTGAAGGCCGACGGTCTGCGTATGCGATTGCCGAGTTTTGCATAATCACCGGGGAGATAGTAATCACTGGTCGCCGATGTTCCGGAAGTCTCATACCATTGTCTGGAATCACGGGGAATGGCATAACAGTAATTGTTGCTATACCAAATATCATCTTTGGCGAGTTTTGTCGGAAGCATCGTCGGACAGATCGTTTTTGCGTTGAAATAGAACATCTCGTAATATTTTGCATCCGTCTGAGGAATGTATCCCGTATTCAGTAATTTGACGTTGTAGCCTTTTCCGTCCGGCTGACTCATCAGGCTCCAGCCGTTATAGTCGTCGGTATACGACAGGGTCCTTAAGCCCAACTGTTTTATCTGGTTGATGCATAGTGTTCCGCGAGCCTTTTCCCTGGCTTTGCTGAGTGCGGGGAACAGCAGCGAGGCCAGAATCGCAATGATAGAAATAACAACCAGAAGCTCAATCAATGTAAATAATCCCGCTCTCAAGAAGGGATGACCGCTCCCGTTGCGGAGTTCTGTAAAACCCCATCTGAATCTTCCTTGGCTCATTTTTCACTTCCTTTATGTATTGATTTGTTTCAGGGATTCGCGTCTGACGACCTCAATCGGTTCCGGAACATATTGAATGGCATCCGGCTGCTGATGTCTTATTTTGGCAAGAAGAACTTCCGAAGCGCACTTCGTGAATCCGGAAATGTTCTGGATACAGGTGGCAAGCGGCGGATTGAATGAACGGATGAACTCGGAATCGTCGAA
>CAZORN010000153.1:0-7245 GCA_964581935.1 uncultured Victivallales bacterium
TGTTCGAGGACAAGGAATTCTCGATCCGCGCCCAGAACGCCAAAGTGATCGGCGGGAATGCCGGGGACGCCACGCGCGGCGTCCGCAATTGGCACATGGCCTGGCATTGGGAGCACATCATCGGACTCAAGAGTGCTACGTCCGAGGGCTGCCCCTTCACCTGCCAGCATGTGAAGAACATGAAGCGTTACAACCCCGATTCCTGGCCGGTCACCAAGGATATCATCCACCGTACTGGCGTCATCGGAGTTTCCCAGTTCGACTCCGAGGAAACCGTTCTCAATAAGGCGAAAACGATCACGGAAGGACTCGAAAAATGCTGAAAGTCGCTCCCCTTATCGATCTCTTCTTCCCGAAGCAACCGTGGGATACGCGTGCCGCACAAATAGCCGGATGCGGTTTCAGTTTCGTGGAGACCTGGCAGGGAAAGAATCCCGCCGAACTCCAGCAGATGAGCACCAACGGAATTCAGCTCATCAGCATCGTGATGAACTTTGGCGGCGAGGCGGACGTGGCCCCGATCCGAAAAGAAAATCTTCCGGCGTTTCTGGAGCGCATCGACAAGATGGCCGACAATGCTCTCTCCGCAGGATGCAAGCAGGGAATCGTCACGACCGGTCAGCAGGTCGGCGGTCGCGGTTACCAGACCCAGCGGGCCGCGTTGGTCGAGGCTCTGGCGCAGGCGGGCGAACGGGTCAAGGCCCGCGGATTCTCCCTGAATCTGGAGCCTTTGAACACCGAGGTGGATCATGCCGGATATTTTCTTTCCGATCCCGCCGACGCGGTGGCGGTCTGCAAGGAAACCGGCTGTTCCAACGTGAAAGTCCTGTTCGACGTCTATCACATGGCGATCATGCGCGGCAACCTCACGGAATTCCTCCGCAACAACATCCGCTGGATCGGGCACTTCCACACGGCTGCGGTGCCGGGGCGTCATGAGCCGATGAACGGCGAAACGAACTATCCATTCCTTCTCTCCGAGATTGAAAAACTCGGATATGACGGATATATTGGTCTGGAGTATATGCCGCTGCTGGAGAGCCGCGAGTCCCTGCTTCAGACGAAAAAATATTTCGGAGTGTGACGCACTATGCTGAAGGATGTAGTAATCGCGCCCATGTCCGGCAATGAGTTCCCGGACGGAACACTGAAGATGGAATATTCCAGTTCTTTCGGCGATTCGTTCCGCGACTGGGCGCTGCTCCTTCCGCCGAAAGATTCCGACATCTGGGTGACCTATCTCCACGGGAGCCTTTCCCACGCCGACCAGGTGTTCACCAGACAGGATATCCGTGCGCAGATTCTGCCACGGATTCAGCGGAACGGCTGGGGGCTTCTCGCCCCCAATCTCCGGAACAATTCCCGTATGTCTCCCGGCGCCGTTCACGATCTCCATGAACTGATCGGATATCTGCGGCGCGAATTTGGCCTGAAGCGCAATTACCTCAACGGCGGGTCCATGGGCGGCACCGGCGGAATCATTTTCTGCATGATGCACCCGGAGGACGTCGACAAGGCGTTCCTCATGGGGGCGTCTCCGGACATCATTTCCTACTACCGCTGGATCGAGCAGGACCCGCGTCCGATTTTCGCCGCGCTCCGGTTCGACATGGTCAACGCCTGGGGCGGCACGCCGGACACGATTCCGGAGGTTTACGACCGTCAGTGCGTGCTGCGCCATCCGGAACGGTTGAAAGTCCCTCTGTTCCTGTCCCACGCGGCGGACGACAATATGATCCCGGTCCGCTACGCCCGCGAACTGGCAGAGAAGAAGGCGGGCGATCCGAACTTCATTTACCATGAATTGCCGTCCGGGGGACACGATGCCCCGCTCTTCGATCAGGACGGATACCGGTTTCTTTACGGAGAATGAACGCCTTTTCAAGTCAAATCATATTTCGGGGTGAATCATGATTCAACGTTCCGCAAGGAAGGATGGGTTTGAAAACAAGTCGATCGACATGATCATTCCGGTCGGGCTGGACGAGGAGCCGGATCTTCGGAAGTCCATCGAGAGCATCATTGAACTCCATCGGAAAGCGGGGTTCCGCAAATTCGCGCTCTTCGGGCCTTCCAAGGGCTGGCGTAACGTCGGGTATCCGCCGCGGGAGTGCTTCGAGGAACTTGCAGGACGGATTCTGGAGTTCAAAAAGGGACTTCGGGATTACGATATTCTTCTAGGCTGGTGGAACACCCTGACCCTGAAGTCCGGCAGATTCGGAAGTCACCGCATCGTGCGCATCGACGGAACCGAATCGGATTTTTCCAACTGTCCCCTGGCTCCGGCGTTCCAGAGGCGTTTTTCGGAAGATGTGGCGTTCATCGCTGAAAAGGCCCGTCCGTTCGCAATCCTTTTCGAGGATGACTACGGGATCAACTGCCACCGGGGATATTGCTGTTTCTGTGAACTGCATCTGAAGGAATTCGCCCGGCGGATTGGCCGCTGTTATTCACGGGAAGAACTCCGGGAAATATTCATGTCCGATACGGACGAAGCGGCTGCCCTGCGTCTGAAATGGGGCGACTTGAGCCGGGATTCCCTTGTGGAACTGGCCTCATGCGTCCGGAAGGCCGTGGACCGCGTGACGCCGTGGATGCCGATGGGGTCCATGCAGCCCGGCTGTGCCGACTCCGACGGCGACAGCACCCGCGCCGTTGCGGAGGCTTTCGCCGGAAAGAATCACCGCCCGTTTGTCCGTCTTCACGGCACCTCATACTCGAATGACGATACTTCCGGCGCCCCTCAGAATATTTTCCATGCGCTGTACGGCAAACAGCATCTGCCGGAGAACTTCATCCTCTACCATGAGTCGGATACGTATCCTCACAGTCGTTTCTTCATGTCCGCCGGGAAGATGAAAACCCTGATGGCCTCCGCCTATTCTTACGCCTTCGACGGTTCCACCTTTCAGGTCAGGCAGCATCTGGATTTTCCGAATGAAGACTCCGGTTACTATGAGATGTTCGCACGGGAATGCAAGCGTCTGAACGCCGTCCGCGACGCCGCGAAAAAGTGCGCCGTTTCCGGCTGCGGCCTGCTTTCCAGTCCGATGGGCTTTTCCAGAAACGAAAACTGGGAAAACGGGTGGGTGCGGGCCTTTGCCCATTTCGGGATTCCATATACGACCCTTGAATCCCGTGTCAATGCCCTTTCGGGAAAACAGCCGAACGCCCTCGACGATGAAACCGTCCGGAGACTGTTGAAGAATGGTCTGCTTCTGGACGGCGAGGCCGCGAAACTGCTTTGCGGCCGCGGATTCTCCAAAGAACTCGGTGTGAATGTGCCGCAGGTTTCCGAAAAAACATATTCAAAAATTGCGGGTGACATTTGCGGGAGGGAAAGGATTCTCGACGGTTTCGTTCAGGGGAATACCGGACGTCTGATGGACGGCTGTTTCACCTATTCCCCATATGGAAACGGAAGTTATTTCCCGTTGAAGCCGCTGGGTTCCGGAACGGAAGCGATTACGGAACTGCTGGACTTTCTGGACCGTCCTTTCGGCGTGGGGATGACCCGTTTTGAAAACTCATCGGGCGGACGGGTCGTCATCATGGGGCAGGGTGTGAATAGCAACTTGTCTTCATCCCTCTTCAATTACCGGAGACAGCGCCTGATTCAGGAACTGGTCGTCTGGCTGGGCGCGGAAGACATCGTTTACGTCAAGGAAAACGCCCGCGTATTCTGTATCCTGAACCGCCCGTCGGAAAAGTTCGACTCTGAATTTTTCGGAGTCGTCACCCTGATCAATCTCTCCCCCGATCCGCTCGAATCCGTTGAATTGCGCATTCCGGCGGACTGGTGCGGAAAGAGCAAGGTTGAACTTCTCGATCACAGTGGAAAATGGAAAATGGCGCCCTGCGGGTTTGGAGAAGAGAGCGTGAAAGTTCTTCATCCGATGGCGGCCTGTGAACCTTTGTATTTATGTTTCCGGAAAAAATAACGGAGTCAAAACTTCTGTGAACTCATTCCAGAATGGAGAAAAAATGGAAATAAAAACTTCTTCCGTTTCAGGAGAAAACTTTCCGAAGGGGCTGCTGCGTCTCGAATACCGGAGCGATTGGGCGCTGGCGCTTCCGGGGGGAGAAATCGGCGTGGTCGTAATCCATGGACACGGAAGTCACGGCGACCAGATTTTCACGCGGGCGGACATCCGGAAATGGGGCACGTTCGTAATCTCGAACGGATGGGGGATTCTGTCTCCGAATCTGAGGGACAACGCCTGGATGTCGCCCGAGGCCGCGGACGACCTGACGGAGCTGATCGAGTATGCGAAAAAACAGTATGGCTGGGAAAAGATCATTCTCTGTTCCGGTTCGATGGGGGGCACGAGCAACCTGATTTATGCGGGACTCCATCCGGAGCGGGTCGACGGCATCGTCGCTCTCGGCGCGGCCACCGATCTGAAACGGTATGCGAAATGGTGTGACGGGCGCATGGACCGTCCCATCTACGCGGAGATCGCCTCCGCGATCCGCGCCGCCTATCATGGGGATGAGAGCCTCATGGACCGTCACAGCGTATGCCGGAACGCGTCGAAGCTGACCATGCCCGTATTTCTGTATCACGGGAGTGCGGACGCGACCATTCCGGTTTCCGAATCGCGCATTCTGGCCGGGCTCCTGGCGGAGAAAAAGGATTTCCATTACGGCGAGATCTACAACGGGAATCACGATTCCCCGCTCCCGCTCTTTGAACAAGCTCTTTCTCATGTCATAAAATGCACTCAGGAAGGATTGAATTCATGAAAATCAAGGTGTTATTTGAAAATCCGAAGTCGGCAGGAAAAATTCTCGTCAAATACGGGACTCTGAATTCTGCTGATTCGTTCGGTCCGGCCTCGAAAATCGGAATCGAACTGGACGATGTGAAAGTGGATGCGGGCGCTTTTCAGACCATCGTGACGGTGCTGGAGAAGACGCATCCCTTTTCCTTTTTCCTGAGGGATGTTTCAAGCGCATGTCCTGTTTTCATTCCGGAATTCGGCGTTGCGGTTCTGCCGGACAGCGATTCCCGGACCTATGCCCGCGTGGCGGCGGATATTGCAGCCAAGGGGCTGATTTCGGATTTCGGGCGCATGAACGCCGAACCGGAAGAAACCTACGAAAACGCCTGCCGTTTCAACCGCGATCAATCCTGCCCGGTCTGGCTGGGCCTCGGTTACGACATCCGCATGTTTCACGTTTCTCCTCAGGAATATTCCCAGGTCGCCGGAAAGGATTATCAATATTGGGGGGATATCTACTTCTACAACCATTCGATTTCGGCTCTGGAGCCCGCGACCGAACCGAAAATGCGCTACAGCATCCTGTTCGAGATCGGACCGGGAGCCCATTGCCGTCCGAACATTGCAAAACGGCTTGACAACGGCGTTCTTCCGATCCTCCATTCGGTGCAGGATGAACAGGACATTCAATACCATGTCACAATGTTTGCCACGCTCGAGAAAGGTCCAATCAAAGCGGACGCGGTCAATGGTACCGACGCCTGGGCGGCCCTCTCCAAAACCAACTATACATCAATGTCGGAAGAGGAAAAGAATCAGGTTGCGGACCTCGTGAGAAAACAGACGGAGGAAAGCAATAACCAGTTGATCTGCGTGGTTCGAGTGGAGGCGGTCAATGTTTCACGGGCGCCTGCTTACGCATGGTTCCGGGCCGCGCACGAAAGGGTCCTGGGAGAACTGCAGGACGGACTGATGAACTCATTCTTTTACAAGGGGAAAGTCTGCACCGTAAACCGTCTGAACGGAAAACCGCTCAAGGACGTTGAGACGGCCATTCTGATTCCTCCGGGCGAAAAGGCGGTTTTCGAGATGCTGATACCGCATTTTCCGTTTACGGTCGAACGGGCGCGGAAATTGATGAAAATGAATGTGGAGGAACATCTGGAAGGCTGCCGGAACTACTGGCTGTCGAAGCTGAATGCCGCCGCCTCCATTCGGATTCCGGAACAGGCGATTGATGAACGCCTGAAGGCCGGTCTGCTTCATCTGGAAATCAATACTCTGGGAAAAACGGAATCCGGTCCGCTGCTTCCTTGTGTAGGCTGGTACAGTCCCATCGGAACCGAAAGTTCGCCGATGATCCAGTATTACGATTCGGTCGGACTCCATGACATCGCCCGCCGCTGCTGCGATTTCTTTCTGGACCGTCAGCAGGAAAACGGATTCATCCAGAATTATTCCAATTACCAGAGCGAAACGGGTCCCGCACTCTGGAGCTGCGGCGAACATTTCCTCTATACGAACGATCTTGCCTGGCTGAAAAAGGTGACTCCGAAGCTGATCAAGGCCTGCGATTACGCCCTCGAATGGCGGGAGAAGAACAAGACGGAAGAATTCCGGAAGAACGGCTGTTACGGGCTGATCTCCGGGAAGGTGGCGGATCCGGAGGACTACTTCCATTCATTTTTCCTGAACGCCGGAAACTTCATCGGCCTCAAACGGATGTCGGAAGTCCTGGTTCACTCGGCCCCGGAATATGCCGCGGCTCTTGCGAAGGAAGTGAAGTCATACGCTCAAGACCTCCGCAACGCCGTTGCCTACGCTCAGGGCAGGGCTCCGGTCCGGCCGCTCGGGGACGGTTCCTGGACTCCGATCCTCCCTCCGTGGGTCGAATACACCGGGGACATTTCATTGTATGCCGATGGCGGGAAATGGTTTACGCACGGTTCCTTTGCTTCGCGCGGCGCACTTTGCGGAGCTTTGTATCTGACCATCTCCGAGCTGTACAACTGTTCCGAAGAACCCGTCACTTTCATGCTCAAGGCGAACCAGCATCCGGTTACCCGCGAAAATGCGGCCATCAGCCAGCCCTATTATTCGCGTCATGACTATGCCCATCTCATGCGCGGCGAAGTCAAGCTGTTTCTGAAGACCTACTACAACCAGATGACCGGACTTCAGGACCGTCAGAGCTACACCTTCTGGGAACATTATTACGGGTGTTCCGAGCACAAGACGCACGAAGAAGCCTGGTTCCTGATGCAGACTCGCTGGATGCTTTACGTGGAGAACGGCGAAAGCCTGGATTTGTTCAAGGCCGCTCCGCGCAAGTGGTTCGAACCCGGAAAGAGCATCTCGCTGGATGGGGTGAAGTCCCATTTCGGTGCGCTTTCCGTGAAGACGGAATCCACGGACAACCGCATCGTCTGCGAGTTCAAACTGGAGGGAAGCTCCCGGACGGTGAACGTCCGTCTGCCTCATCCGGAAGGACGTCATGCCCATGCGTGTTCCGGAGGAGTCT
>CAZORN010000154.1:0-3644 GCA_964581935.1 uncultured Victivallales bacterium
CTGGAGGAAGTCGGCTACACCACCACGCATGTCTCGGACGGTCAGGCGGCTCTCTCCAAACTGAGGACGGAAGTCTTCGACCTCGCCATCGTAGACCTGATGCTTCCCCTTGTCGACGGCTTCACCGTCATCGAAAAAATGCGTTCGACCAAAATCATGATTCCCGTCATCATCCTGAGCGCAAGAAGCACGACGGACGACAAGGTCCGCGGACTTCATGCCGGCGGAGACGCCTACCTCACAAAGCCCTTCTCCTTCACGGAACTCCTCGCGAACATTCAGGCGCAGCTTCGCCGGTCCTCCATCTCGTCCGAACCCACTTCGATCACGGCGGGCGACCTGACGATGGACCTTCTCCGCCACAAGGTGATCCGCGGCGGCAAGACGATCGAGCTCCAGCCGCGCGAATACCAGCTGCTCGAGTATCTCCTCCGCAACAAAACGAGGGTCGTTACCAAAACCATGATCATGGAACATGTCTGGGAATACAATTTCGACCCGCACACCAATATCGTGGAGGTAAGAATCCACAACCTCCGGGAAAAAATCGACAAAGGCTTCGACCGGGAACTGATCCATACCGTCCGCGGAGTGGGTTATGTCGTTGAATAGGCATCTCTTCCACCCATCCCTGAAGTCGAAAGTCGCCCTCAGCTATCTTCTCCTCTTCTTTCTTTCGTCCTGTTTCCTCTTTGCCGCCGTAATCCTGCTGGTCTGGGGACTCTTCGTCAAAACGAACGACCGCGCATTGCTCCAGATGGGCGCCGACGTCCAGAAGGAATATCTCATCGGAAGACGCTTCGACCGTCACGGCGAACTGATTTCCGCCGACGAATGCGATCCCGCCTACCTGAATCAGCTCAAGGCGAAAGTCCCAGAAATTGAAATCATTTATATCTTCCGGATGAACCTCCGGAAAAGCTATTATACCGTGTTCGCCTGCCACGGCGGATCCTTCTATGAAATGCGGATCGAACCCGACGGCAATCTCTTCAGCCGGAAAGTCCCCATCGACACCAATATCCCGAGGTTCCGGCAGTATCTGAACCAGAAGGCCGCCGAGGCCGGCACGGTGAACCTCTATTTCAATCTGACCGCATCCAACGGAAAGTCCCTGATTTCAACGGATATTCCCCCTTCCCTGAAGGACGTGCCTGAAAACAAGTTCTTTTCACCTTCTTCCGAAAAAGATGCCGTCTCATTCCTCGACATCAAAACCGACGGCGCGTTCTTCCGGGTATTGAATATGAAATTTCCCGACGGCAACCGGCTGGTGGTCGGACAGAACATCAACACCACCCGCGAACGGCTTCGCGTGATTTCCTTCTGGTTCGTCGTCATCCTTCTGTTCTTCGGTGTGGCTGGCAGCGTCATCGGCTGGCTCATCGCACGCCACTTCATCCGCGGAATCGAACGGGTCACGCGCGCCGTGGACATGACCTGCAACGGCGACTACTCCCAGCGGATCGAATCGCTGGACGAGGACGCCGAAATCAAGCACCTGATGATCCGTTTCAACGAGCTCAACCAGAGGACTTCCACCCTGATGCACGAGCTCCGGACCATCTCCGACAATGTGGCGCACGATCTCCGCACGCCCCTCACCCGCATGATGGGCACGCTCGAAATCGCGCTCAGCAACCGGGAACAGAACGTGGACAACCTTGTAGACGCGTGCGCGTCCGTTTCCGACGAATGCTACCGGATGAAGGAACTCATCAACACCATCCTTGAAATCTCCCGCACCAACGCCTTCCCCGACTCCCTGAACAAAACGGAGTTCGACCTCAATGATCTTCTCGCAGAAGCCCACGAGCTGATGCTTCCGTTCGCGGAAAAGAAAAACATCGAGTTCACCCTCAGCCTTCCGGAAACCCATTTCAAAATCGTCGCCGACAAGATGAAAACCCAGCGAACGATCTCCAACCTGCTGGACAACGCCTTCAAATTCACCCCGGATTCCGGGAAAGTCGGGCTCAGCCTGGTGGATACCGGAAGTTCCCTCCATGTCATGGTCCGAGATTCCGGCTGCGGCATCTCCTTCGAGAACCAGCAGCATGTCTTCGAACGCTTCTTCCGGGCGGACTCCAGCCGAAACCATTCCGGCAACGGACTCGGCCTTTCCTTCGTCAAATCCGTGACGCGCGCACAGCATTGGCAGATCTCTCTGGAAAGCTGTCCCGGACACGGCTCGACGTTCATTCTTCAGATTCCCAAGGCTCACGCCTCCCTCCAGGCCTGATCGCCTCAAAAAACACTGCTTTATGGCCGCATTTTCCCTTTTTCGGGCAATTATTACAAAAAGATAATTTTGCCACATATTTTCCCGTAATATCCCCTGGATAAATTAAATGCCCAATTGAAACGGAATTTTTCTCAAGCACTTAAAACGAGGCTTTTATTATGATGATCGAAAAGACAGGCAGAACTTTCTATCTCGGGTCCATCGCTCTCTGGAGTGTATTGATCGCCGTGCTCCTCTCCGCTCCTTACATTTATTCACTGGTGCAGCCGAACCTCTCGGTCTACGGCACCGCCACCTCCTGGTTCCTGATCCTTCCGGGAATCGTCTTCACCGTGATGGGGCTTTTTTATCTGCTGTTCTCGGCAATCCTGGCCTACATCTACAAGCCCTATCCGAAGCAGAATCTCGAAGACCGCCCCGGCTGCACCGTGATCGTTCCCGCCTATAACGAAGGCAGACACGTCGCGGAAACCCTTTACAGTCTTCTGGAATGCGACTATCCTGCAGAAAAGCTGGAAATCATCGCGATCAACGACGGCTCCAAGGACGACACCTGGAACTGGATCCTTGAAGCGGCCAAAAACTCCAATGGACGCATCACGCCCATCAACCTCGCCAAGAACGGCGGCAAAAAGCACGCCCTCTATTGCGGAATTCTGGCGGCGAAACATGAAGTCATCGTAACGGTCGACAGCGACTCCATCGTCGAAGCGGATGCCATCGCCAATCTGGTCGCTCCCTTCCAGGACCCCGAAGTCGGCGGCGTCGCCGGCAACATCCGCATCAAGAACCTCCGCGAAGGCGCCCTGCCCGTCATGATGGACATCGGGTTCATGTTCGGATTTGAAATCATCCGCAGCGCCCACAGCATCATCGGCTCGGTCATGTGCACCCCCGGAGCCCTGAGCGCCTACCGCCGCAGCACGATCCTCCCCTGCCTCGACGAATGGCTCAACCAGACCTTCATGGGCGTTCCCGCCACCATCGGAGAAGACCGCGCCATTTCCAGCATCATCCTCCGGAACGGCTTCAAGGTCCTCTTCCAGAGCAACGCGGTCGCCTACACATGCGTCCCCTCCGACTATCCCAAGTTCTGCAAGATGCTCCTCCGCTGGACCCGCAGCGACATCCGTGAAAACTGGGTGATGTTCAAGTATGCCTTCGGCTCCCTCGAGGTTCCGAGCTTCTGCCGGATCGGCCTCCAGGTCAACCTCATGGCTCAGATCCTCAATATCATGATGCCGATGTTCTACTTCCCCGCCATGATCTACTTCCTGATTTTCTATCCCCAGTGCTTTGGCGGCATCCTTTACATCAACGTCATCATGGGTCTGCTCTGCGGCGCCATCCCCGCCATGATCTATGCGAAGCGCTACTCCCTGACCGATTCCATCTGGGC
>CAZORN010000154.1:3744-7239 GCA_964581935.1 uncultured Victivallales bacterium
CGTGCGAAGAAAGCGGCGGGAGACTTACTCCTTCTTGCCTTCTTCCTTCTCGAGGTCTTCGAGAGCTTCCTTGCGGCTCAGGCGGATCTTGCCGGTGCGGTCGATGTCGATCACCTTGACGGTGACGTAATCGCCTTCCTTGCAGATGTCGCTGACTTCGCGGACGCGGTAGTTGGCCATCTCGGAGATGTGGAGAAGGCCGTCCTGTCCGGGGAGGATTTCGACGAACGCGCCGAAATCGCGGACGGTCTTGACCAGACCGCGGTAGATCTTGCCGATCTCGGCCTCGGAGGTGCAGGCCTCGACCTTGCGCTTGACCTCTTCGAGAACGGCCATGTTCTTCGCGAGGATGGTCACGGAGCCGTCGTCTTCGATATTGACCTGGGCGCCGGTGGATTCCGTGATTTCCTTGATGTTCTTGCCGCCGGTTCCGATCAGGGCGCCGATCTTGTCGGGGTTGATCATGATCTTGACGATCTGGGGGGCGTTCGGGCTGAGCTGGGCGCGGGGCGCGGGGAGACAGCCGGTGATGACATCGAGGATCTGGGCGCGGGCGCGCTTGTTCTGTTCCATGGCGCGGGCGAGAAGATCGATCGAGACGCCGGGGAGCTTGAGGTCGAGCTGGAAGCCGGTGATGCCGGCGGCGGTTCCGCAGACCTTGAAGTCCATGTCGCCGTAGTGGTCTTCTGCGCCGATGATATCGGTCAGGATCAGTTCCTTGCCGGAGGCGTCAGTCACGAGGCCGCAGGAGATTCCCACGACGGGAGCCTTGATCGGGACACCCGCGTCCATGAGGGCGAGAGTGCCGCCGCAGACGCTCGCCATGGAGGTCGAGCCGTTGGAGGACATGATCTCGGAAACGCAGCGGATGGTGTAGGGGAAGTCCTCCGGAATGACCTGCGCGAGGGAACGTTCGGCCAGATTGCCGTGTCCGATTTCGCGCCGTCCGGGGCCGGAAATACGTCCGACTTCGCCGACGCTGTAGTTCGGGAAGTTGTAGTGCAGATAGAACTTGCGGGTCACATCGACGTTGTAGATGCTGTCGCCGTCCTGAGCGTCCTGGGGACCGCCCAGCGTGGCGATAACCAGAGCCTGCGTTTCACCGCGGGTGAAAAGACCCGTTCCGTGAACCACCGGGAGGATGCCGACTTCGGCCGTGAGGGGACGGAGGTCCTGAACGCCGCGGCCGTCCGGACGGAAGCCTTTTTCAAGGATCGCCTTGCGGATGGTGACTTCGACGAGCTTGTCGAAGCCCTGGTTGAGGACCATGCCGAAGCCTTCTTCGCCGAGGACGGGAACGAACTGTTCCTTGAGCCCCGCGACGGCGGCGGCTTTGAGTTCGTCGAGAGCCTTCAGGCGGTCTTCCTTGCCGGGGACGAGGCAGGCGGCTTCGAGTTTTTCGCCGCAGATGGAAAGGATTCCGCTGCTGATCTCTTCCGGGACCAGATGGAGTTCGGGAGTCTTTTTGGGACGTCCGGCGGCCTTCATGAGTTCGAGCTGGGCTTCGACCTGTTTTTTGACGATTTCATTGGCGAATTCCATGGCCGCCACGAGGGTGGCTTCGGAAATCTCCTTGCAGTCGCCTTCGATCATGATCACCTTGTCCGGAATGCCGGCATAGATCAGTTCGAGGGTGCTCTGCTTCATTTCAGCGTAGGTCGGGTTGGCGATGAACTGGCCGTCGACACAGCCGACGCGCAGCGCTCCGATCGGGCCCTGGAACGGGAGATCGGAAAGACAGAGGCTCGCGGACGCGCCGAGGATGCTCAGGACGTCGCCTTCGTTCTCGCCGTCGGCGGAGAGCAGAAGACCGGAAATCTGAACTTCGTCAAAAAAACCTTCCGGGAAAAGGGGACGGACGGGACGGTCCGCCATGCGGCAGATCAGGATTTCCTTGTCGGAAGGACGTCCTTCACGTTTGATGAAGCCGCCGGGGAAACGGCCGGCCGCGGAATACTTTTCGCGGTAGTCGACCTGGAGCGGGAAGAAATCCTGTCCGGGCTTGGCGCCTCCGGAGCAGGCCGCGCTGAGAACGACGGTGTCGCCCTGACGGACCAGGCAGGAACCGTTTGCGAGTTTAGCGACTTTGCCGGTGGAAATTTCGATTTCTTTCCCGGAACCGATGGGAATTGAGACTTTTGCCTCAGGCATTGAAATGCCTCCTTTTTTTGAACGGCGATGGACAACGATCCCTCGCCCGCGAACCAGTATCGGGGCCGCGATGTGTGTTTGTTGGGGACAAGCGGGAGGAGGAAGTTGCTGAGTTCCCGGGGGGCCGCCGTGCGGAATAGCGGTATCAAATTCCGAACACGACGCGCGCCCGGGAGCTGATACCGACCGAATTCCACTAAACAACCCGGACCGCCTGTTTGACAGACTGTCCCGTTTAGTCCTCATTGCGAAATAAACTATTTTAACAATATATCACGAAGTTTAAAAAAAACAAGCGGTCGTCCTGAAAAAACAGGACAACCACTTTATTTACCGATCCGGAAAGAGGATTCCGGAATTCCGGGATTCGCGACAGAAACCTCAGGCTTTCACTCCGCGGATACCAAACGCCTCGGCAATCTCAAGATATTTGGGGCGGTTTTCTTCGGAGAGATACCGGAGGAGACGTTTACGGCGATTCACCATCGCCATCAGGCCGCGCCGGCTGCTGTGGTCATGTTTGTTCACACGCATGTGCTCGGTGATTTCCGCAATGCGAGTCGAAAGAAGAGCGATCTGCACTTCAGGGGAGCCGACGTCGCCTTGTTTGCGGGCATACTTTTCAATAACTTCTGTCTTTTTAGCTTTTTCCATGATTCCTTTTTCCCGATTTTTTTTGCGAAAGCAGACCTATAATATAAGCCGCTCTCAATTTTTTGCAAATGCTTTTCGCGGAAAGAACACGAATTTTTGTCTTTTTTACTTTCCGCGCCCTTCGAGAGCATCCGCTTCCGCCGCGTTCTTCAGCAGGATTTCCTTTTCGGGAGACCGGACCTTTTCCAGCTGTCCGGCGAGGAACCCGGCACAGGTCTTCGCTCCTTTTCCGGACATCATTTGCGCATGGCCGTCGACATAAAGGACCGCGATCTTGCCGGACGCCTTGAGCCAGGGTTTTTCGAACGCGATCGGAGTCACGGTAGGCATTTTGAGTTTTGCGACATTGATTCCCTTTCCCAGATAAACGAAGGAGGTGTTCTTTTCCGTAAATGCCTTGCCGTCGCAGAGCACGCTGGTCTTGTCATAAGGAGCGATGAAGATTTTATAGTCGGGGAAATACTTCTTTTCGGCCAGAACGCCGAGGGATGCCGGAAGATCATCCGCGTTATCGCTGGCATACATCAAACACCCCGTGGCGATCTGTTTCAAATTGTTCATGCCGGCGGACTCCTGCGCTCTCTCGGCGGCCTTGCGGCTGAACTCCGCGGCCTCGGTGAAAAATGCGGAATTCAGACCGATCAGCAGGGCTTTCCCTTCGGTTTTCCGGTCGATGTTCTTGAGGATTCC
>CAZORN010000155.1:0-7166 GCA_964581935.1 uncultured Victivallales bacterium
GCGACATCGATTTTCTGGACGCGGCGGTCGTTGGCCGTATGATAGTAGAAAGCCTTTGCCGTCATGTCGTAGGCGATGGTCCAGCAGGTGGAGCTGCGAAGTTTGCGGAGGGGATTGTCCGTCGATTTCTCCCCGGCTCCTTCGGACGCTCCGAGGGGCACGTTGAAGTTGTCGAGAATCCGGAAGGTCTCGTAAAGAGTCTCCCGCGCGTCGGGCGTCTTGCGGGCGGTATGGGAAAAAACGACCGCCCGGATGAAACGGGAAGGCGGGGTGAAGTCGCCCGGCAGGCCGAGGAAACCGCTTCCGCCGCCGAGGGGATTGAGGCGGATTCCGTCGATGTCGACTTCCGGTTTCGGCGCAAGAGTCATTCCTGTATAGTTGCGGAGGTTGATCAGATGCCAGTCATACGTAGGCGCATTGGTGATGACGCCGAGTGCGCTATGGTAGAACCGGGGTTTTCCGCCGACCCATTCGATGATGATCTGCTTTCCGGAAGGTTCCGTGATCATGAGATGAATGGGGGCGGGAATGCCGAGGATGGGATCGGTGATCGCCGCCACTTCGATTCCGGCGAAGGCCGCGCGGACCTCCCCGATGGTGGCGCAGGTGGAAAGAAGATAGGATGCCACGTCGGTGGGAGCGATCTGGCGGTTCCAGAGGGCGGGATCGTATTTGGCGTATTCGGCGAAGCCGGGATGGTAGAACAGACCGACGACCAGCCCTTTTTCATTGACGGCGTCGGCATAGCGTCCGGCCTCGAAGAGCTCGACTCCCGCAATGCCGTAGACGCCTTTCCACTGGAAGGCGCGCGTTCCTTCAGGGACCCGTGCGCTGTATTCGTGATTGCGCGGGAGGATCATGATCCGGGATTTGATGTCGGAGGTTCCCCATTCCATGGTCCGGGCATACATCACATCGCCGTTTTCCGCTTTCAAGGTGATTCCGGTGCAGGCGTCGAGACGTGCGGAAGGCAGGGCGAACGTCAGGGTCAGGAGCATTCCGAAAACGCACTTTTCAGGAGTTCTCATTATTTCACCTCTCTCTTCTTGAATTTTCCAAAGAGCGCCGACAGTTTTTCCAGTGTGACCGGTTTCAGGAGGATATCGTCGAAAACCTTCATGTCGAAAGTCCTGTCCGCGATCACGTCCGCCGTGACGGAAATGATTCTGACATGCGAGCAGGCCGGATTTTCGCGGATCGTTCTGGCAAGCTCCGTCCCGTTGATCGTCGGCATCCACATATCGGTCAGGACGAAGTCGGGGATGTCTTTTTTGAGGATTTCCAGGGCTTCCTCGCCGGACTGCGCCGAAACGGCATCGATTTTCATGGTTTTCAGCATGGCGGAAAGGACCTTGAGGTTGAGTGGAACATCGTCCACGAGAAGGGCCTTGACGCCGGGGAAAACGCCCGGGGCGCTTTCCTGGAGGGACTGTTCGACAGGAGCTTTTTTCTTCCTGAACGGAATGCCGCTGAAAGACAGCGTGAAGACACTGCCTTCGCCGGGAGTGCTTTCCAGAGTGATGTCCCCGCCCATTTTTCTGGCCAGACTCCTGGAAATGGCCAAGCCGAGATCGCGACCTTTATAAAGATGGACGTCGCGGACGGTGTCCTGCTGTACAAAAGGTTCGAAAATGGTTTTCCGGCAATCCTCGCGGACCCCGATTCCTGTATCTTTGACGGCGACTGAAAACGCGCCTTCCGAATCGGTCTTCGGAACAAAATCAAAGCTCACCTGAATCTGTCCGCGGTCCGTGAATTTGACTGCGTTTCCGACCAGATTCATGAGAATCTGACGGAGCCTGAAGTCGTCGATGATCAGCGTCGGCATTTCGGGCGGGATCACGAAGGCCATGGAAAGTCCTTTTTCCTCCGCCCGCTGTCTGAACAATGCCTGGATTCCGGCGGCGCTTGCGGAAAGATTGTTTTCCCGCGGAGAGATCACCACCTGATCCGCTTCGATGCGCGAGAAATCGAGAATCTCGTCGATCAGATCGAGAAGGGTGTGTCCGGCCGTATGGATGGAGTCCAGATATTCCTCTTCTTCGGACGGCGGAAAACGTTTCTGTTTCAGGAGGTCGCTGAGTCCGATCACCGCGTTCAGCGGAGTGCGGAGTTCGTGACTGACCGTGGCAAGGAACAGGCTTTTTGCCCGGCTGGCGTTCTGCGCTTCCAGAAGAGCGGAGGTCAGGCGTCTCTGAGAATTGTTGAAATCCGTCATGTCGATGAGGTTGGCAAGGACATACGCCAACTGTTCCTGGACAAGGATCGGGCTTGCGAACAGCTGGTATTCCCGTCCGGCGATCACCATTTCCTTGACGTGCTGCTTCTGATCCTGATAGGCCAGCCGTATGGGACAGTCCGCAGGGCAGTCCGGTCCGCAATGGTCTTTCAGACATTTGCATGAAAGTTCCTCTGTGGATTCGTTCATGATCGTTTCCGCGGCATGGTTGGCGCAAATCAGATGATAGTCGGCACCGAAAAAGAAAATCGGAATCCGGATATTGTCGAGGATCAGGATCTTTTCATATTCGCTTCGTTCCAGAAGAGCGCGGCGCTTCCGGCGTTCCTGAAGAATTTCAAGCATGTGCGACACGCCTTGCAGGAACGGCATGTTCTGTTCGGTGACAACGGATTTTTTGCGTTCATAGACCAGCGAAATATCTCCCCACAGGCGGGGACCGTCGAAGATTCCTGCGAGATAGAAGGAGTGTATCTTTCTTTCGGGCATGCTGTCGAATTCGAAATCCGCCTTGGTTTTGCGGAGGAAATCCTCATAGTCCGGGACGACAAAACATTCATGGTTTTTCAGTTTTTCAAGCCAGGGGTCGTCTTCCGGGAGCATGACCGCCGTCAGGGTGGGCGCGACAAACTGCTTTTCCGCCGAAGAATACTCAAGCAGCGTCAGCATCCTGTTTTGTCGTTCGTCATATTGGTGGAAACAGCAGCGGTCCGCTCTCATGTGTTCGCAGAAGGTCCGCATGACCAGACGCGTCGCATCGGTGTCGTCTTCCACGTTCAGAACGATCTTCTCCAGAATGGAATTGAGTATCTTCTGCTGTTCCGCGTAACCGCTGAGGCGGAAGTTCAGGTGATGCTCCGCGGTGACATTCCGTATGACCGTCACGGTCCCGGAGGAAGAACCGTCCGCTTTCTTCAGCGGCGCCGATTTCGCCTCCACATGGAAGCGGGACCCGTTTCTGGAAACCAGAATGACGTCGGTTTCTGGGCCGGCGGGAAAGGAACTGGACGGGGAGGAGAAGAAAAGCGGGGAATCGTCCTCCGCATTGACAAGTCGGACGCAGCGGCTCACGTTTTTTCCGATCAGTTCCCCGGGAGCGGCTCCGGTCATATATTCCGCCACGGGATTGGCAAACAGGATGGTTCCGTCCTCTTCCGCGGAAATGACTCCGTCGCCGACGGAATCCAAGGTCAATTTGAAACGGGTCATCAGGTCTTCCACGCGGTCTTTCGCACGATGAATATCCTCGATGTCCGTTGAAGCCCACATGACCGTATCCGTTCCGAACACTTTGGGCGGGACTTTGACAAAATCGGCGCGGCGGTGGCGGTTTTCCGCGATATATTCCAGCGACAGCGGGGTTCCCGTCCGGAGAACCTGTTCCATTGTTTTCATGAATGTATCATGGAGTTCCGGCGGAAATTCGTTGGGAGAGAAGAATTTTCCGGCCGGTCCGTCCTCCCTGTTTTCGCTGTATTCAAAATAGACTTTTCCTTTGGAATCCGAGATGGACATCCGCATGGGGAGGTGGGAAAAAATCGCCTTCATCCGGGCGGATACTTTTCTGTTGTTTTGAAAGAAGATGACCAGAAGTATGGTAAACAGGGAAAGAAGGACCGAATAGATCAGTATGAGGACGATGATTTCACGATGACGGTCCCAGAAACTCGGAGGCTGTCCGAGAATCGCCGCGTTTCCGGGGATGAGACTTTTCGGCACACGGTAGTAATTCAGCATCGTCCAGTTCAGGAACAGCGACTGCGGGATATAGGTGTCCTCCATGGAGGAAGTTTTCTCTCCGCGCAGGATCCGGATGGTCTTCTCGGCGGCTTCCATGCCCATGAGTTTTCCCTGTTCGACATATCCGCCAAGCACGGAAAAACGCAGCATGGAATCGAACATGACGAAAACCGGCAGGTCCGGACGGTTTCCCAGACGGTGCATGAGATATTCCAGCGAGGCGAAATTGACCATCCGGCGGTTGTACCAGCCGTAAAAGAGAATCATGGCGTTGGGGCCCAGTTTTGAAACGATGGAAAACATCTCTTCCGTAGTCGTGGTTTCATTGTCGACCAGCAGCAGTTCCAGTCCCGGATTCTGCCGCATATAGGACTCCGCCTGAGCCTTGACCCGTTTTCCGACAGAGGTCCAGTTCGTAAGGAGGAGCAGTTTCTTCTTTTTCGGAAACAGTTGCCGGGCAAGCCGGATATTCTCATCCGGGTCGACCCGCTGGAATACCCCGACCGTATTGGAGTGAGAAAGAATTTCATCCTTTCCCGGGATGTCCTGTCCGCAGAATACGATCGCGGTTTTTGAAGGGAATTCGCCGATATGTTCCCGGATCAGGGAATAGGCATTCTCTCCGAATGTGACGACCACATCGAATTCGCCGGACCGGAGCTTCGGCAGGATTGCGGAAAATTCCTCGCGGACAGCCTCCGACTGTCCCCTTGACTGGTTGAGAGTGTCGATTTCCACCTGAGTCAGAAGGTATGACACTCCCGAATGGCTCAGCACTTCAAGGTAGCTTGCGACCTGCTGGTAGTGCTGCGCAAATGAGAGATTGAACGGAGAAATCAGGAGGATTTTCTTTGCGTCCGGGATACCGGATGCAGAGGATTGCGCAAACAGCGGAGTGAGAAAAAAAAGAAAAAACACAGAGAAAAAAATTCCCTTTATCCCGGAAGCCCCTCGCATAGCCATAAAACGTTCCCCTTGCACCGGAGTATCCCCGCACGACCAAAATATCTTGTAACAGTGTCTTAATATTATTGTCCTGTTTTTCTTTTTCAAGCAATGAACTGATAAATAATATTGATTTCTTCATTTTTCGGAAGAAAAATACCGGAAAATGCGATTCTCTCCATGGCGGAGTTTCGCAGAAAATCGGTTTCTTTTCACGAAACAATACATTTTTTACTGTAAAAGAATGCTCTTCATTTGATTTTTTCCTTGCAGGTCTGTATCTTAACGGAAACTCAGGAAACACCCCGCATGAGAAACATTACATTTTGTCTGTCCGCCGCCGCGCTTCTGTCCGTTTCCGGTTGTACCGGATGGTTTACCGACGACCGGCCCGTTCCGGTCAAGCCGCCCTACGGCTCCGGGCAGAAGGCGTCTGACAAAAAGCTGACCGATGATGAGGCCGTCAATGCGATGGTCACAGCGATTTCCATGAAGGCGGCTTCCAGCGGCCTCGGACCGTTTGTGTTTGTCCAGGACAAGAATTTTCCCTGTTCCAAGCTCGGGACGGAAGTGCTGGGATCCCTTTACCGGATGGGGGTCTCCACCGCCTCCGCTCGGCTGATGCTGGTGCTGTATGACGAATTCACTCCGCTGGGGGAATGGACCGTCAAGCTGATCCATTATAAAACGGACAAGGTTTTCTTCGTCCGGACGCTTCCGCTGTCCCGGTAAAAACGCGGCGGCTGTCATTGGCGTTCAAGCGGATTCGCCCCCCATGCCGACGAGCGTAAATTCAATGCGGCGCGCATTTTCGCGGAAATCTTTTTCCGGGTTCCCTGATTCCCTGCTTGCTTTTTTGAAAGATACGTATACATTTAACCTTGATTTTTTAAACGGTGATCCGGAAAGGATTTTCAGCTATGAATACGGAACATGTCATCTCCCTTCTGCGCAGTCTGGTCGCAATTCCGAGCGTCAACCCGAAATGCAACAGCGATCCTTCGATTTCCGGAGAAAACCGGATTGCCGATTTCCTGATGGACTGGGGGCATGCCCACAATATTCCCTGTCGCCGTCATGAAGCCGAAAAAGACCGTCCCTGTGTCCTCTTTACTCTCGGGACAGACCGGGAAGACGCGCCGGTCCTTCTCTTCAGTGCCCACTCCGACACTGTATGGTCGCCGGGAATGGACCGTCCATTCGAGCTGAAGGAAAAGGACGGCCTCCTTTTCGGTCTCGGCGCCGTCGACGACAAGGGGCCCATGACCGCCGCGCTTCTTGCGATGTCGGTCCTCAAGACAATGAATCTTTCCTGCCGCCTTCATCTTCTGTGCTCCTGCGATGAGGAAGTCGGGTATGCCGGAATCAACTACATGGTGCCGGATCAAATCAAACCTGACGCGGCCGTCATCCTCGAGGGGACGTCGCTGGATGTGATCACCGCCCACAAGGGAACGGTCCGATACAAAATTTCCACGCGCGGAGAGTCCGCTCATTCCAGTCTGGTTCCCCAGGGAAGGAACGCCATATATCCGATGGCCGCCCTGATAACAGCCACGGAAAAACTCGCCGCCGAACTTCTCCTCCGGGAAAAACATCCGCTGCTCGGTCCGCCGACCTTGAATCTCGGCACCATCCGCGGCGGAACCCAGGTGAATTCGGTTCCGGATTACTGTGAGTTCATGGTGGACCGCCGGATGCTCCCGGGCGAAAAACCCGAAGAGATCGGCAGTGAACTCCGGAGCGTTTATGACGCCTGCGGCGTCGAATATGAAATGGAAGGACCCGTCTTCTATTCCGCTCCGTTTGAAACGGTCCGGGAAAGCACATGGTCCCATTATGTCCACAAGCAGGTCAAATCGCAGTTCCTCGGCAGCACGGTTCACGGCGTTCTTTACGCGACGGAAGCTTCCCGTGTGGCGGAGTTCAATATTCCCGCCGTTGTTTTCGGGCCCGGTTCGATTTCAACAGCGCACTCGCCGAACGAAAATATCGACCCGAATCAGATCGTCACCGGCGTCGACTGCCTTGTCGCCATCGCGGCGGACTACGGCAAGTGATGCCAACAGGAGATTTCATAAGAGATGATTCATACCATTGACCGAAAGCCGCTTCCCCTTTGGCCGGGAGCGGTTCCCTTTTCTCTGGGAAACGAGGAGAAGGATAGTCCGACGATTACGCCGTTCGTCCCCCCGATCTGGAAAATGAACCGCAAAGCCATCGTCATTTTCCCCGGAGGCGG
>CAZORN010000156.1:0-6934 GCA_964581935.1 uncultured Victivallales bacterium
GGGACTTCATGGCCAACCGCGACATGGACCGCTGGATCATCGTCTCGACGGGTTCTCCCTATTATCTTTATGATGTCGCGAGTGCGGAAACCTACATCAACGTGTATTCGGACAGCACGGTTTCGATCGTTGCCGCCGTCGAAGCGATTTTCGGGGAAAAACCGTTCCTCGGGCGTTCGCCGGTGGGCGTGGAACACTGTTTCCATTTCGGCGACGGAATCATCACCGGGTAAATCCTCGGAAAAACAGGGGGACATATCTCTTCCCCCGTTTCTGGGGAAACCGCGGATTTCCCTATTGAAAAACGGTTGTTTCGTGATACGTTACTGATAGATTGAAACAACCACCGGGGAACTGTATTCATGAAGCTGGATTTCCGCATCGACTGGGGATACCAATACCTGTATTTACGCCGCTATTGCCGTCAGGCGGTGCTGAAGTATCGAAATTCATGCGAAAGGCTTGAACGGTCCGCAATAGCACATGAGCCGGTTGTTATCCATATTTTCAGTATTGCAGTGTTATGTCCGATAATTCGAGCTTGCCGGGAACTACGGAGTTTGGTACGGCGGGGTTGTGAAGGGAAAATATGATGTGTCTTGTCGGATATGTGTCGGAAAGCAGCATTTTGACATTGAATTCGTTCGCTTCCTTTTCAAGTTTCAGGCTGAAACGACTGTCGCCCCCGAACAATCTCACGATATAAAGGTTTCCCTCACCATCGATCAGCCGCGCCTTGAACGATAAATTCACCTGTTTCTTTGCCGGTATTTCTTCAGGAAGGATCAGGACGGCTCCGGTTCCCCACGGCACGGCTTCGGGGATGAGCCCCGAAAATTCGCATATTATCTTTCCATTTTCCTTTGTTATGCCGGCATCGCTTTTCTGTGCATTGATTTTGCCGGCCAGTTTGACATGCTTATAAAAACACCATGCGGACGTTTGCGAAGTATAAGGCTTCCCCGCTATTATATCCTGCTTCTGTTCGGGAAGCGCCGCCTGGAACTGAACGTCAAAGTGATTTTTCTTTTCGGGATTGCTTGCCTTGAAAGCGTCTTCAATGTTTTTCCCGACATTTTCATATGTGTTCTTTTCAAAGATATTGCCGCTGGAATTCGCATCCTTGAACCTGATAAGCAAGTTGATGTTTTTAAAGACATTGCCGTCGATCGTGTTCGATTCCGCTTTGGTGAAATCGAAAGTCCCGTTGTTGAAAGAGTTGAGGCTGTTGCCCACGGCATTGCCGGAAAATATGTTGTCTTTGCTTTCATTCACTATGAAAACATTCGCTGTGAGGTTGCTGACCAGATTCCTGGTTATTTTTGTATTGGAGGCTTTGTGAAGCATTATTCCTCCGTAGTTTATGTTGAAACACCCGTTGTCGGAGAATATGTTTCCGGAGCCGGATATTCTTATGACGTCTCCGGTATGCCTGAAGTTGTTTCCCACAACCGTATTTCTGTCGCCGCCAATACTGGCGGATATAATCTGGTGGGAGAACGTGTTTTCGGAAACGGTGTTGCCGTCGCCATTCAAAACCACGCCATTGCGGCCATAACCGAAACGGTTCTTCGTTACCTGGAGGTTTCCGATTTTGTTATCACTCTTTACTCCGGTGAAGAACTGCTGAAACTCGTTGCCGGTTATTTTCACTCCGCCGATTTTTGAATATATCCCCTGATTTGTCTGGAATATCAGGTTGTCCTCTATCTTCACATTTTTGCCCGACAGAAGATCAATGCCGTTGAGTCCGGCATATACGATGATGTTGTTTTTGATTTCCAGTCCGCTTGCTTCCAGAACCAGAAGCCCGTCCTGGCTTGAGTAGAATACTTTATTATTTTTGCATGTCAGGTCTTTCCCCATAAGGATAATACCGTAATGCGAGTATCCCACAAGGTTGTTCTCAATCCGTGAATTGTCCGGGCGGGTGCTGTCGCTCCGGAAATTTACCTCGAGATTGATTGCCGTCCAGCCGCAATGCATTATTACATTGTCGTGATAATAATGGTTGAATGAATTTCCGCCGTTGGTGCCGATGCCCTCGCGGCCAGTCCATTCGACATAATTGTGAGCAATTTCGGCATCCGGCCCGTTGTAAAGGAAAACGCCGTATTTCACGGAGTCGGAAACATAATTGTACAATGCCTTGATCTGTCCTCCTCCGCTGCTGAAAATACCATTTATGACTGATTTAAGAAGGCAGCGCTCGACAGTCACATTCTTACATCCGCCGATGTATATGCCGTCGTTTCCGAAGGATTCGCAGTTGAGTATCCTGACGTTGGAACTGTTTTTTATGCTTATTCCCGGCGTCTGGACGGGAAAATCAGTTGCCTTCCCGGAAACGGAAATATTCCTGAGGACAAGATGTTTTGCTGTTTTTTCAACTGAAAACCCCGGCTTGTCGCTGATTTCAAAACACAGGTTTTCGATGACATAGGGGTCTTCCATTGTTCCACTTCCTTTTACCCCGGCAAAACTGGCCAGTGCCGCGTCTCCGTCAATCGCGACGGGATCGCTCTTTCTGAGCTTTCCGATGTCGGCGCCCACTGCTTCAGGCGGTTTCGGCAAGGACATTGACGGGACGGGCGTTTCTTCTTCCGCCGGCTTGTTCAGATTCATGATTTTCCCGGAAGCCCCAAGGCCGCTTGCCGTCAACATGATCACAACAAAAACAGATATTCTCTTCATACTTTTTCCTTTACATTTGAGTATTGATTACGGATTGCGGTTCCAGTTCCAATACGGGATGGCCCAACTGTTCAAAATCTTCCCGGATTCCCATTTGACACTTCCCGATGCCGTTGCATAATTGGACCCGGCATCGTGCCTCAGCGAACAATTCATGGTTGCTCCTCCGGGGCCATAAACGTACTGCCGGCTTGAACTCTGCATGCCGTCCGGATCGTAATATCCCGATCCACTGAACGGCTTTGTCTCGGCAAGAAGCGGCGTCTGACCGGGACACCTCAATGAATACATTTTAACCGTGCCGGAATAAGCAATCCCGCATGAGGCAGGGTTGATTATTGCAAGATTGATTGCATATGAGTAGCGGATACCGGTCGAATACGTCCATTTCTTGTCAAATGCCGAGGGATCCAGAGGGCATTGATAAGCCACCGTTTTTTCTCCATACAGATTGATCATTGTGGTGAACGCCGGATGAGGCGGGAAATCTCCTTTGTATTCGTCTGTATAGATGATGGTGAGCGAAGCGACCTGCTTTATGTTCGATATGCACTTGATTCCATATGCTTTCTTCTTGGCTTTGTTCAGCACCGGCAGCAACATCATTGCCAGTATGGCGATGATCGAAACGACCATCAAGAGTTCAATGATGGTGAAATTGAATTTTTCCCTCATCTCGTTTCCTCCCTGAAATAATTTACGGACATATCTTTAATATATCACAACTATATCACACTTCTATAAGTATATGTGTGTTTTTTCATTTTGCAAATACTTTTTTTGAATTTCAATATTTTTTTCTAAATTTGTATTTTATATATCATGTGATATATTATATAAAAATAAAGGTACGCAATGCTGTATGCCACATCAAAAATCAAATACAAACAGGATGACATCCGAAAGATCATAAGCAGCCGAATCGCAAGCGGACAGTACACTGAAAAGCTGCCCGGATTGAGGGAATTGGCCAGGGAACTCGACGTCAATGTGATCACATTGCGCAAAGCCATAGCGCCTCTGGTCCGGTCGAGAACCCTCTATTCCTCCGGCAATCGCGGCATTTACATATACCGTAAAAAACGGATCTGCATCGGAATGATAGGTTCTCCGCTCGAGCAGTCTTTTTTCAGGCGTGGAGGATATTTCGAAAAGGTTTTCCTGGGCGTCAATGAAATTATAGACCGCAACAACGATTTTTTCTCCTATCAGTCGAAACACGAGGAATACAGCTACACCGAACTTCTTCAAGAAAACAATTCGGTCGCAGGATTGATCATCTTTGCCCCGCGCAAAATCGATGAATCCGAGCTTACCGAGCTGAACGGAAAAATTCCCTTTGTAATTGTGGGCTCGTCGGTTTCCTTATCGGTATTCAGCTTTGTGGATTCCGACAATTTCAACGACAGCCGCCTGTGTGTGGAAAATCTGATCAGGAACGGGGCGAGAAGGATCATGTTTCTCTCGGATAAAATCATCGGACGTTCTCACGAGCTGCGCCGCAACGGTTTTCTTGCCGCATTGAAAATGGCCGGAATAAAACAGGAGAAAAACTTGTTCATTGCCGCCGATCCGGCGAGGAGGAGCTTCTCTTCGCAGCTGAAAGATGCATTTTATTCAAATAATCCTCCCGATGCAGTCTTTGCCGCCAGTTCTCATGCTGCAAAAAAAATGCTTGAAACCGATTTGATAGCCGGATTGCCTTTCAGTCTGGCGGTATATGACGATCCCAATCATGAACTTGAAAAATTCGGACACCCGTATTCCGTGGTTTTACAGCCGCTGCGGCAAATAGGAAATGCCGCAGCGGAACTGCTTTATGAGCTGATCAGAAATCCTGCGCAAAAGCCAAGCCATATCAAAATACCGTCGCAGATATTGTCCCGTCCATGAAGATGCGATTCCAATTGCCCTGTTTCAACCGCGCTGGATATTCGTGGCATCCGCGATGAATGGATCGTTATCGAAGCTGTCAACAACAGTAAAACAGGACGGGATTGAACATGAAAAAAAGCTGACGGCATTTCTGGCGGCGGCTGTCGCGGCAGCCGTTTTTGACTGACCCAAGCGGAAACCCCGGTTTTCCTGTTGAAAATCCTCTATTATATGCTACCTTAGAGAGATATTGAAACAACCACCGGGGAACAGTATTCATGAAGCTGGATTTCCGCATCGACTGGGGATACCAATACCTGTATTCGCGCCGCCATTACCATCCGTTCTATCACTGGGACGGGCATCTGGAGTGCGTACGCGGGACCATCGAAAAGACCTTTCTGCTGGCGTATCCGGTCCTCTGGTTCGGACCCGGCCACTGCGCCCGGGAAACCCTGCTTCCCTCCCCCGAATGGGAAAGCGTCACGCGCCGGGGGATGGCGGGAATACGCGTCGAGGCCGATGTGGAAGAGGACGCCGTCTTCCGGCTGGTTACCCTTTCCGGAGCATTTGAGTTCACGGCGAAGGATATCCGCGGGAAGGGACGCCTCGTTTTCCCGATCGGCCCGAAATATCTGTCCTGCAATGTGATCGTGACCCGGACCGGGTATTACTGGTTCCAGCCGCGTCCGAAGCCCGGACAGGTCGTGCGGGAAGCGGACGATCTGGCGGATTCCGTTCCGGTCCATGACTGGGCCCGGATGCGCACCGCGTGGATCGCTCCGGGGGGAAAACTCTCGTGGGAGGCGGAGATTCCGGAGTCCTCCGCCGATTTCTCCGAGACGGTTCTGCACCTTGTCGGCATGGCGGCTCCGGCCTATACGCCCGGAAACGAAAAACAGGCGCGCGATTATTTTCCTATGCGCCTTTACTGTGACGGCAAGCCCGCGGCCGAATTCACCCATTATTTCCGGGAACATGATGTTTACATGCAGATGCTGGAGGATGTCTGGGTGCGTTTTCAGGCGGCTCCGGGAAAACACCGGTTCGAGCTCGAAAACGGCAACAAACAGTTTTTCCTGCTGGTGAACCGTCTGATCCTTCAGCAGTCGGAACACTGTCATCTGGAACTTTCCCTGCCCCCGTGGGCATTGGCGGACGAGCCCCTGATCGGGCGTATTTTCGCGGTCCGCAAAGATAAAGCCGCCGTCCGCTGGCCCGGCGGTTCCGTCGAACTGGATCTGGAAAAAGGATGGAACGATTTTCATTTCACGCTCAAGGCTTCCGGAATCGACGTCCCGGTGGAGACCTCCTCGACGAAGGGATGCGTCCCGGCGGTGTATGCGCTCCGGAACGAGACGCCCGAAGTGACGGTCGGCTATGACATGACCGTGGTTCCCCACGACGATCACGGGTTCATGGACTGGCTTCTGGACTACACCTGGCGGACGCGTCTGGGCAATCTCGTGGTTTTCCGTTCGTTCCTTCCGGACGAGGTCCCGGATGAGCTTCTGTTCCGCTGGGGCAAATTCTGCCGCGAGCACGGAATCACCGTGGAGGCCGCCACCAGCTTCGACAGCGGAGCGCTGGTCAAGGGGGCGGGCGACCGCCTCCACAGCGTCGGACGGCATGAATGGCCCGGTGCTGTCTATGCGTTCGATCCGCGGCCCGAATGGCAGTCCGACGACATGAAAAGCGCGATGGAGCATTACATCAAACGTCTGAAAATCGAGGTGGACCGAGCCCACAAGGCCGCTCCCCGCGCGGCGTTCGGCGACGCCTCCGGCGGGCATCGCTACTGCTATATGGCGGGTGCGGATTTCCTCCGTACCGAAACAATGGTGCCGCATACCCAGCACCTCTGTTCGCAGGCGCGTCCGGCGGCGGAAGCCCTCGGAAGCGGCGAATGGGGCGTCCATATCGCGATCCAGCACGCCATGCAGCCTTATTTTGAAAACCATCTTGGAATCTATTTTCTCTCCCTCTTCCAGCCATGGATGATGGGGGCGTCCATGATTTACGAGGAAGACTGTCTGTTCCAGCTTTTCAAGGAGGAGCGTCAGGCGTGGGATGACAAGCTTACCCGTGGCAAACGCAGCATGACGCGCGGCTTTCTCCAGTTTGTCAAGACCCACCCGCGCAAAGGGCGTCCCGTGCGTAAGATCGCATTTGTCGAAGGGCGTTACGCGGCTCCGTTCAACGGATTCATCTGCGACGCGGAGCAGACTCCGGATTATTCTGTCTGGGGGCTTTTCGGCAATCCCGATTCGATGTGGGGCCACAGACAGCCTGAAAAATGCCGTCAGCTTCTCGACGTCCTGATGCCGGGCGCCAGCACCCAGCCGCTCCGGCAGGACTTCACCCG
>CAZORN010000157.1:0-6883 GCA_964581935.1 uncultured Victivallales bacterium
CGGGGGAGGGGGAAGAAGAATGGCTGCCCGACCTGGATTTGAACCAAGACAAACTGAACCAGAATCAGTTGTGCTACCGTTACACCATCGGGCAAACAAAGGCGATAATCTATCAGCAATTCCGGAAAATTCAAGAATGAATTCAGAAAAAAAATTGTATTTTTCGTGAAATGTATTCCGACAGCTTGACATTGCCCCGTTCAGAGGGTAAAGTATCGTCTGAATTTATCATGAAATGATGAGGTGTATGGCCGTCGCGAATGACGCCATGCAGGGAGTTTCCTTACAAGGCAACCAATCAAAACAGAAAACAAAACAATGACAGCAGAAGCAGAAAAAAACACCAGAAGCTACGTCGATCTGAGCAACAGTCTTTCCATGGAAGAGCTCCTCGGCGGCGCCGCAAGCAGCAACAATTTCGCGGAGGGATCCATCGTTTCCGGCAAGATTGTTGAAAAGAGACAGGACGGAGCCCTTGTCGATATCGGCTACAAGGCCGAAGGGTTCATCCCCAGCACGGAATTCCGGAACTGGGCGGATGTCCAGGTCGGCGAACAGCTGGATGTGTTCCTCGAAGCGATCGAAAATGAAAGCAATATGCCCGAGATCAGCCTTTCCAAGGCGAACTTCATCAAGTCCTGGGAGAAAATCACTTCCGAGTATGGCGAAGGCAGCGTGATCAAGGGACTCATGAAGCACCGCGTCAAAGGCGGCATCATCATCGACCTCAACGGCGTCGAAGCGTTCCTCCCCGGATCGCAGATCGACATCGGGCCGGTCAAGAACATGGACGAGTTCATCGGCAAGGAATACGACCTCAAGATTCTCAAGATCAACCAGGAGCGCAAGAACATCGTTGTTTCCCGCCGCGAACTTCTGGAAGAGTCGAGAAAAGACCGTCGTTCCGCGCTTCTCAAGGAAATGACCGTCAACCAGCTCCGCAAGGGCGTGGTCAAGAACATCACCGACTTCGGCGCGTTCATCGATCTCGGCGGCGTGGACGGACTTCTGCATATCACCGATATGTCCTGGGGCCGCATCTCCCATCCGTCCGAAATGCTTGAGCTCGGACAGGAAGTGGAAGTCATGGTTCTGGACATCGACTTCGAGAAGGAACGCGTTTCCCTCGGCCTGAAGCAGAAATCGAAGAATCCGTGGGACGAAGTGGAAGCCAAGTATGCCGTCGGCAGCGTTGTCAAGGGGCGCATCGTGAACATCATGCCCTACGGCGCGTTCGTTGAAATCGAGCAGGGCGTCGAAGGCCTCATTCACGTTTCCGAAATGTCCTGGACCAAGCGCGTCACGAAAGCCGGCGATGTGGTCAGTGTCGGCGAAGAAGTCGAAGCGGTGGTTCTCGACATCGACAAGGAAGGCAAGAAGATCTCCCTCGGACTGCGTCAGAAGACCCGGAATCCGTGGGAAGTCCTGGCTGAAAAATATCCGACCGGAAGCCGCATCAAGGGCAAGGTCCGCAACATGACCAGCTACGGCGCGTTCGTCGAGATCGAAAACGACATCGACGGAATGATCCACGTGTCCGACATGAGCTGGACCCGCAAGATCAACAACCCGAACGAAGTCCTGAAGGTCGGCGACGAAGTGGACGCTGTGATTCTGGACATCGATCCGCAGCAGCAGCGCATCTCTCTCGGCCTGAAGCAGACCGAGGACGATCCGTGGTCCGAGATCGACACGCTCTACAAGATCGGCGATGTGGTGAAGGGCAAAGTGACGAAGATCACCGCGTTCGGAGCGTTCATCGAACTCTCCCGCAAGATCGACGGTCTTGTCCACATTTCCCAGATCAGCAAGGATCGCGTGGAAAAGGTGAAAGACAAACTGGCTCTTGCTCAGGAAATCGAAGCCCGCGTGATCAAGATCGACAAGGACGAACGTCGTATCGGGCTCAGCATCAAGGCTCTGGAAGAGGGCTATACCGAGGATGACCTCAAGGCCGCCGGCGAGGAAGTTTCCGCCGCGCTGAAGCCGGGTATGGACCTGGTCGACATGAGCAAAGTCATCGGCAACGCCCTTGACGGACTCGATGTCGTGAAGGAAGCTGAAGAAAAGAACCAATAATTCCGTCTGACGGGGAGGCTGTCTCATGCCGGACACTGGAAAAAACGGTCAATTGACCTTTGATTTCGGAGATTTGCCGGAAGAGGAAACCAGCCTCTCCCAAACGGAAGAACTGAACTCGGACGCCGAAGAAAGCGATGAGCTTTCGGGGCTCCGGGATTACGAAGAGGACGCGGAGTTTTCCGACGAACCGCTGGAACCGGGCAAGGTTTCCGCCGGAGCGGAAGAGTCCGCGCCTCCCATTTTAAAGGCGTCCGAATCCGAGACGGCTGTCAAAGCGAGTCCGGAGATGGAGCCGCAGGCTTCTCCGAAAAAGGAAGCGCCCGCCGCCGAAAATCTGGCGGAAGAGGCGGAACCGGAGCCTGAAGTCATCTATATAGAGCCTCGTCCGGTGAAGAAACCCGAGCTGAATCCGCAGAACCTGAAACGCGCCGCGCTGGCTTTCCTTTCGGCGCTGAATCCGGACGGTCTGGCGTTGAATGTGCCGACGCGTGTGAAGCGTCTTTGCGCGGATGCGGCGGCCTTCTGGTCGATGGCCGGCGAGAAGAAGGGGAGTCTCCGGATCTACCGGACGGCGATTGTGGAGACTCGCACCGAAGCGGATGTGGGAATTGAATGCGCGAACCGCGCCGAGCTCAAGTCTCTGCTTGACATCGCGAAGATGGAACGGGACGCGCTGGAAGGCGAGATCCGCCGGACCGAACCCGGCCTGAAGGATGAATCGACGCTGTTTTCCGAATTTGAATTCTGGAATTATTCCAGAAGTTCCAACCCGGCTTACAAGGAATGCCTCAAACGGATCGACGGGCTGGAATACGCGTTGTATCATGGGAGCCGTTCGGATCACATGAGAGCGGGGAAAGTCGCCTCCGAATTGTATCTGCTGGTTCCCGCCGGAACGGTTTCCGCAAAGGAAGTGGCGGATTCGTGGGGGTTGATTTACGTCAACGACGACCTGACTTTCCGGCTGGTGAAGGAACCCGAGATGCGGGAGTGTCCGGCGGAAAACATGCAGCGTCTTGCCCTGAACATCGCCGTGGCGGCGCGCCGCGACGTGCTTTTCGCCAACGGGATCGAACGCGGCAAAAAAGGCGAAGCGCCGTCGGTGGGAGTCCTCCCGCACAAACGCCGCCGCTCCTGACATGAAGGGCCTGAAAAACATCCGCGCCCGATTCGAATACCTCGGCGCTCTCGGCGTCTGCCGTTTGATCGGTTCCATGAAGAGGTCCTCGCTGGCGTCGTTTTCGCGCTGGATCGGCCGGATCATGTATCATATCCCCGGCTTCGGATCGCTGTGCGTCGAGAATATCCGCGCGGCCTTCCCGGAAATGAGTGAAAAAGAGGTTCGCGCGACCGCATTGCGAAGCATCCAGAACCTTCTGCTGACCCTGTGTGAATTTTTCTGGATCAAGCGTCACCCGGATGAATTCGAGTCGCTGATCGACACGGAGCATTGCCGGGAGTGCTGTCTGAAGGGATTGGAGAAGACCGCGGACGGCACGGGCGCGATTCTGGTGACGCCTCATCTGGGCAACTGGGAATTTGCCGGGCGCACCCTGGCCACGGTATTCAAGTTCCGCATGGCGACGGTGGTCCGGACAGCCCGGAATCCGTATCTGGACCGTCTGGTCAGCGACGGACGGCGCGCGGGGGATGTGAAGATCATTTATTCCAAGGGCGCGGCGCGCGCCATGAACCACGCCATCGACGACGGTTATACAGTGGGCATCCTGATCGATCAGAACACCCGGATCCGCGACGGTGGCGTTTTCGTGAAACTGTTCGGAATTCCCGTTCCGGTCAGCCGCGCCCCGGCGGCGCTGGCGAGGTCGAAGAAACGTTTTGTCGCCATCGGCACGGTTCTGCGCCGCGGCGACCGTTTTGAGGCCATTCTCCGGGAACTTCCGAAGCCTGCCTCCGAGTATGAATCGGACGAAGAATTGATTCAGGCGCTGACCGACATTACGGAAGAATTCATCCGGATGGCTCCGGACCAGTATCTCTGGATGTACAAGAGGTTCCAGCATATTCCTCCCGACGCCGATGAAGCGACGCGGAAGCGGTATCCCTCCTATGCCCGGGTTCCGGGCGCGAGTTTCTTTTCTCTTGCCGCAAGGGCAAAGCTTCGGGCTGAAAAAAGCAAGTGACAGAGGCAGCTCAGAAATTGAATTCCATCTGACCGGAATCCTTTTTGGCGGGGGCAGGAGGCGGAGGTGTGTTTCCCGCGATTTTATCCAGTTCCCGCAGAATGCTGCGGAGTTCCATCCGTTCGGCGATTTCCCTGATTCTGGCATAGTCCGGAGGATTTTTGCGGACGAATGAAATGTCTTCCATCGGGATGGAAAGATCCATGCGGATGAGTTGTCTGTTGAGGCGGAGGATGTCCGCGGAGACGGCGATTTTTTCGCGGAGCGTCTCGCGCGCGATCTGTTCTGGAGCGGCGAGCATGGCGTCGATGGAGCCGAACTGGGAAATGAGGGCGGCGGCGGTTTTGGGACCGACGCCTTCCACACCGGGAATATTGTCGGAGGAATCCCCGACCATGGCCAGATAATCCACGATGCCGGAGGGAGGAACCCCGAATTTATCGAGGGTTGCCTTGGCATCCCGGATGAGGAATCCCTTGCCCTCGTGGTCGGGGACGAGCATCTGGACGCGCTCGTCGATGATCTGGGAAATATCTTTGTCGGCGGAGACGACCCTGACCGGGCGCGGGGCGGATTTCCCGGCGATGCACGCGATCAGGTCGTCGGCTTCAAAGCCTTCCTTTTCAAAAAGGGGCCATCCGAAGGCCTCGATGAGCTCCCGGATGGTTTCCATCTGAGCGCGGAGATCCTCGGGCATGGGAGGGCGGTTCGCCTTGTATTGCGGAGCGATCTGCAGACGGGCGGCGCAGCGTCCCTTGTCGAAGACGAATACGCCGTCCCAATTCCCGTAGTCCTGCTGGAGTTTGAGGAGGAATTTGGCCATGGCGAAGACCGCGTTGGACGGAAGGCCCGCGGCGGTCGTCAAAGAACGCACGGCATAATATCCGCGATAGATCTGCGAATAGGAATCCACCAGCAGAACGGGAGTCTCCATGCCGCGTTCCCTCCTTTATTTCTTGAGGTTGATGACGGCGGGATCGTAATCCGCGGGCTTCTGGAAGCCGAGGAGTTCGACGACCGTGGCCGCCATGGAACTGATTCCGAGGCCGGATTTAAGTTCGGAGGAATATTCGCCCTTGTTTTCCGGATCGTAGACGATGCACGGAACGGGATTGAGCGAGTGTGCGGTCTTGCGGCAGGGGGCGCCGGAAGCGTCGCATTTGATTCCGCCCTTCTTGTCATGCTCAAACATGTCGTCGGCATTGCCGTGGTCGGCGGTGACGAGGAGGACGCCGCCGGCTTTCTTCACGCTCTCATAGACGCGCTGGAGGCAGATGTCGACCGCGCCCATGGCGACCTGGACCGCCTGATAGACGCCGGTATGTCCGACCATGTCGCCGTTGGGATAATTGAGGCGGACGAAGTCGAAGTTGCCGCCTTCGACGGCCTTGCAGACCTCGTCGGTGATTTCGGCGCACTTCATCCAGGGACGCTGTTCAAAGGGAACGACGTCGGAGGGAATAAGCTTGTAGACTTCCGTGGCGAACTTGCCGGAGCGGTTGCCGTTGAAGAAATAGGTGACGTGACCGTATTTCTGGGTTTCGCTGATGGCGAACTGTCTGACGCCGGAGTTGCTGAGGAATTCGGCGAGGGTGCGGCTGATTTCCGGAGGATTGACGAGGTAATGATTGGGGATGTGGAGGTCGCCGTCGTATTCCATCATACCGGCGTAGAAGACGTTCGGCTTGACGCCGCGGTCGAAGTGGTTGAACTCGGCGCCCTGGTCGAAGGTCTGGCTGATCTCGATGGCGCGGTCGCCGCGGAAGTTGAAGAAGACCACCGCGTCGCCGTCCTTGACAGCGCCGACGGGAGTGGAGCCGTCCTCGGAGATGACGAACGGGGGGAGGTCCTGGTCGATGGCCTTGGTCTCGTTGCGGAGGGTCACGACGGCGTCATGGGCGTTCTTGAAGAGACGCCCCTTGCCCTGAATGTGTGTTTCCCAGCCCTTGCGGACCATGTCCCAGTTGGCGTTGTAGCGGTCCATGGTGACGACCATGCGTCCGCCGCCGGAAGCGATCTTGAAATCGGGTCCGAGGGTCTTGAGGTAGGCTTCAAAGGGGTCGATGTATTCAAGAGCGGAGGTTTCGGGAACGTCGCGGCCGTCGAGGAGGATGTGGATGCGGACCTTGGAAACGCCCTCGGCTTTGGCGCGTTCGAGCATTCCCTTGAGGTGTGCGATGTTGCTGTGGACGTTGCCGTCGGAGAAGAGTCCGAGGAAGTGGACGGTGCCGCCTTTTCCGGCGGTTTCAATGACTTTCTTCCAGGTTTCGCCTTCAAAGAGCTTGCCGGAGGAGATGGCTTCGGTGACGAGTTTCGCGCCCTGTGCGAAGACGCGTCCGCAGCCCATGGCGTTGTGTCCGACTTCGCTGTTGCCCATGTCCTCGTCGCTGGGGAGGCCGACCGCCGTGCCGTGCGCCTTGAGCGTGGTGAAGGGGAGGTCTTTCATGAGCTTGTGGAGGAACGGGGTAGGGGAGTCGAGAACGGCGTCGCCCTGAGCGTATTTGCCGATTCCGACGCCGTCGAGAATCATCAGTACGACGGGTCCGCGCCGTTTCGTGAAAGCCGGATTCAAAAGCAGTTTGTCAGTCATAGTCATGTCCCTTTCGTGAAATTGCACAACCCTGTAATTTACACTCAAAAACCGTCCGATTCAAAGG
>CAZORN010000158.1:0-6777 GCA_964581935.1 uncultured Victivallales bacterium
CCGTGAGCATTCTGAGATCCGAACAGGTATCCGTCGAAAGGAGTTTCGGAGCCTCGGGGATCGGAACCGAAGTGAACTCGACGTTTTCAAGGGTGATCGTGAAGGTGCTGCCCGCGCTGCTCGTGTTTTCCAATGCCAGTTGTCCACCCATCCGTTCCACAAGCCTGTGCGAAATGGGCAGGCCAAGCCCCGTCCCCTGATTTTCGCGTTTGATCCGGATCCTCAGATCTTTCTGAACGAACGGTTCGAAAATATTGTCCCGGAGCTCTTCCTTGACTCCGCAGCCGGTATCGGCGACTCCGATCAGCAGCTTGCCGTGGGATGAATCCGTCTGGTGGAAATCCACGGAAAGGGTAATGGAGCCGTGGTCCGTGAAGTTCACCGCGTTACCGATCAGGTTGAGAAGCACTTGACGGAGCCGCTGGATGTCGATGAAGAACAAAGGCAGTTTTTTGGGAAGCTTCAGACGAAGAATGGTATTGCGTTCCGCCGCGCGGACGGAGAAGATGGCAAGAATTTCGCGGCAGAGCTCCGTCAGGTTCGCTTTTTCCAGAAGCAGATTAAGTTGTCCGGCCTCCAGCTTGGAGAGGTCCAGAATATCGTTGATCAGGTTCAGGAGGGACGCCCCGGCCGAGTGGATTGCGTTCAGATACTGGTTCCGGTCGCCGGAAACGATGGTTTCGTCCTGAAGCAGTTCGCTGAATCCGATCACCGCATTCAGCGGAGTCCGGAGTTCGTGGCTCATGGTGGCCAGGAAGATGCTTTTGGCCCGGTCGGCGGCCTGCGCCTTGGCCAGGGTTGCCTCCAGCTGTTTCCGGGTCGCGTTGATCTCGGTGACGTCGAAAGCGGTCTTGACGACGAAAATGAGCTTGCCTTCATTGCTGAACACCGGTTTTGCCGTAATGATGTAGTCCTGTCCGCGATCGGAAAATTCCTTCCGGATCGACTTCTGTTCCCGGATCGACTCCATGACGGGACAGGAGGCGCTGCCGGAAATGACGCCGCAGCCGAAATCGGAACAGGGAGACGCCAGTATTTCTTCTTCCGGGCGGCCTGAGATCTTGACCACCGCGGGATTCACGCTCAGCAGCACGCCGTTGCTGTCATACAGCCAGATCGGGATCTCCACATTATCGAAGATCATGTGTTTTTCCTCGTGGGCCAGCAGCATATCGTTCCGGTACTGCTCATGCTCGCGGGAAATCGCAACCATCCGGGCGGCGGAAGCCATGATATGCTCGTCCGTTTCCGAGAATTCACGTTCTCTGCCGAGAAACTCCATGCCCAGGATTCCGAACAGGCCGTTTTTCTGGAGGACCGGCGCACAGATCATCGATTTCGCACCGGTTGCATGCAGGGGAACCGCATAGGGCGAAGCGGAGATGTCCGGAAGTACAAGGAGGGTATTCTCCTCAAAACTCCTGCGCCAGAACAGGAACTGGCTGACGGTTTCCGTCGTGAGGACGTTTCGGAACGACGGGATTCCTTCGCCGCAGCATTCAAACGCGAGATTCAGGGACTCGTTTTCTCCCGCATAACAGGCGAACCACGCACGGTCGCAGTGGAGATGCTCCGCAATCGCGGTCATGATGGTCTTCAGGTTGACCTCGAAACGATCCTCGAAAACAATCCTTGCCAGACATTTGTTGATGACATGCTCGTTGTTCACATAGTGGTTGAGCTCCCGGATCATCTGTTCCCGTTCGTTCTCGTATTTCAGTTCTTTCGTGACATCCGTGAAAACGGCGAAGAGCAGCTGTTTCCCGTTATCCAGATAAACCGGCATTTTCGTGATCCGGAAAGTGACGGTCCCGGCTCCCGCCGTCGTAAACGTCTGGGTAACCGGTTCGGCGGACTCTCCGCGCAGGGCCATGACATCCTGCTTCTGTATCATTTCAACCTGTTCGGGAAACTTCAGAATCTCCGCGTCGGTTTTTCCCAGGACATCGCTCTCGGAAAGCCCGAATTTCTGGAGGAGAGCCTTGTTCCACATCAGGGAACGGAAATGGTCGTTCGGATCCTTCAGCTGAATGCCTTCCGGGATGTTGTCGAAGACCGCCTGAAGGACGACCCGCGTCTGGACTTCGCGCTGTCTGATCTTCTCATGTTCGGTCATTTCGGTGGAGATCCCGATCAGCAGGCGCTGTCCTCCGGGACGCATGAGCATGGAGCGGTTCGTAAAGAGATAATGCGGCTGACCATCGAACCCGGTGACACATTCGAGCGTTCTGGAAAAGACCCCTCTTTCGAGACCTTCCAGATCGTGTTCCCTGAAAACTTTCGCTTCCGGAAGCGACAAGGTCTCTTCGACGGTCTTCCCGATGAAACGGTCCGGAGTCCCTCCGAAGAGCTTGCAGAAGCTCCGGTTGACCAGCAGAAGACGGAAATCGTTATCCACATCCTTGATGAAAATCGGGCTCGGGAAGTCATCCAGCATGGAGTGCAGCAGGGAATTGGCTTCCAGATATTTCTGTTCATTGAGCGTAATCTCGGAAATGTCCTGAACGATTCCGAGGAATCTGGAATGGCTTTCCGCTCCGTTATCCTTTCCGTGCCGGAGGGGAACCACGCGCATTTTCAGACAATGCGGCGAAAGGGGCGTCAGGTCGCGGAAAATAAAATTCAGCTGGTCGGTCTTGCCCGTTTCAAGACTGCTCCAGTTTTCCTTGAAAAAGTCCAGATCGTTCGGGTGGACGAATTTTTCAAAGGAAGGAACTCTGGAATCTCCCGAACGGGGCCAGAGCGGCGTATCCGTCAGGGACACGGTTTCGCGGGAGTTCCGGTCATAAATGAAGTATCCGAGATGCGCAATGGAGGCGGCATATTGAAGCGTCTGGAGGGTTGAGCCCATCTGTTCGTTCTGCTTGAACTCCGGAGTGATGTCGCGGAAAACAATGACGGTTCCTGAGGCTTCCCCGTCCGGCCCGTCGAGAGGAGAAACGTTGACGGAGACATGCCTCGACACCCCGTTTCGGGAGAGAAGGATGAGAGGCTCCGTCGGGCTTCCTTCCTTGTCTTCGATGGGCGTCCCGACCGGCAGACGGTCAATGGAACTGACCAGACGGAAAACATCGCCCAGCGGTTTCCCGAGAGCTTCTTCCGAGGAAAAACCGGTCAGGCGGAGCGCCACGGGATTGATCTGGGTGATCACCCCCTGACGGTCGGCGCCAATCAGCCCCTCCCCGATGGAATCGAGAAGAATCTTCTGATGATCCATCAGGGCTGCCTGAGCCTTGCGGGCGGACTGAAGTTCGGAATTGTCATGGGACACAAGGATCACCGCGTCCGTCCCATAAATCTGCTTCGGAAGCAGAGAGACGGTCATGGAACGCCGGGTCTGTTCCTTTTCATATTCGAATGCCCGCGGATTGCCCGTGCGGAAACATTCCTCCACAAAACGGGAAACTTTTTCATAGTCGATTTCCGGATAATCGCGGAGGTTGCGTATCTCCCCCGACCGGCTCTCCGGCATGTCGCTCGCGTACAAAAACAGGATTTTTTCCTTCCTGTCCACCACGGTGATACGGACGGGAAGCGCCTTATAGAAAGCCATGGTCTTCCGCGTAACGCGATGAACCATCCAGAGATAAACTCCGCAGAAGAACAGCAGCAGAACCAGGAAAGTCCCCCCGAAAAGCATGGTCCGGGGGTGAGTCTCGAGAATGGTCTCCGGCGCGTTGATGAGAATAGCCCCGGGCGGCAGATCCTGAAGGGAAAGTCCCGCCGCCGTCAGGGCGCGGCAGTCGTATACGGCTTCCACCGTCCCGCGAATCACGGGAACCCTTTCCGCGGATCCCTGACGGAGCACCGCGGACACCTGACGCATGGTTTCGCGGCCGTGGGTGCTGCCGCGCGTCATGTATCCGCCCAGGGAGCCATGCCCGAGCGTCTGGCTCGTCAGGGAAAAGAACGGCGAGGGCGCATATTCCTTCAGGTCGAGGGCAAGGGCCATCATGGACCCGTATCCTTCCTTATAGACGCTCAGGCGCGGGAGAAGGACCAGGAAAGAATCGAGCGGCAGATCCTTGAGTCTCGAACGGATCTCCTGCTGGGTCGTACCTTTGTTGCTGAGAAAAACGAACTTGACCGGAAATTCCTGATTCTTCAGCAGTTTTTCCCGGATCGCGGTCTCCTGACGTTCGCCGAGCGGAGAGGAATCGGTCAGCAGAACGACCTCCTTCGTATCGGGCATCAGGCGCAACCCCACGCGAATGGTGGATTCCAGATCGTATTCCTGCGTCACGCCCGTCATATTCCTGTATTTCGTTCGAAGCGACGGCGAATAGCTCTCATATCCGCAGAAAATAAAAGGGACATCCTCCGGCTTGTAAGAATAATTCTCAAACATCAGATTCACCGCGTCATCGTCCGCGGCAATGATCAGATCGTAGAAACCTCCCCGGATTTTATCCCGGTAAGGCTTGAATTTCGCCCGGATGGCCGAGGCGTCCGCCATACGCCAGGAGTCCAGGGATAACACATCCATGACGCACGGTTCGGAATATTTGCGGATTCCGTCGGAAATCTCATTGGTCAGTTCGGCCGTCCAGGGCTGCCCCAGATGATAGGATGCGATCAGGAGGATCCTTTTGTAAGCCGAGTTCTTCTCGTTTCCCGCGGCAGGCATGCAGAGACTGAATGCCAGACTGAAAAAAAGACCCAGCGATATGAGTAAGCGCATGATTCTTCCTGATTGCCTTTAATTCGGGACCACACGGACAATGTCGCACAAAATAACCATTATAATATCAGTGAAAATTGCAAAATTCAAGACACTTGCGGAAAAAAATCGTCAAAGAATCCGGAAAGGGGGAAATCCTCCCGGGATTCTCTTCCCGGGAGAGGAACGCTTCTGCCTGAAACGGAATCTTCCCGTCAGTCTTGCGCGTTCGGATCATAAAGGATGTGCGAACAGTTGTCACAGAAAACCAGCTCTCCCTTTTTCGCCTGGTTGCACATTTGCGGAGTCACCTTCAGGAGACAATGGGCGCAGGAGCCGTTGGTGATCGGAACCACCGGCCGGCCCTTGTCTTTTTCAAGGATGTTGCGGTAGGCGTTCAGGACGTTGAGTTCGACCACCTTGAGGAAGTTCTTTTTGTCCGCCTTGATCTTGAGGACTTCCTCCTTGATCATTTCCACCAGACCGTCGAAATCGGACAGCTCCTCTTTCGTCTGGCGTTCGGCGGCGACATATTCGCGTTCCGTCTCGGCCAGTCTTTTTTTCGCCGCGTCGATCCGGTCGATCAATTCGATCTCCTCCGTTTCCAGATCGGAGATTTTCCCGCGGATGACTTCGATGTCCGCCATCATCGCCTGATATTCCGTATTCTTCTTGACCATCGCCGACTGCGTCTGCGTCTTGCGGTTCTTCTCGTTCAGGCCGGCAATGGCGGCTTCGAGCTTCTTATATGCGGTTTCCTGTTTCAGGAGTTCTTCCCGGGCGGCTTTCACGACATCGGCGGCCGCCTGCAATTCTTCCCGCAGACGGGCGCGTTCCTGCGGGATGCTCCGGTATTTAGTCTCAAGGTCGCGCATCCGCATGTCATACTGCTGGACGGTAAGAATGTCGGAAACCCACTTTTTCATCGCGTCTTTTTCCTTTCCGGAGCGTTTTCAAGGGCCAGTTTCAGAATTGGGAGCGTGTGTTTGTACATCCGGTAGAATCCCAGATCGTTGGGATGGCAGCCGTCCACCGTGCAGGAATCGCGCATCTTCCCGCCGAACAGAATCGCACCGTCGATGAAATACACATGCCGGTCGCCGGATTTCAACGCGTTTTCAAACGTCGTCCGGATGATGTCCCGGCGGCGGATGTCAGGCTCGGTTCCGTAAAAATCGCACTTGGAAAGGAAGATCACCGGAAGTTCCGGACGCGCCTCGCGGATGATCCGGAAGAAAGGCTCGTGCGTATCCTGAAGATGTTCCGGATTGGGCGCATTGTGATCGTAGTCCATCACGAACGCCGAAAGCTCCAGCCACGCTATGGCACGCGCCACCGCCGTCTCCCCTTTGCCCGAACCGGAAAAGCCCAGATTGATCTGCGGGGCGTCCACCGCGCGGCAAAGCATGGATGTGTAGGCGTTTCCCGGACGGGACGCGCATCCCCCCTGAGTGATGGACGATCCGTAGAACAGGACCGGTTCCTTCACTTTGTGGGAGAACGGAGGCAGAAGCGAGGCGCCGTCCTTGACGCCGATTTCCACGGATTCGACTCCGCCGTACAGCGGGAAATTGATCAGCCATTCGCAGAGGCTCTTGTCCGGATTCGTCCCGATCAGGGCAAGAACGTCCACCTGTCCCGGACTCGGCTGGAATGTCTTGTTGTAGAGCAGCTCGCCTCCCTGAAGCTTCCGGTAGCAGTCGAACCCGCAGCTGCCCGCGCGCGGCATGTGGTTCATGTCGGACCCGAAGGCCAGTTTCGCACGGATCATGATCTCCGGAGAATCGGAACGGAAACGGACGCATACGCCCGCGGTATGGTTGCCGAGGAACAGCGCTCCCGCATTCACATCCTTTTCGGTCAATGTCTTCGGAAGCCGGTAGAACGCCTGCCGGTTTTCCTCGAACCAGGGAAGGCCTTCCAGCGAAAACGGAGAGTTCCGGACATCGAAATACATGAAACCGTTTTCTTCCACTTTCCGGACCGCAAAATTCTGGTCGATTTTGCTGATATCGGTCGTCTCTCTGCTCATATTATTTCTCTCTCCCGATGATGGTTGTAATTCGGAAAAGTATACCTTTGAATCCCGATAAAGCAAGCCTTGATCATGAAAAATC
>CAZORN010000159.1:0-6721 GCA_964581935.1 uncultured Victivallales bacterium
GCAAGGATTTCGTCATCGGCGGCATCCAGAAGGCGCAGGTCGTCCGCAGCGTGGCAGGCGTGCCCTTCCTGAAGGACCTTCCTGTCCTCGGGTGGCTTTTCTCCACGGAAACCGAGTCCACTAAAAGTTCCCAGCTGGTACTGATCGCCCGGGCGGAATACGCGCTGCCCTTCGATCGCGTCGGAACCCAGATCACCGACGATGTCGGCAAGATCGTGGATCCCGTCGAAGCCGGACTCAGGCATCCCGACCGGAACCTTGGTTTTGAACAGCTTCTGCTGGATACGAACCGGATCGAATAGAAAGGATTTTTCCGCTTTCAGGACGGCGCGGCCTTCGGGAAGCGTCGTCCTTTTTTTTACGTCCGCCATTACAAAAAAAAATGCGTCCGGGAAGAACGCATTTTCTGAAATGCCGGGAGCCGGATCAGATGCAGTAGTCCAGATTGCCTTCGGCAAGGTTCTGCTTCCGGTCGCTTTCGATGATGTCCTGAAGGGTCATCTTTCTCATGCTTTCGCGGATATCCGAATTCAGGGTGTTCCAGATTTCACGGGAAACGCAGCGATGGTTGCGCGGACACTTCTCCGGAGTCCGGACACAGTCCACGATCGCAAGCGGCCCCTCCATGACCTCCACGATGTCCAGCAGCGTGACTTCCCGGGGGCTTTTCGCCAGACGGAATCCGCCCTTGGCTCCGCGGATGGAGCGGACGATTCCGGCGCGCCTCAGGTCGATGATCAGTCGGCTGATATATTTTTCGGAAATCTGCTGGGATTCCGCAATGTCGCGGATCAGACGCGGATTTCCGTTCTCATGCCGGGCCAGATCCAGAAGAATCCGCACTCCGTAGCGTCCCTTGGTGGAAATTTTCATAATCGACTCCCTGTATTCTATACCGTCTCGGTAGTCAATATAGCATGAGGAAAAGGTTTTTCAAATTGAAGTCCCGCTTTTTTAATAAGAATCCGTGTTTTTTGAATCCGGACGAAAACCGGAGGGGTATTCTTGGAAGTCCGATGAAAGCATCTTGAAAATATGGAAAGATTACTTTTTTTGTAGTTTTTTTATTTCCCCCCTTGAAATCCGGGAAGCGAGGTGTATAATATGACATGAACTCTACTAAAAAGGTAGCGATTTGATCTGCAAGAAGAATCAAAATAAGGAGAAATGAATTATGGGCAGTATCGCGAACACGATCGTGGAAAAAATCGGAAACACGCCTCTCATACGGATCAACCGGATCAACCGGGGCGGCGCGGAGGTCCTCGTCAAAGTGGAGTCCTTCAATCCCGGCAGTTCGGTCAAGGACAGGATTGCCCTGGCGATGATCGAAGCGGCGGAGAAGTCCGGCGTCCTCAAGCCGGGCGCGCTGATCATCGAACCCACCAGCGGAAATACCGGAATCGGTCTGGCGCTGGTCGCGGCGGTCAAGGGATACCGCCTGATTCTCACCATGCCCGAAACCATGAGCATCGAACGCCGCAAAATCCTGCTGGCCTACGGTGCGGAACTGGTTCTCACCGAAGGCGCGGCCGGCATGAAAGGCGCGATTGCCAAGGCCCTCGAACTGAATGCCGCCAATCCCGGTTCTTTCATTCCCCAGCAGTTCGAGAACCCCGCCAACCCGGCCTTTCACAGGGCCACCACCGCCGAGGAAATCTGGCGCGACACCGACGGCAAGGTCGATGCGTTCGTTTCCGGCGTCGGAACGGGCGGCACTCTGACCGGCGTGGGCGAAGTTCTCAAGGAACGCAATCCCGCCGTCAAAGTATTCGCGGTCGAGCCCGATGCAAGCCCCGTTCTTTCCGGCGGAAAACCCGGCCCTCATAAAATTCAGGGAATCGGCGCCGGCTTCGTTCCGAAGGTTCTCAACACCACGATCATCGACAAGGTGATCCCGGTCTCCTCCGAGGACGCCGGACGCACCGCCCGCGAAGCCGCCAGAAAAGAAGGCCTCCTCATCGGAATCTCCTCCGGCGCGGCTCTCTTCGCCGCCCTCGAATTGAGCAAACAGCCCGAATTCGCCGGCAAGCGGATCGTCGCGATCCTCCCCGACACCGGCGAGCGTTATCTTTCCACCTGGCTTTTCGATGAAAAATAAGCAGTCTGCATAAGAAAGGAATTCTCCATGAGCGAAAAATACCATATCGAAACCCTGGCCCTCCACGCGGGACAGATTCCGGACCCTGCCACCCAGGCCCGCGCGGTGCCGGTCTACCGCACCACCGCCTTCAGTTTCCGCAATTCACAGCATGGCGCGGACCTCTTCGCCTTGCGCGAACCGGGCAACATCTACGCCCGTCTGATGAATCCCACCAACGATGTCCTTGAAAAACGTCTGGCCGCTCTCGAAGGCGGCGCGGCGGGGCTCACCTTCTCCAGCGGAACCGCGGCTATCTACTTCACCATCGCCAACATCGCGAAGCTCGGCGACGAAATCGTCTCCGCCAACAATCTCTACGGCGGAACCTTTACACAGTTCGACGCGATTCTTCCCCAGCAGGGAATCAAGGTCAATTTCGCACCCGTCAACGATTTTGCTGCGACCGAAGCGGCCATCAATGAAAAAACACGCCTGATCTTCATTGAGACGGTCGGCAATCCCGGCCTCGAAATCGCTGACATCGAAGGCTATGCCGCCCTCGCGAAGAAACACCATCTCCCCCTTGTGGTCGATTCCACCTTCACACCGCCCACCCTCCTGCGTCCGATCGAGCACGGCGCCAACATCGTGATCCACTCCCTTTCCAAATGGATCGGCGGACACGGCACGGGCATCGGCGGCGTGGTCATCGATGCCGGAAACTTCGACTGGAGCGATCCCAAGTTCGCCCTTTACAACGAGCCGGACCGCGGGTATCACGGACTCCGTTTCGCGCACGATCTGGGGGAACAGAACTTCCTCGCATTCATCTTGCGTCTTCGCATCGTGGGGCTCCGCAATCAGGGGCCGACGCTGGCTCCCGACGCTGCGTGGATCTTCCTGCAGGGGGTTGAATCCCTGCCGCTCCGCGTCGCCAAGCACAGTGAAAACGCGCTCAATGTCGCGGAATTTCTCGAAAAGCATCCCAAGGTCGCCTGGGTCAAGTATCCCGGACTTCCGGCCGGAAATGCTCTCGCGAAAAAATATCTCCCCGACGGCGCGGGCGGCATGGTCGTCTTCGGTGTCAAGGGCGGCGCGAAGGAGGCGCAGCATCTGGTGGACAATGTCAAACTCTTCAGCATTCTCGCCAATGTCGGCGACGCCAAGAGTCTGATCATCCATCCGGCCAGCACCACGCATTCGCAGCTGAGCGAGGAGGACCAGATCAAGGGCGGTCTTGCGCCCGAACTCATCCGGCTTTCCATCGGATTGGAACATATTGACGACATCATCGGCGCTCTCTCCGATGCTCTCAATCTGATCTGATCCGATTTTTTTTCCGATTTCAGGTTCTACCCGAAACTCACGGAAATCCGCAAAAAGATTTCCGTGAGTTTTTGAAGTCAATACGGATTCATATTTAAAAGGTTTTTTTGAGATGGAACGCAATCACGCACTGGCCCTTTTCAGACGCTACAACCGCGATCCTTTTCACTTGCGGCACGCGCTCACCGTGGAAGGCGTCATGAAATGGTTCGCCGGTTCCCTCGGATTCGCACAGGAGGCGGATTTCTGGGGAATCGCCGGACTCCTTCACGACATCGACTTCGAGGAGTTTCCCGCGGAGCATTGTGTCAAGGCGGAGGAATTGCTGCGGAATGCCGGAGTGGAAGAATCTCTGATCCACGCGGTCCGCAGCCACGGCTACAACCTGACAGTGAATGTCAAGCCGGAACACGAAATGGAAAAGGTTCTGTACGCCGTGGATGAATTGACCGGCCTGATCTGGGCCGCTGCGCTGATGCGTCCGTCGAAAAGCGTCCGGGACATCGAACTCAAGTCCGTCCGAAAGAAATACAAAAGCAAAGGGTTTGCGGCGGGATGCTCCCGCGAAGTCATCGAAGCCGGAGCTCTGATGCTCGGCTGGGAACTCGACGACCTGATCGAAAAAACCATTCTCGCCGTGCGGTCCTGCGAGGATCTCGTGGAACGGGAAATGAACCTGGATGAAAAACAGTCATGAGTAAGGAAAATCATAAGCACCCGCATCCTCATCCGCACCCTCATGCGGACGGTGCATCTTCCACGGTCCCGGAACACGGCGGTCACGCCCATCCACATCCCCACCCGCACGGCGGGACGGAGGATTATTTGGCGGCGGTCGCCGAATATCGCAAAACCTTTCCGAAGAAACGCGACGTCATGGAACAGACTCCCGATCCGGCTGTCCGTGAAATGCTTCTGCATCTGGAGAAAACGGGCGTGGAAACCGTCTTCGACCGTTTCGACCGTCAGCAGCCCCAGTGCTCCTTCGGCATGGCCGGGGTCTGCTGCCGGAATTGCTTCATGGGACCGTGCCGCGTGACGCCGAAAACTCCCCGGGGAGTCTGCGGCGCGGACGCCGACCTGATTGTCGCCCGGAACCTGCTGCGGAGCGCGGCGGCAGGGACGGCGGCTCACGGAGCGCGCGGACGCGAGTCCATGCTGGCCTTGAAATATGCCGCGGAAGGACGTATTCCCGTGCCGATTGGAGGCCGGGATAAAATTCTTGCCGCCTGCGCGAAATTCGGGTTCGAGACAAAGGGAAAAACGTTGAAGGAACTGGCCCTTCTTCTGGCGGATGCGCTTCTGGAGGATTTATCCCGGACGGTGCCGGGTCCCCACAGGACCCTTTCCGCCCATGCGCCTGCGGAACGGCTCCGGACGTGGGAAAAGCTCGGAATTCTCCCGATCAGCCCCACGCACGAAGTGTTTGAATGTCTCCATCGCACGACCACCGGCACAGACGGCGACTGGCGCAACTGCATGACGCAGTTCCTCCGCACCGGCCTTGCTTTCGCCTGGTCGTCGTGCCTGGGCTCCGCCATCGCCATGGACAGTCTTTACGGGCTTCCGGAACGGCGCAAATCTCTGGTGAATACCGGGGCTCTCCGTCCCGGATATGTGAATATTGCCGTTCACGGGCACTCTCCGCTGCTCGTGAGCGAAATCGTCCGAGCCGGACGAACAAAGAAAATGCGGGAGGAAGCGAAGAGACATCATGCGAAAGGAATTCAATTTTACGGAATCTGCTGTTCGGGCCTCTCGGCGATGTACCGGTACGGAGGTGTAATCCCGCTTTCCAACGCGGTCGGTTCGGAACTCGTCCTCGGTACTGGAGCGCTCGATCTCTGGGTTGCCGACGTTCAGGATGTGTTCCCCTCCATCATGGATGTCGCGAAATGTTTCCGCACCACGGTCGTCACCACCAGCGATTCGGCGAGATTGCCCGGTGCGGAGCATTATGCACTGGACCATCATCATTCCAATCTCCCGGAAATCCGCGAAATCGCGGAGAAGATCGTCCGCCGGGGCATCGAAAGTTTTGCCGCCCGGCGGGATGTTCCGGTCAAGATTCCGGACCATGAGATCGAGGCTGAATTCGGGTTTTCCACGGAATGGGCCGCAAAGCATTTTCCGGATGGTCTCCGTACGCTGGCGGACGCTCTTGAAAGCGGAAAAATTCTCGGAATCGTCAATCTCGTCGGATGCAACAATCCGCGTGTGATTTATGAAAAGGCGATCGCGGATATTGCGGAAAAACTGATCCGGAACAATGTTCTGGTCCTGACGAACGGCTGCGCTTCCTTCGCCCTTCTGAAGCTTGGATTCTGCTCCGTCGGCGCGCTCGACCGCACCGGAAAGAAGCTTCGGGACTTTCTCCGCGACCTGCCTCCGGCCTGGCATCTCGGGGAGTGTCTCGACAATGCCCGCGCCTCGACGTTTTTCGCCGGAATCGCAGGAGTTTCTGGCAAAACGGTCCCTTCGATGCCCTACGCCTTCATCAGCCCTGAATGGAGCAATGAAAAAGGCATCTGCGCGGCGCTGGGATTCCGCCTCATGGGCGTTCATTCGTTCCATTGCGTTCCGGCTCCGACGCAGGGTTCCCCGGCCGTCACGGAATTCCTGACGCACGGAACGAAGGAGCTTCTCGGTTCCGAAATGATCGTCGATTACAATCCGGACGTCCTGGCCGAACGGATTCTGGTTCATCTTAAAGAGAAAAGAAAATTATTACATTGGAGAACAATATGAATTTCATGAGGAAAAGTCTTTTCCCATTGCACACTCTTTTTCTTCTGCCGATCCTCGCGATGGTTCTGTTCAGCTGCAGGGAGCCGAAAGCCGCCGTCGCTGACCACACGGTCAAGGTGGCGTATCTGCCGATCACCCATGCGCTTGCGCTGTATGAAACCGCCCGCTCGAAGGCGATCCGGGTCGAACTCATCAAATATGGATCCTGGCCGGAACTTCTCGATGCGCTCAACACCGGGCGCGTGGATGCCGCTTCCGTCCTGATCGAACCCGCCATGAAGGCGCGCGAACAGGGCATCGGCGTCACTGCCGTCGTGCTCGGACACAAGGACGGCAACGTGGTCGTGGTCGGGAAGGACATCGCCGACGCGAACGGGCTTCGGGGGAAAACCTTCGCCATTCCGCACCGCAGTTCCTCACACAACATCCTGTTCCGGGAAGTGCTCGAAAGAAACAACATCCCGGAGAAGGACGTCAAGCTCATTGAACTCCCGCCTCCTGAAATGCCTTCCGCGCTGGCGTCCGGACGGATCGCCGGATATTGCGTCGCCGAACCTTTCGGGG
>CAZORN010000160.1:0-1249 GCA_964581935.1 uncultured Victivallales bacterium
TATCCGTATACAGGGAATTGCGGGTTCTCGTGTAGGTATAGTCGTAACGCTGCCAGTCCTGCGTCAGAGTCACGGTTTTCTGCAGTTTCTTATCTTCGCTGTAAGGGGAAGCATACAGGTTGATTTTCACTCCGGGCCGGTCCGCCTTCATATAAGCGGACAGGGTATAGGAAGATCCGACTTTCGTGCCGAAATTGCAGGACCACATGAGCCGGGATTCATCCAAGGGCGCATCCGTTTTATTTTCCAGACGCATGCTCCGTTTTCCATGCCACGCGGTTGAATCGTCCGTCTGGAAAGTTTTGTACCATGCGTCATAATTCAGAATGATCTCCGGATCGGGGATTCCCCAATGGCGGATACCCCAATAGTCGGGCAGTTTTCCCAGCGTGCATTCTTCGAAACTGGCGTTCAGGGCGATGTTCGGAGAGATCTTTTCCGTTTCGCCGCTTCCTGTTTTGTAGACCCGGATGGAAAGATCTTTGAGCTCAATATAATCGCGATAGGAGTAAAATGAGAAATTTCCGCTGCCTCCCGGAAGGTCATTGCGCTCGGCCACTGTCTCCCCGTTCACCTTGACTGTCAGGGAAGTTCCTTTGACGGAGATGTTGAAGTCCGTCCATTGCGAGTCCGGCCCGACCGGAAGCGGACTTTTGAATGGCTTTCCGAATCCGGTATGGATTTTTTTCTCCGGAATGTTGATGATCCAGTTTTTTCCGCGGGTATAGATCGTGACGCCCTTTCTCATGCTGAATCCGAAATGCTGTTCCTTCGGATTCACGGCCAGACACCGGAGTTTGAAATCGACCTCATAGTCCGACCAGTCGGGCGACCCGATCTCGAAGGAACTCATGCCGCCGTTGCTATGATCCGGGGAACGGAGAATCCCGCTTTCCGCTTTCCACGGAGCCTTTTGCGGCAGAATGATTTCCTGTGGCAGGGCAGGCCCTTCCAGATTCGGCGTCACGATTTTCACTTCATCGGCCGACAAGGAGCCGAGCGTCAACGCGGCGAGCGTCAAGCCAAGCCATTTTCCGGGATTCAGGGACATGGGAATTCCTTTCGTTTCGTATTGCATATGGGAGATTATTCAAGAATGCGGTCGTTTATTCGGACGGTTTCCGGATCAGTTCTTGGTCAGCCAGTCTCCCCAGCTGGCGCGGAGCCCCCAGCGGAGATGCTGTTCCGGATAGGCCGCATAGCTGTTGGTCCGGACGACATTCTGAAGATACGGATAGCTTCCGGCATG
>CAZORN010000160.1:1349-6593 GCA_964581935.1 uncultured Victivallales bacterium
TTGTTTTCCGAATAATTCAAGGTGGAAAACGAAGCGGGATCCTTTCCTGTGGACTGGATGCTCAGCTGGATCGGCCACCAGCAGCGGTTTCCGTACAGCGCCAGTCCGGTGGGGATCCATTCCTGATAGGTGGAAACATAAAAGGCATGAGCCGTTCCCAGCTGTTTCAGGTTGTTCGTACAGGCGATGGCGCGCGCTTTTTCCCTTGCCTTGTTCAGCGCGGGCAGGAGCATTCCCGCCAGAATCGCAATGATGGCAATCACAACCAGGAGTTCTATTAATGTGAAAACGGCGATTCTTTCCTTCTTCTGTATCAGCTCTCTCTGCATTTTGCCTCCTTTTCAGAATGGTGACATTTCTTTCATGAAAATCTTATCTTATTGCAATAATACGGATTTTCCTTGATAAAACAAGATGACGTGCTATTTTTTATTTATAAAAAAAGACCAAAAGATTTATAATTATGGACAACACATCGTTCTACAACCGGGAAATCGGCGAGTTCTACTTTCTCCGCATGTGGAAACACAACGAGCCGGGATTGCCGATTTATCCGCACGCCGCGGAGGAGTCCATGCGGATCGAGGGGACCGCGTCTTTTCAGAATTATCATGAATACTTCCTTGTGATTTTCGTGACGGACGGCCGCATATCGCATTCAAAAGGGGACCAGCAGACCCTGCTTTCTCCCGGAGACGTGCTGATTGTCCCGCCGGGACTCTCCAAGGCCCGCTCGGAAGGCGCTTACCACAAATACCTCATCGGACTGGCCGGATGCCAGATCGAACAGCTGTTTTCCGCCTTCCGGTTGAACGGCTATTTCAAGTTCAAGGCGAATATCCCCGAGATCGTGAAAATTTACCGGCGTCTCTTCCGTAGGATGCACCGCAAAACCCTTTCCGTTCTGCCCTCCATGATCGGGGATTGCATGGAGCTTCTCGCGATGCTCTCTCTGGCCGCCAAGAACACCCGCCCCCGTGTCCGTCCGCAGATTGCGGACCAGATCCGCTCCACGCTGGAAGCGGAATGCGACAATCCGCAGTCGTTGGCGGGAATCTCTTCCAGTTCCGGCGTTCCGCACACATCACTGCACCGGATTTTCAGGGAAAAGTTCGGGACATCCCCCAAACGTTACCAGTTCGAATGCCGGATGCGTCGGGCGCGGGACCTGCTGGAAATGACCGATTTGTCCATCAAGGAAATCGCCGCCAGAACCGGATTTCAGAATCAGTATTATTTTTCCAACGTTGTGAAGAAGGAGTATGCGCTTTCTCCGAAGGAACTGCGTCTCTTTCTCCGTGAGTCCAAACGCGATCAGCTCATCCATCCGAAAGCCTGAATTTCCTTTCCGCCATTCATGAAAGCCTTTTTCCGGGGGGCAAAGCGCATCGGCGGATTCCGGATGTCAGCGAGTCAGCCAATCCGTCAGACCGGCATAGGCACTCGGGGTCCGGAAACCCCATTTTTCCGCGATTTTCTGGGCCCGTGCCGAGTAGTCCGGATGCACATAGATATTGTCCTTGTATGGAATGCTCTCCGAATGTCCGTCCAGATGAACGAAATTTCCTTTCAGGCTGTGGCGTGTCCCCGGCGCGTATCCGCCCGGAAGCGGCAACCCGTTCAGGAACATGTCGTATGACTTGTTTCCATCGCTGTCGCCGACCAGAATTGCCTTCGACGGACGCTTCACGCTTCCGATTTTGACCGCGGTTTTCAGATTGTTGGAGTCGGTTGTCCACATGGGATCCGCATTGGTGTAATACCCGAGCCAGCAATTGAAACCGTAGGGAATGTCATTGTAGCTGACATCCGCTTTTTCCAACGTGGAGGACGGACAATAGAAAAACTTGTCTTTTGCATACCGAAGAGTGCCGTCGGCCGGAGTTTTTCCGTCGATTTCCGCCTTGATCTTGAGAAACCAGAAACGCCGGTAGGTGTTTCCGTAGTCGTCCGCGCTGGGGATCCATTCCTGACTGGACAGCGTATATTGGATCAGTGCCATTCCAAGCTGTTTCGTGTTGGCCATGCAGTTGATGGAACGGGCTTGTTCCCTGGCCTTGTTCAGGACGGGAAGCAGCATTCCCGCCAGAATCGCGATGATCGCAACCACGACCAGCAATTCTATTAAAGTGAAAATTCTGTTTGCCCTGCGATTTTCCATGTTCCGTCTTTCCTGTTTCATAACTTATTTCCTCTCTCTATGGTAGGTTGGCCTGCACATCATTCGGATGAAGCTTCGCAACGGGTTGAGATGACGGCGGAGAGCGGTGGAAGAACGAGGTCGAAAGATTTTCTCCCGGAGCCCGGCGTAATCCGGACGGTCTGCCGGCGCGGCAGGAAATTCGTGACGATCTGGGCCTCCTGTCCGTCGGGCGAACGCCAGGAGGAGTGGAGAAAGGCGTCCAGCGTGCGGGAGCCCCGTGTCGTGACCAGTTCCCAGGAGTCGCCGGATACCGCCGCCAGCGGACGGATCATACGGCCATGCTGCAGAAATTCCGGATGCTGTTTCCGGAAAGCGTTCAGGTTTCGTACAATCGTCATAATGCTTTCCTGTTCCGGCTGCGGTCGGTCCCACTTGTAGTTCCACCCCCAGTGAATCTGTCCATGATCCTTGATTACCACGGAAAGCAGGTCTCCGGCATTGAAGGAATAGGCCGTGCGCCAGAGCAGATTTTCCGGACATTTTTCCAGTTCGAGGTTCCAGTAGATTCCGCACTGGTTTCCCATGAAGTTGTTGATATATTCATGAAAGAGATACGCATAAGCGGGGACCGGCTGAGCTCTGCAAATATTCCAGCAGGCGAACCGGAGATCGTTGAACGGCATATACTTCAGATAAGGGAAAGCGGCTGCGGATTCACATCCAAGGACCAGTCCGGGATTTTTCTCGCAGAGTTCCGCCATGAGCGACGTCATTTTTTCCGTCTGCCACGGACCCGGCGTCGGCGGGTGGCGGTGATCCTTCGCCCAGCAGCAATGAGACGCCCCGCCGAGATTCTGGTCGAAGAACTGTGCGTAGTCCAGACCGAAATCGGCGAGCTTCTTCACTTCCTCCCGGACGGTTTTCCGTGGCCATTCCTGCGAGATGCACATGTCGTAGCCGATGCGCTGGTTTGTCGGGCCGTTGCAGATATAGGCTTCGATTTCGCCGTGCGGTCCGCGGATCATTTCCTTTTCCAGATGTTCCTCCCGGCACTGTTTTTCGCGCGAATAGTCCCGCTGGATGGAGCTGGTCTGAGTCCAGGCGGTTCCGGAGCAGTAAACCCCCAGAAAGTGCCCTTCGGCGTGAAGGGCGTCCCGGTATTCGGCCAGCTGTTTTTCCCCGCCCAGCGGAGGCCAGACATACGGCGGGGCCCAGGGCGCGGTTCCTTCCCAGTGCATCAGCAGGGGCAGAATCGGGCTGTCGAACCGTTCCGCCAGCTTTCTGACCGCGGGCATGGCTTTCACATACGGATAGTATTCGTTGGGAGCCATTTCTCCCTTGTCGTCGCCGTCGCCGCGGACCGGATAGATCATGACCACAGCCGACTCGTTTACGAAGGACGGCATTTTCCCTTTGGGCGGCAGAACGGCGGACGCTTCCATCCATTCGCGGTGGATTTCACATGCTTCCATCCAGTCGCCCTCAAACGGAACGAGCGCCATGTCGAAATCCGGAACATAGTCCTGTCCGGGAAACAATCCGCAATAGTTGCGGATCATCAGCGCGACGTTGCCGTTCTCGGGCCTCGCATCCAGAAATTTGGTCCCGTGTACGGCGTCGTGTGCTGCGTAATACAGTCCGGATTTCCCTGAAAAATACGCAAGAAACTGCATCTGGGAATAGCCCGGATAAAACCGGTAGCGGTGCCAGCCCGGTTCCTGATATTCCAGATTTTTCAGTGGAGAGTCGAGCAGAATACCTTCCGTCTGGGGGAGGAACAGTGTTCCCTTCGAATCCGCCATCGACAGGGAAAGCGGTTCGATCCATTCCAGTGTCAGAGTGCCGGGAATGTTCCGGACTTCCGGACGGAACAGCAGACCTTTTTCCGTGATTTTTACAGAATACAGAACCCGCGTTCCGGCAAGACGGGGATGTCCGGAAAACTCCATCCGGAGCGAGTCCCGGTCCTGCGTGATCTGACAGCGGAACTCTTTGGAAAGGCTCTTATGCTCGCTGCTGCGTTCATCGCGGAATCCCAGCGCGAAGAGCGATTCCGGTTCCGTCAGCATTTCCTTTCCGCCGCAACGGAAAGATACAAGCTTTCCTTCCTTATCATCAAAAGAGCAATCGCTGTTTTTCCAATGAAACTGGATCATATTTCGACTCCGTTTTTCAAAATCGTATCGTTTTCCCTGTTTCTTTCTGTAATTTATTATAGCCCGGAAGAAAGAAATTGCATAGAACGGAAATATAAAAAAATAGTATAATCCTCTAAAAATGAAAAGCCGTTTCCAGAAGGTCAATGGTGGAACTGACGGCGGTATCTGGCCGGAGTAAGACCGTTCCGCGCCCGGAAGACCTTGATGAAATGATTGCTGTCGCAGAATCCGCATTCCCCTGCGATGGACTCGATGCTGTCCTCGGTGGCGAGGAGCATCCGCAACGCTTTTTCGAGGCGGAGATTCATCAGATATTCCATTGGTGACATCCCCGCGACCAGCCGGAATTTTGAGAAATAAAGAGACTCCGACATGGCCGCGATCCGCGCCAGTTCCGCAATCTGATACGATTTTCCGGGAGCATCCTCGAACAGGGAAATCGTCCGTAAAATTCCATCGCTGTTCCGGGTTCCCTCCCGGTCGGAAAGCGCGACGCCGTGCCGGCAGAGGTTGACGAGGAACTCCACGAACGCCGATTTTACGCACAATTCATATCCTTGCTTCCGTTGCGCCAGCTCTCCGATCACGCGCTGGAGACAGTCCACCGCGAAATTCCGTTCGTGGAGCGGCAGATGGACCTTGTTGCGCGGAAGACGGACCGTATCGAACAGTGCGTCGTAAGCCGGAAGCCGGCTCAAAACGGGAATTTCCGCCCCGATCAGTTCCGGCGAGAAAACGATGTTGTAGTAATAGACGTTCTGTGAGTTGTGGTATCCGTGGGATTCCCCGGGCTGAATCGCGAAAATATCGCCGGGGAACAGCCCATAGGAAACCTTGTCGCCGTTTGTGAAGCGGACCGTATGGATTGTACTGCCCCGGAGAATGAAAACGAGCTCCACGAAATCGTGTGTATGGACGGGGACCGCACCGCGGTTGCCGCCA
>CAZORN010000161.1:0-6575 GCA_964581935.1 uncultured Victivallales bacterium
TCCGGTTACGCCGATCTGGCGGCAAAAATCCCCGGAGGCGCCGACTGGGTGATCGTCGACACTCTCGGACTCGAGCCGATCCGTCCCGACGTCTGGGATCTGGTCCAGAAGGATCTCCGCAAATGGCTTTCTTCGGGAAACGACATCACGTCTGTTTTCATGGGGCTCGCGGCCACCGGATATTCCATGCAGCTCTACCGGGATTCACGTCCCGCGTCCGGGGCGGAACACCTTTTCAGTCATATATGGGAAATGGAAGGACTGACCTTCCGGGGGGAATCCGTCTCGCACGGCTTCAAGGTCTGCATCGGCTCGCTCGCCTCCGTCAAACTGATGGAAACGGCATTCCGCATGAGCGCGGAGGAAGCCATGAAACGGGCCGCCGCCTCGCTGTCCCGCGCCGAACGGGAAAAGCAAGTGGCAGCCCTCCTCGAACGGGGCTGTTACGGAACGGAAGCCTCGGAAGTCGCCCTTTCCAAATTTCTCGAAGGCGAAGCTCTCGCGGAACGCCGGAAACTGATTTTCAGCCGCTGGGAACGGTTGCGGGAACGCGTCCTCAAACAACTGATCCCTTATGCGGAATTCAAAGTCCTGCTCAAAGGCGCGGACTGTCCCCTGACTCCGGCTGAAATCGGGCTTTCCGACGAACAATTCAAACACGGTCTCCTGGCGGCGCAGCTGATCCGGAAACGCTATACGATTCTCGATCTTCTTTTCGAGGCCGGATTGCTCGAACGGACCGTCGCGGACCTGAAACTGGACTGAGCTTATGAAGAAAGTCGGCATCACCGGGGAGACCGGGCTCATCGGACGCCATCTGCGGGAGCTTGTCGACCGCTCGGAACAATGGGAAAGAGTCCCTTTCGAGAAAAACTTTTTTTCCGATCCTTCCGCGCTGGCCGGTTTCCTGAAACAATGCGATGCCGTCGTGCATCTGGCCGGGCTCAGCCGTCATGCCGACGGCGATTTCCTGTACCGGACCAATCTCCAACTGGCCCGCGTGCTGGCCGAAGCGGCGAAGACGCTGGTATCTCCGCCCGTGATCTTTTTCGGTTCTACGACGCACATTGCAAAAACGCTGCCCTATCACGCATCCAAGCGCGACTCGCAGAAGCTTCTCGAAGATTCGGGCGTTCCGTCCGTCACCTTGCTGATGCCCAACACCTACGGTCCGGGCGGACGCCCCTTCCACAACTCCGTTGTGTCCACTTTCTGCCATCTGGCGGCGCAAGGAAAAACCCCGGAAAAAATCGAGGATGCCGAACTGAAGCTGATCTATGTCGGGGACCTCTGTAAGAAAATTCTTTTCCTGCTGGAGACGGAGACTGCCACGAAAACGGTCGAAATCGCCCATGCGGAGGAGATCCGACTTCCCGAGCTGTGGAAAAAACTCTGCGAATGGAGGAATCAGCCGTCGCCGTCCGCTCATTCCGAATTGGAACGCAATCTCCTGCGGACCTTCCTGAGTTGCCGGTCTTCCGGAGATACGCACCGGGAATGAGGACCCGTGACGGGGCTATTGCGGGAGGTCGGAAAGACGGCGTCTGCGGTATTCGGACGGAGGCAGACCGGTTTTCCGGCTGAATTTGCGGCTGAAGTAATAGACGTCGGAGAATCCCATTTTTCCGGCGATTTCCTTGACCGTGAGGCTTGTTTCGATCAACAGACGGCAGCTCTCGCGCACAAACAGGGAATCGCGGTAGGCCCGGAAAGGTCCTGACGGTTCGTTTTTCGCCCAGCATCGGCGCAGGGCGGATTCCGACATCCCGATTTTCCGGGCCAGCCGGTCGATATTGACTTCTCCCGAGAGCAGGTGTTTTTCCAGGAACCCACGGATGGTGCGGTAGACTTCGTCACCGCCGCCCGTTTCCGCCGGGAGTCCGAAACTGGAGAGAATGAGGTTCCAGCAGAGGAGGTCGATTCGGTCCGCGTCGGGATCTGGATTCGTGCATTCCCGATTCAGCTGCATCAGCGCGGCATGGAGCGTCGTCACGGAACGGAGCGGGCGGACAATAGGCGGGGTTCCCGGCTGGAAGGTCCGGCTTTGAATCAGCCTCGGCATCCATTCCCCCGGATAGATGAGGTAGAGTTCCTCCCAGGAAGGGACGGGACCGTAATCCATGGGTTCGTCCGGCCATTGCAGAAGGATGCACGGCGCTTCGACGGGATAGCTTTTCCCGTGGAAAACATAGTCGCCTTTTCCCGAGAGGATGAAGGAATAATTGCACCCCGAAAACGTCCGCTGAACGCGCTGCCTCTTGTTCTGGATATATCCGATCGTCTCTACGGGCGGCAGCATTGGAAAACGTCTTTCATACGCCGCGAAGTGTTTGGAGGAAAAGTCCATTCCGTTGAAAGATTTATCCATTGTGAATCCTTTTTTATGCTTTATACTATAGACATGACCGGAAGAAATGTCAAGAAACCGGAAGATGAAAGGATGACAATATGAAAGTGGGATTGATCGGATGCGGGAACATCAGCGGAGCCTATCTCGGGAACCGTTCCCGTTTTCCCCAGCTGGAAATGGTCGCCTGTGCGGATGTGCGGGACGAGGCGGCCGAAAAGACAGCGCAAACGTACGGACTTCGGAAAATGAGCGTGGACGGACTGCTTGCCGATCCGGAAATCGAAATCGTTCTGAACTTGACGACGCCGCAGTCGCACGTCGAAGTCAATCTCCGCGCATTGGAGGCCGGAAAACACGCCTACTGCGAAAAACCGTTCGGGCTGGACCGTGATTCCGCCCGGAAGGTGCTGGAGACGGCGGACCGGAAAGGGTTGCGGGTCGGGTGCGCTCCGGACACCTTCCTCGGAGGCGGACATCAGGCCGCGCGCAAGCTGGTGGACGACGGACTGATCGGAAAGGTCTGTTCCGGAACCGCGTTCATGATGTGTCACGGACACGAGGCATGGCATCCGGAGCCTGCATTCTACTATCGGACGGGAGGCGGCCCGCTCTTCGACATGGGGCCGTATTATCTGACGGCGCTGGTCAATCTTCTGGGCCCTGTCCGGAAAGTCGCGGCCATGTCCAACCGTTCGACCGATCTCCGCAAGGGAAGCAAAGTCAACGAAGGCAGAACGTTCCCGGTCGAGGTGGAGACGCATATTTCCGCTTCGCTGGAATTCGTCGGAGGCGCGGTCGTCACCCTGATTACCAGCTTCGACGTCTGGCAGACCTCAGGCTATTCCAACAGCATCGAATTGCATGGCACGGCGGGCTCGCTTCACGTTCCCGATCCGAATGCGTTCAGCGGCGATCTCCGCTTTTTCAAGGCGGGATTGAGCGCGGACTGGGCTCCGGCGGACAACCCGTTTATTTACAATGAAAACATGCGGATCATCGGGCTGGCGGACATGGCGGACGCGATCCTTCATCACCGGGAACACCGGGCCGCCGGACGGAACGCGTTTCACGTGCTGGACGTCATGTGCTCCATTCTCGATTCGGCGAAGAACGGAAATGCGGTGGAAATAGCCAGCACGGCCGAACGGCCCGCCCCTCTGCGGATCGGACTGAAATCCGGTGAACTCAATTGACCCGAAAGGAGAAAACAGATGAAAAAAGCATTGATGTTCCGGGGCGGATGGGAAGGTCATCAGCCCGTTGAAACTTCCGAACTTGTGGCGGACGCCTTGCGCAAACGCGGCCTCGGCGTGGATATTTTCGATTCGCAGGAGTGTCTGCTGGACCCCTTGCTGAAAACGAAATACCGGCTGATCGTGCCCGTCTGGACCATGGGCGAACTCGGAAACGGGGAGTCCAAAGCATTGCTGGAAGCCGTGCGGGACGGGATTGCCGTCGGCGGCTGGCACGGCGGGGCGGGCGACTCCTTCCGCCAGAACACCGGATACCAGTATATGATCGGCGGACAATGGGTCGCCCATCCCGGCGGGATCGTGGATTACAAAGTTGACATTGTGGAAAAGGACAATCCGGTCACGGCGGGGATTTCGGGGTTTTCGGTTCACAGCGAACAGTATTACATGCATGTCGATCCCGGCAATCACGTGATCGCGACTACCACTTTCGACGGAACGCACGATCCCTGGATTCGCGGAACGGTCATGCCTGTCGTGTGGACCCGTTCCTACGGGGCGGGGCGCGTGTTCTATTCTTCGCTCGGGCATGTCGCGGCCGACTTCAAAAACACGCCGGAGATTCTGGAAATCACCGTGCGCGGCCTTCTCTGGGCGGCGGACGAACTGAAGTGAAAGGCCGGGCATTTTTCGTCTTGAATTTGATTTTTTCCATCCCTCGCGTTACTGTATGGGTGAACCCGATGGAAGGGGGATGGAAAAATGCGCCGAGAAATCATTGTCAACGACCTGATGCAGCAGGATTATCATTATTTTCTGACGGAGAAGCCGGGGAAGAATTTTCACGCGGGATTCTGTCCGGAGCTGACTCCGAAACAGATGCTTTCGCTCGGGGTGTTCGGGGGGAAATACATGACCGACTGTCGGGCGGAGTTTCCAGAAGACTGGTTTGAAAATGCGAAATTATGCCACGAGCGGCACGATCCCGAGCTGAACTGCTTCAAGGTCCTGGCGTCGCAGCCCCTTCAGGAGTGGATCCGCAAAGGCTGGATCTATGCCGAGGACCCGCGCGGCTGGTTTCAGTGGTACTGCCGTTATCATCTCGGACGGCGCTGTCCGGACGACGAGCGGCAGATCAAGCGTCACCGTGCCATGATCCGTCATATCGCCCAGATTCATTACCACTGCCGTTTCGGAGATGCGGCATGCCACACAAAACAGCGTCAGGCGCTCCTCCAGTGGGCGTATGACAGCCGGAAGATGTGATACCGTATTTGCCATGAACCTTCCCTTGATTTTTGCCGTATCCGCGGTATTTTATCCGGATTCCATCAGGAAAGAACCCCCAACGGAGCGGAAACAATGTTGAAGAATCCGGTCATCGGAGTGAATATGGCTTGTCGCGACAATCCGGAGCATCCGGGCAGAATGTGGTATGAAGTGCAGAACCTGTATCTGGACCCGATTCTCGCGGCGGGCGGATTTCCGCTTCTGATCCCTCCCGTGGAAGATGTTTCGATCTTGGAATGGTATCTTGAACGGGTGGACGGCATGTTGTTTATCGGAGGCAAGGACTACCTTCCCGGTCTGTATGGAGAGTCGCCTGCACCCGAAACCGACCTGAGCCGCGTGCGTCCGCTGAGCGATCCCCTGCTCATGAAACGGACGCTGGAACGGCGTCTGCCCCTGCTTGGAATTTGCGGCGGATGTCAACTGCTTGCCATTGCCGCGGGCGGAAAACTGATCCAGCATCTGCCGAACTCGGAAAAACATGTCGACGGCGTGTTTCATTCCGCGGAGATTGCGGAGGACGGTGTATTTTCCCGGACGCTCGGGCTTCGCAAGGGCGATTCTTTTCAGGCTTATTCCTACCACCATCAGGCGGTGAGGGCGGAAAGTCTTCCTCCGTGGCTGAAGGTCACGGCGCAGGCGTTCGACGGCGGTGTCGAGGTGATCGAGGGAACCGATGGTTTTCTCGCGCTCGGCATTCAGTTCCATCCGGAACGGATGCCGGAACTGGCTCCGAAATATTTCCGCCTCCTCATTGAAGAATCCCGCAAGGGGAAGTGATTCCGGCCTGCTTCACCGATTTTCGGACAGCGCTTTACTCTTCTGGCTTTTCGCATACAGATGGTCTGCGCCTATGACGATGGCCAGCCCCGCGAAACAGCCCGGAATCAGGTAGAAGGAGTTCTGGAGTCCGAAGCGGTCGCCGCAGATCCCCATGAACCACGTGAAGAATCCGCATCCGGGAATTCCCGCGCAGGAAAGAAGCACGAAGAGCATGGTTGTGTCGACTCCGGGCATCCGGTCCGCGGCATAGCTCTGGACGCTGGGCCAGAACGGACCCGCGGCGACACCGCAGAAAAAGAGAAGGGTGTAAAGCGCTGTTATGAAAAGCGCCGGGCTTCCGAAATGAGCGGGATGCAGCAGCGGGAGAATCGAGGTGAAGACCGTTCCCGCGATCGCCATGAAAACAAGCAGGTTGCAGAGCTGATGCTGACGGACCAGCACTCCGCTTCCGGCGCGTCCGAGGAACATGCCGACTCCGAAGACGGCCGTGCCGAAACCCGCCGCCCAGGCGCTTCCCTGAAAGCAGAGCTGGATGAAGGCCGGACACCAGAACGTGAGGCAGAATTCTCCTCCGCCCGCCAGGAACATGGCCACAAAAAAGAGCCAGAAATGAGGCCGGCGCAGGATGTCGTACGATTGTGCGGCGACTTCACGGATGGAGAGTTGTTTCGGAGATTCTGGGTAGCGGGCGGCCGGATTTTCCTTCCAGAAGATGATCAGGAGCGGGACGGCCACGAGAGCGCCGCCGACTCCGAGGAGAACCCGCCAGGATACGCCCATGCTGAGGAGCGCGCCCGCCGCAAGCGTGGTGAAGGTTACGCCGACCGACCAGAAACTGTGAGCGAAATTGATGTAGCGACCCGGTTCCTGTTTATGAAGTTCCTGGACGAACGGAGTCGCGAGGCCTTCGATCACTCCTTCCCCGAGTCCGGCGACCAGAAGCAGAACGAGCAGCGCCC
>CAZORN010000162.1:0-6526 GCA_964581935.1 uncultured Victivallales bacterium
CGTCCCGGCCCGATGACGGAAGGCTCCTGGGTCTACGGCGACAGTTCGCTGTTCACCGGCATGATCCCCACCCGCTCTTCGCTCGGATTCGGCGCACCGGACGAACTTTCCTTTTATTCCAATGAAAATTACTGGGAAAACGGCCCCACGAGATTCCGCCGCTGTTCCATCCGGATGGACGGGTTCGTCTCCCTTCATTTTTCGGCGGACGGCGGAGAATTTCTCTCCAAACCGTTCACCTTCTCCGGAGGACGCCTTGAGCTCAACATCGAAACCAGCGCATGGGGATTTTTCCAAGTCGAGTTTCTGGACGAAAACGGGCATCCCATTCCGGGCTTCTCCTTCGAGGACTCGCTCCCGGAATCCTGCGACGCCCTCGACGCCGTCCCGCGCTGGAAAAAAGGCGGCGCGGATCTGCGCCCGCTCGAAGGGAAAAACGTCCGCATGAAAATCCGCGCGCGGGACGCCGACCTCTACAGCCTCTGTTTCGTTCCCTTCCGCGAGGATCCCTCAGTCGGTTCCCCGGAAGATTATACCAACCCTTCAACGGAAGGAGCCTGAAAATGCTCCGCTATCAGGAAAACGGGGAACTGCATAAGGATTTCCACGGCACGACCAATACCACGCTCAATTATATCGCCGACAATTACGGCGTGGAGGCCCTGAAAAAAATCCTTCGCAAAACCGGACACGATGTCTACAAATCCATCCGCGAAAAGCTGGCGAAGGGCGACGCCTCCGAACTCATCGAACACCTGAACTGGTTTTTCTACCGCGAGGGCGCCGAATTCAAGCTGACCGTCGGGGAAAATGAAATCCGCTTCGAGGTCATGGAGTGTCCTGCGATCCGGCACCTGAAAAAACTGGGGCTGCCCCCCTCCCCCCACGTCTGTCTTCAGACGACCGAGGTCAATGCCGGAATGTGCGAGGGAACCCCGTGGAAAAGTTCGGTGGAGATGAAAGGCTCCGCCCATTGCGTCCAGATTTTCAGAAGGGAGGCGAAAGCATGATTCCGAGCGACCATTTTGTCCGTTTCTACAACGAGGTATTCAAGTTCCTCGATGAAAAAGGCGGATTGGAGGAATATTACCGCGAGATCAGCCGTCACCAGGAGCTGCATTGCCTGAAAGTATTCACGGAAAACGGCCTGAAGGGAATGTACGACTACTGGGAACATATCCGGATCGAGGAAAATTGCGATATGGAAATGACGCTCAGGGAGGACCGCCTTGTTTTCCGCATGAGAAAGTGTCCCAGCCTCAGCAAGGTGCTGGACAACGATGCGTCTCCGTGCGTGAAATATTGCGATCACTGTCCTGGCTGGGTTCTGCCCCTCCTCGCGAAGTGCGGCTATTCGTGCGTCTACGACATGGTGGACCGCACCGTTCCGGAATGCCGGATGACGATCTTCAACCGTCTCGGAGACGCCCGGAAATTCCGGGATGAACTGCTTGCATCCGGACGCGATTCCAACCTTCTGCGCGACAACTTCAGTCTTCTGGAAGAAAAAATCACGTCCGTATAAAATTCCCGGAAAGGTCCCGCGTCAGGTACTTTCGCGGACGCGGAGGGACGGCAGAAGCCGCAGATGAAGCGGAGCGGCGGAAGGTTTCGGAGAGGTAACCATCTCGATGACTTTCGCCGCCAGTTCCTTATAGTCGAGGATGATCGTGGTGAGACGCGGATACAGCTGTTCGCCGACAGGCAGACCGTCGCAGCCGCAAACCGCCACTTCCTCCGGAATCCGGATGCCCCGGCTCAGCAGCGCGCGGTAGACGCCGCCCGCCATTTCGTCATTCGTGAATACGGCGTCGAAACGAACCTTGGCGTCGAGCAGGGCTCCGAGCTGTTTTGCCGCATCGTCGACGGAAAAATCCGTATGCAGGATCAGATTCCGGTCCGGTTCGATTCCGGCGTCGGAAAGGGCCTCCAGATAACCGGACTCCACTTCCCGGGAAAAGAAATGTTCCGCGGGTCCCGTCACAAGCGCGATGCGTTTGCGTCCGCGCTCCAGCAGATGGCTGACCGCCATTCCGGCGGCGCGGGAATTGTCGAAGGAAAAAATGCTGTAGACGCATTCGGGAACGCTCTTTCCGGGATCGTCCAGAAGAATGGCGCCGGGAATGGCGCGGAGAAGCGCGCGCAGTTCCTTTTCCTGAAAAGATCCGACCAGAATCGTGGCGGCGACTTCCGCCTTGCCGGCATGGGCGAGCATCCGGAGGAATTCACGGTAATTTCCATCGGAAACCCGCACGACGCACTCGTAGCGGCTGGCGGCCAGAAGGCGGACCAGTTCCAGCATCAGTTCTGCATGGAAGCGGGAAAGCGAGCCGTGGTCTTCCCGCGCGATGACCTGAACCGGGTAAGCCTGAAGCTCCTCGTGGAGAGTGGCCTTGCGTCCGGCGCGGGCGGTCGGCAGGTAGCCGAGCTTCGCCGCGGCCTCGAAGATGCGGCTGCGCGTCTTTTCCGAAACGGAGGGAAGCTGGCGCAGAGCCCGGCTGACCGTCATCGGACTGACGGCGCACTCCGCGGCGATTCTGTCCAGCGATATGTTTTTCTTGAAAATTCTCTTCATGGTGTGTTATAAATATCATTAAATGCTGAAAAAACAACTGTTTTTCAGAAAAAAGACTTGTTTTTCCGCAAAAGAACATTATAATTAACAGCATATTGTTAAATATAACATTTCAAACGGTCCCGGAATTCCGAAAACTCAAGGAGGCAGAATATGGGGTATCTGATTCAAAGCGAAAGCGACAGCCGTCTCGCGGCCGTCCGCAGAATTCTCGAAGACAAACAGCTCGATCTGGCGCTCGTCTACTATGACGAGTTCAACATCGGCAACGGCTGGTATCTCACGGGCTGGTGTCCCCAGTTCGAAAGCGGCGCGGTGCTGGTTCCGCGCAAGGGAACTCCGCTCCTGCTGGGCGGCCCGGAAAGCGAACCTTTCGCGAAACAGGACAGCGCGGTCAAGGAAACCCGCAATTTCCCGGTGTTCATGGTCCCGGACGAGGAATATCCCGCCGCCACCATCATCGACTTCCCGCACCTGTTCGCGGAACTCAACCGGAACCTCGGCGCGGTGAAACGCATCGGAATCGTGGGCGGCGACCGCATGCCCTACGGCTGTCATAAAGGAATCACGGACGGTTTCGTCGGCGTGGAAATCGTCGACATCACCGGCGAATTCCTGAATCTCCGCTACCGCAAGTCCGCGTGGGAAATCGAGCAGATCCGGGCGGCGTTCCAGCTGGCGGACGTCAGCTACAAGGCCATGAAGGAAGCGGTCAAGGTCGGCAACTCCGAAATCCAGGTGGCGGCCGCCGGTGAATTCGCGGCAAGAAGCCGCGGCGCAAACGGTTTCGGATTCTCGGCCATCGTCGGCAGCGGCATCCGCGGCAACGCGGTGGTCCCCACCGCCACGACCAAGGTCATGGAAGACGGCGAAATGGTCATGATCGGAATCGCCCCCAAAGTGCGCGGCTATGCCGGAGTGGTCGGCGACGCTCTTCCGGTCAACGGCAAATACACCGCGAAGCAGATCGAGTGCATGAAATATCTCCGCGAAGCCTTCTGTCTGACGAAAGACATGCTGAAGGTCGGCCTGACCGGACGCGAAATCGACGCCCCCGCTCGCGCTTATTTCAAGAAGCACGGCTTCGAGAAATACCTCGTCTGCCCGTTCGTCCACACGATCGGACTCAACGAGGCCGAATGTCCCTTCTTCGGGCCCAACAGCGGCGACGTGCTGGTCCCCGGCATGACCGTCTGTGTGGACGTCAGCTTCTTCGGACACCCCGTGTTCAACGGCGTCCGGATCGAAACGGGTTATGAAATCACGGACAAAGGCGCAGTTCCGTTCAGCGAGGCGATGGACAAGCTCCACACGGATCTGAACAACTTCTGAAGCCGGAATGCCGGAGGCTTTCCCCTTCCGGTTGAGGCGGATACGGCTCGTCCTGTTTCGGGACGCGCCGCCTCCGCTTTTTTTTTGCCCCGGGGAGAAGCGGCTGCCTGTTAATGGGTTCACAACACGATTCCAATCTAAAAACAGCATAACTCCCGGACGATAGCCTTGATTTTTATCACTTTACGTATATATTAACAAATTACCGTTCTGAAACAACAAAGGAGTCTCAGAAAACATGGCTACCGAATTATCTTTTGTGTTGATCACTCCGTACTCCCTGATGAAATCCAGAACCGGAGGAATCATTGCGCGTCTGCTGTCGCGGACTGACCTCGACCTGGTCGGAGCCCAAATGCTCACGCCGAATCTTGAATGGGTGGAAGCCTACGCCGCTTCCATGAAGGAACATGTCGGACGCAGAGATGAATTCGCCGCAAAACTGTTCTGCGATTATATGCTGGACAACCTGTCCCCGCTCCCGGACGGCTCCCGCGAACGCGTCCTGATGCTCCTCTTCCGCGGTGAAAACGCCTGCGAAAAGCTTTCCGCCATGGTGGGTTCGCTGCCGAACGCCAAGAACCGCCGGACGCCGATCTTCGGGGAAACCATCCGCGACACCTATGCCGACCTCATCTTCAACCGCGACGGCTCCCTGAACTATTTCGAGCCGGCCGTGTTCACGCCGCAGACTCCCGACGCCTGTCTCGAACGCCTCAATTTTCTCGCCGATTTTGCCGCCAGCAGCGAAAACATCGTCAGCAACATCGTCGGCAAGGAAGAAAACAGCGAACGCACGCTGGTCATCATCAAGCCGGACAACTGGCGCTGTCCGAGCACGAAACCCGGCAACATCATCGACATGTTCAGCCGGACCGGACTCCGCATCGTCGGCTGCAAAATCTATCAGATGTCCGTCGCGGAGGCGCTTGAGTTCTACGGTCCCGTCCAGGACGCTCTCCGCAAGAAGCTCGCCCCCGTCATCGGCAGGAAGGTCATGGAAAAGCTGGGACAGGAATTCGACCTCAAGCTCCGCCCCGAATCCGAGTCGCTCCTGACGCAGTCCATCGGCTTCGACTTCGCCGACGACCAGTTCAACCGGATCGTGGAATTCATGTCCGGCCAGCGTCCCGATTCCTGCCCGCAGGAAGACCTCGAGAAACCGGGCAAGGTCAAGTGCATGATCCTGATCTACGAGGGAATCAACGCCGTGCAGAAAATCCGCGACGTCCTCGGCCCGACCGATCCCACCAAGGCGCCCGGCGGAACCATCCGCCGCGAATTCGGCCATGACGTCATGATCAACACGGCCCACGCGTCCGATTCCAGCGAAAGCTTCCTCCGTGAAACCAAAATCATCAAGATCGACCGGAACCCGATGGCCTCCATCATCCGGGATTATCTTGCCGCAAAAGTAACGAAGTAATGAAGAAACAAATCAGTTGAGGGCTCGAAAAAGATGAATGACCTGAAGTTGTCCGAATGTCCGATGGCTTTTCTTTCCCCGTCGGAAACGCTTGCAATTGCAGCCAAGGCCAAAGCTCTGAAAGACGCCGGTGAAAATGTCTGTTCCATGGGCGCCGGCGAACCGGATTTCGACACTCCCGACCACATCAAGCAGGCAGCGATCGACGCACTGCTCCGCGGCGAAACCAAATACACCGCGGCCACCGGCATTCCCTCACTGAAAAACGCGATCGCCGAGAAGTTTGAAAAAGAAAACGGCTTCAAGGTCGATCCCTCCCGCATCGTCGTTTCTCCCGGAGCAAAATTCAGCGGCTTTGCCGCGATCTGCACCCTCTGCGGTCCCGGAGATGAAGTCATCCTCCCGGCTCCCTACTGGGTCAGCTACACGGAAATGATCAAATCCGCCGGAGCCACCGCGGTGGTCATCGAATGCTCCCCGGAAAACAACTACGAACTGGATCTGGCCGAACTCGAAAAGGCGGTCACGCCCCGCACGAAACTGCTGATCCTCAACTCTCCGTCGAACCCCACGGGCGCGGTCTACCGTCCGTCCACCATCGAGAAGATCGCCGAAATCGCGGTCCGCCACAACTTCATGGTGCTCTCCGACGAAATCTACGAAAAACTCGTCTACGATCCCGAATTCACCCACAAGAGCATCGCCTCGGTATCGCCTGAAATCGCGGAACTGACGATCACGGTCAACGGCTTCAGCAAGGCCTATTCCATGCCCGGCTGGCGGCTCGGTTATCTGGCGGCCCCCAAGTGGCTGGTTTCCCGGATCGCCGCGTTCCAGAGCCACACGACCTCCAATCCGACCAGCTTCGTGCAGTACGGCGGACTCGCCGCGCTGAAAGGCCCTCAGGAGCCGGTGGAGAAGATGCGCAAGGCCTTCGCGGCCCGCCGCGACCTCATCTACTCCCTGATTTCGGCGATTCCCGGAGTGAAGACGATCCGGCCTTCCGGCGCGTTCTATCTCTTCTTCGACATCTCCAGCTTCGGCATGGATTCGGCTGAATTCGTGGACAAGCTTCTGGAAGTCGAAAAGGTGGCGGGAGTGCCCGGCAAAGCCTTCGGCAGTCCGAACTGCGTGCGTATTTCCTACGCCTGCTCGGAAGAGACCATCCGCGAAGCCGCCAAACGGATTGCCCG
>CAZORN010000163.1:0-6478 GCA_964581935.1 uncultured Victivallales bacterium
TGGTGGGAATTTGCGCGGCAGGAGCCCTGTGGTCCAATAAACAGTATCAGGAATGGAGCGATCCCGACCTTGGCGCCGCTTATCAGGAATTGAAGGAAAAGTTTTCCCCGGAGATTTTCATCGCATATCGTCCTACGGACACCTATGTGCTGCTTTCCCTTTTCGACGAAGAAATCGTGAAGGACAACTTCCTGCGAATGGAGTCGCCCCGGCTCCTGATGCTGTTTCACGACAATGAAATCGGGTGCGTGAACTTCTCCGACAACTCCTCCCGGACCTTTCCCATCTCCGTTCCTGCGAGGGAATCCGGCATATTGAAAGCCGGACTTCCCTACTGGATCTACCTTCTCCGCAAGCCGCGTTCCGGAGAGAAACTGGACGGTAAAAACGTGATCTGCATCATAAGCGGAACAACCCACCCGGCGATACTCACCCCCGACAGCTGGCTGAAGAAGAATTTTGCCGTAGTAAATTTCTTCTTCACGCGGAAACTGGCTTCTCTCGGAATGCCGGTCGTCAATGTGTTCGCCGCCGGATCGCCCGCCATGACGACGGAGGAAATGAACCGTCTGGAGCAGGAGGATTCCGGCATCCGTTTCTACGTGCTCGGGGAATAAGCGGCCGCAAATGATCGCTCAGTCCGCAAAGACCGCGGCGGCAGGCTCCGCGTGAGGAGAGAAAAAGCATCGCTTCAACCGCTGTTCAGGCTCTTTGCCGACAAAAAACGGATACTCCCAGCAGATCACTTTTTCGACATGGGGACCGACGTTCGCCAGCTGGCATGCCACCCGTTCCGGCGAAGCGGAAACGAAAGGGGCTTCGCCGCCAAACGACTCCCGTTCGAACAATTCGACGTTCGCCCAGAGTTTCAGTCCCGCCCCCTGCGCGATTTCACCCCAGGCGCGCCACGCGGCGGGCTGGATGCGCAAATTGGAACCGGCGGTCCCGATCGAATCCTGCGGCGCAAGAATATCGCACGGAACCTCTTCCAGAATGGAAAGCCATCCGGCAATGGTCTCCGCCTCCGTTTCGGGACAATATTTCGTGGCCGGAGAAATGGCGCATTGCTTATCCGGCAGCATCTCCTTGATCTCGGAAAAATAACGGCGGTAAAGCTCGTTCATGAACCGTTCCCGTTCCGGGTGGCGGACCTTTCCCACCGCAGTTTCCGGCGTAAAATAAATCCCGGAAAAACCGTCCCGGAAACGCATCAGCTCCCGGATGCACGTCAGTTGACGCCGCAACTCCTCGTCGAGCAGGCCTTTCGCGTATGAATCCGACCAGCCGACCGCCGAGCCGTAGCCCCCAAGGAACAGACGCATCCCCACGGAACGGACGGCGGGAATCAGGTTCTCCAGAACCGGCCAGACACGGTATTCGTTCCGGAACGCATCGGTCCGGTAATAGCATTCCCTGAGTTCATTCCAGAGCGACGCCTGAAAAATGATTGTATCGATCCCGTCGCTCCGCATTTCTTCGAGCAGGGTCAGCCAGTCCTTTTCCGTATAATCGAGCGAAGACGCTCCGCGGTAATCCGGCGGATGGGCGTAAATGAACGAACCGGTGATCCTTGGCATGAGCGGAGACACCGTCGCGCACGGCACGGAATCGTTGACCCGGCGTTGTGCCTCCACCAATTCGCGGCTGGCGGGAATGATGTCCGGATGCGGACAGAAAATATTAAACTCTCCGAGGGATTCGATCTTGAACATATTTTCTCCTGGCTTTGCGAGGTCAGTAATTGATCCGCAGAGCGATATAGTCGTTGCGGGGCATCTTCAATTTCACGGTCCCGCCGGTGACAGGAAGGGGCTCGAGAGTCTCGGCATTCCGGACACTGCCGGCCGGCAGTTTTCCGAAGGAGATTTCCGTTTCAACCGGCTTGCGGTTCAGATTGGAAACGATCGTGAGAATCCGGTTTTCCTGCCGGTAGAAGCCGATCGCCACGCCGGACGCGCTGCTCCGGATATCGGTGTTGTCCCAGCAGGGGATAAAGCTCACTTGCGGGTTGCCGATATCGAATTCGCGGCGAAACTTCCAGGTCTTGTAAATTTCATCGGCATTGCACCAAAGAGGCCAGACCAGCATGTCGCCCTGCATCACCAGCGAAAGCATGTCGCGTGTGGAAACCGGGTCCTTCATGATGTCCTTCTGGTTTTTCAGGCAGGGCAGCCAGGCGACGACCATCCCCCATTGCCGGTGATAGAATTCGCTTCGGACGCGGTCAAGCGGAAGCGCATAACTGTAGTAGTAACGCCTGTCCGAAGCCGGGGGAATGAACTGCGGATGATCCGGAAAATAACCGGAATAGAGATGTTCGCCGGTAAGGATCACGCTGAACGGAGACAGGATTTCCATCATGTGGGTTCCCGACGCATGGGCAATGGACCAGTTGGTCCGGCTGCCGCTTCGGGTGTCCAGAATATAGTGCATCCGTTTATAAAGGTCGCGGTCGGCGCGGATGGAATAGGTCGGTCTCCGTTTGCCGTCGGGACCGTCGTATCCGCCGCCGCTGCGGGCAGAGAAATTCGGAGTCAGTTCCATTTCGTCGATGTAGACGCCGTCGATCCCGCCGAAGCGTTCGGCATATCGGTCGACGCACCAGACAAGATAATCGCTCCAGGGACTGGTGGAGGCGCAGCGCATCCAGTCGTGATTTTCGCTGCGCTGCCGTTGCGGAACCTGTCCCCAGTCGTCATAAATTTTCAGTGCGTCCGGGTTGACCAGCCCCTTCTGACTGACCGGAAGTGTCAGCCTCGACCAATAAGGAGCGACGGACCGCCCTTCCCCGCGGTCGCGCCGGATTTTGGCCTGGACTTTCTCAAGATTGAGCCCGCGGAAAGGTTCCGGATCAAGCAGAATAGGCGCCCAGTCGTCGGGCCAGTAGACCAGCATGGTTCCCCGCTGTTCGCCCAGAATGGTGTCATACTGCGCCGAAATGGTTTTCCCGCGCCAGCCGTCCGGGAGCTTCTTCACGGGAGTGGCGATCCAGCCGAAGGAATAGGAACTGTCCGGCGGAATTTGTCCGGACGCCGGTTCCGTAATCATATTGACGGCAAGCGTGCATGAGCCGTTGCCATTCCTCCGGACCGTGAAGACATCCTTGCGCCCGAACGGAAAAAAGAAGCGGTCGGATTCCGCAAAAAACTGGAGTCCGCCCTCGTTGGAACCGAGCCAGACATGCGAACAGAATCCGCGTTCGAACACCTTGCCCGGCGTCTCCGGAAGGCTCTGCGAATACGAAAAATCGGGGGCGACCACCGAACGCATCGTATCGGTGACGCCGACATAGTGGATCAGACTTGAAAACTCCCGTGTCATCGGAATTTCAAGACGGAGATCCTCCGGTTTCCCGCCGCTGAATTTCAGGTCGAACCAGACCGTCCCGTCGTATTCAAGCGTGGTGGTCAGTTCGGCGTTCAGCGCTCCGGCGCGGGCCGTTCTCCGCCAGATTGCGCGTCCGGCTTTCCTTTCGACCGGTTCCGGCGCGGAAAACGCAAGAGGACGCCCGTTCAGCATCAGGACCGCCGGAGACGCCAGCAGGGGCCGGTTTCCGGAAATGATCTGTTCCATCAGTCCGGTTCCGCCCAGATCGTAGGTCCGGTTCCAGACTTCCCCCCGGTCTTTTCCCGCTTTCACGGGCGTCCACTGCGGAGGGACGTAAGTGGGGTCCAGCGCTTCCATTCCAAGCCGCGGACGCTGTTCAAACCACGGGCTGGAAGGGAGCACTTTCCTGACCTCGGAACCGGAGGTTTCGGAAGGGATCGCGAGTTTCAGTCCGGGCAGCCGTTTTGAGGCCAGTCCGGCAATCGCGGCCTCCTCGGGGGCCTGCGCGTAAAAGGTGACCCGGCCGACCACGCTGGAACCAGTCCGGCCGAATTTTCCGGAAGGACCGACCCAGAAATATTCCGGCCACTTCTCCAGCGCGGGAAATTCCCCGGAAGCGGCGCGCGCTCCATCCAGATACAGCCGGAATTCATTGTCGCGGAACCAGAGGAGAAGGTGGTGCTTCGAGTTCGCCTGCCAGTTTTTCGGGCGTGTGCGGAGAAAAAGCTTTTTCCGGCTCTCCACCTGTTCCAGATAGACGCCAAGGCCGTCGTCGGCATGTTTATAGACATACAGGATGAAGCGTGCGTCATTCGTCTGGAGAAACATGTGAACCTGCCGGTCATCCCACTCCCAGTTCAGGTTTTTGACGACTATTTCCAGGGCGCCTTCCCGGAGAGGAAGATTCTTTCCTGTGTCATATCGGATGGAATTGTAATCGGCCCCGACCAGCAGACCGTTGTTGACGGCCGCCATGGGTTCAAAATCGAATTTCGGACGTCCGGCGGAAATCCCCTCCGGATTGCCGAGCGCGGAGACGGCTTTGACCGTATCCTGACTTAATGTGTAGTCGGCGTCGAAAGTCACAGGAAGCTCTCCCGTTAATGCGGTGTTCATGGTGAGGAGCGAAATGGTTCCGGCCAGGATGATTCTGATTGCACTCATCGTCTTGCTTTCTCAGTTGGTTTCATTCAGTTGCTGGGTCGCATAGGAAGACACATATTCGGAACGGGAAACCTGCGACACGTGACCGTCGGCGAATCCGAAATTGAAGAACTTGTCATGGCTCGGCGTCAGATAGGAGGCATTGGCGCTGTTGACCGGATTCATCATCGCAGTGGTGGTCACGCCTTCCTTCGGACCGCTGCCTCCCTGCCACACGGCGCAGAAGTTGGTGACCGCCATGGAAAGACGCGGAATACGCTCCCGTTTCTGCATCGGATATACATAGGTTCCTGCCGGATACTCATAACCGGTCTTTGAATTCTGAATGTAGGTGCGGTCCGTCCCCGTGATGACCCGGCTGGTCGAGGAAGTGCCGGCCACCAGCTGGCATTTTACCTGTTTTACACTCAATGCTTTATCCTCGATGAGCCTTTCATACCAGTAATTGTTGTAGGCCGGACGCGTGACGCTTTGCAGATACCCCGGCAGGAGATAGCCGTAATAGGTGTCGGAATACATGGCCGCCCCCAGCGTGATCTGCTTCATGTTCGCGGTGCAGGTAATCGCGCGCGCCTTGTTTCTCGCCTTGTTCAGCGCAGGCAGCAGCATCCCCGCCAGAATCGCGATGATTCCAATAACGACCAGAAGCTCTATAAGCGTGAATTTTCTTCTCATCTTCATACTCCTGTTTTACGGTTTGTCTTTATGGCTGATATTCTTATTTTTCAAATATTGTTCCAGCGTTTCGCCGGACTTGACATGCGGAAGCATCCGGTCGCCGGCGATATGGGTCCGGTCTTCGGAAAATTGCCTGAACTCAAGGAGAATCCGGTCGAGCATGTCCTCGACGGGCGTAATGTAACAGATCACCGGAAGAAGCGGCGTGCTGATGGGACTTTGGGAGTTCATGTGCGTGGCGATGATGACATCCTCCGGGACCCGGAGACGTGCGCTGATGATGGCCTGAAACAGCCCCAGCGTCATCAGGGAGTCGCTGCAGATGATGCCCAGCGGACGTTCCGGAAATTTCCGGATCAGTTCCAGCCCGGCGATATATCCGCCCTCCATGGAAAGGGGACGGCGGAGAATCTGTCCCGTCTGCCGGGATTGGCCGATCGCCTTGAATCCGCGGGCAAACCCGGCGTCGGCCGCATTCGGATGCTTGCGCCACGACTCCGGATAATCGTTGCCGATCATCGCGATCTTGCGCGCTCCGAAATGGTGCAGGGTCGAGACGGCATCCTCCACCAGGGAGGCCGTGTCGAATATGATGGTGTTGTCCAGTTCCTTATAATCGTAAAGACCGATCAGCAGGGCATGGGAGTCGCGGAATATCTTTGCCTGATTGCGTGCCACATACGCGCTGCAGACCAGGACCAGATCGAAACGCTGCTGGCGCATCTGAAGACGGAAATTCTCCGCGGTTTCCGCATTGGCGACATTGAAGAATTCGCGCCACGCGATATTTTCCTCCCGGAAACGGGCGCGCGCCAGACGGCAGAAGATGGCCGAAAACGTGAAGTCCAGCTGGTCCTCCGGGTTGTCGAACACCACAGCCGCCCTGAACGGCGGACGCTCCTTGACATAAATGCCCTTTCCGGCATGACGTAGGATCAGCCCCTGCTGGTCCAGCAGATCCAGCGCTTTGGACATGGTGGCGATCGTGGTCCGGTAAGTGCGGGCCAGCTCGCCGACTCCCGGAAGCTTGTCGCCGGCGGAATAACGTCCGCTGCCGATCTCCTGCATCAGCTTTCCCGCCACCTGATCGTATTTGCTGGGCAACGCCATCATTTCCTCCTGTCGCTGTTTCTCAATATAACCATTCTAGAATAGTTTTCAAGAACGGTTCCTGAAAAAAATCGCATTATTTTTCATTATGGAGACGGCTAAGGGATCGGGGCATGAAAAAACCGGTCCTTTGCGAGGACCGGTTTTTTCTCAGATTCAACAGGGAATACGCTTACTTGCGGACCTGTCCGTTCGCAAA
>CAZORN010000164.1:0-6443 GCA_964581935.1 uncultured Victivallales bacterium
GGCATAAGAGGTTGATTTTTCATGGATTGGGTGTATTTTATCGACTCATTCGTGTTCGTGCGTGGATTCCGCGGGTCGGAGTCTTCCCTTGCCAAACCAACAAAAAAGGGCGCGCATTACACAAAAACAGCAAAGGTGTCTTGCCGGACGAAAACAGAAAAGTCCGGGTAAAAGCATCGAAAAAAGAAAGGCGGCCTCAGAATGGCGCTCACAGTCAAGGATCTTCTCGAAGCGGGATGTCATTTCGGACATCAGACGAAACGCTGGAACCCCAAGATGAAGGATTTCGTGTACGGTTCCAAGAACGGCATCTCCATCATCGACATCACCAAGACCATTCATCAGATCTCCGACGCCTGCAATTTCCTGCAGCACACCGCGGCCGCCGGCGGCAAGATTCTCTTTGTCGGCACCAAGCGTCAGGCTCAGCAGATCGTCCGCGAGGCCTCCGAAGCCACCGGCATGAACTACATGTCCGAAAGATGGATGGGCGGCACGCTCACCAACATCACCACGATCCGCAAGTCCATCCGCAAGATGCAGGAGATCGACGAGATCGTCTCCGAAGAGAACTCCCCCCTCAAGAAAAAAGAAATTGCACTCCTTTCCCGTCAGGCCGAAAAGCTCCACAAGGATCTTGACGGAATCGCCGATATGAAGAAACTGCCCGATGTGGTGGTCGTCGTGGACGTCTGCCATGATGAAATCGCCGTCCGCGAAGCCCACAAGCTCGGGATTCCGATTGTGGCGATCGTCGACACCAACGGCGACCCCGAAAACATCAACTATCCGATCGCCGCCAACGACGATGCCGTGAAGTCCATCAAGGTCATCATGGACACCTTCATCGAAACGATCAAGGACGCCGTCGAAATCTGGGGCCGCAAGGCTGCCGAAAACAAAGCCAAAGCCGAAGCGATTGCCGCGGAAAAAGCCAAGGAAGAGCCCAAACAGCGTTCTCCCAGAGGTGACCGCGGAGAGCGCGGTGACCGTGGTGGCGATCGCGGACCGAGACGCCCCTCCTCCGGCAACGGTCCCAGACGTCCCTCCCGCAGACCGGCCGCTGAAGGCGTCCAGGTGAGCGCGGAAGATGTCAAGGCCAAAGCCGAAGGCGAAACGCCTGAAGCCGCCAAGAAGAAAGCCGTTCCCAGGAAGCCGGCCGCCCCCAAGAAAGCGGAAGACAAGCCCGCCGAGGCCAAAGCCGAAGAAAAAGCCGCTGAATAAGGAGATCGAACAATGGCAAATATCACTGCTGGAATGGTCAAGGAACTCCGCGACAAAACCGACGCCGGAATGATGGACTGCAAGAAGGCCCTCGAAGAAACCAACGGCGACATGGAAGCCGCCGTCGAATATCTCCGCAAGGCCGGCATCACCAAGGCTGAAAAACGTTCCGCCCGCACGGTTAAGGAAGGCAAGATCTACGCACTCGTCAACGGCGGCAAGGCCGTCATGGTCGAAGTTCTTTCCGAAACCGACTTCGTAGCCAAGAACGAAAAGTTCTTTGAATACATCAAGGCAGCCGCGGCCCGCATCCTTCAGGGGACCTCAGGCGACGGCGACATCTCCGAGAAGGCCCAGGCCCTCGAAGCCGCCAACCTGACTCAGTTGATCGCCACCATCGGCGAAAACATGCAGATCCGCCGCGTCTGCCGCTTTGAAACGGCCGGACAGATCGCCGCCTACCTTCACCTCGGCGGAAAAGTCGGCGTGATGATCGATGTGGAAGGCCAGATTCCGGCCGACCTCAGCCTCAATGACATCTGCATGCACATCGCGGCGTTCAAGCCTTCGTATGTCTGCTCCTGCGAAATTTCGCAGGAAGTCATCGCCAAGGAAAAGGAAATCGCGGCCGCCCAGATCACCGGCAAGCCCGCGGACATGGTCGAGAAAATCGTCGGCGGCAAGATCAACAAGTGGTTCACCGAGGTCTGCCTCGTGAATCAGCCCTGGATCCGCGACGACAAGACCACGCTTGCGAAAATCGCCCCCGCCATGAAGATCAAACGCTTCATCCGCTGGGAAATCGGACAGGAACTCTAAGAGTTTTTCACCGAAACTTCGCGCCTGTTCCCCCCTTTCCGGAGGAACAGGCTTTTTTCTTTTTCATCACGTTCCGGAAATCGAGGAAGATTCTCATGAAATCCAGACAGGTCATTGTCATCGGCTCCGGCCCCGCCGGACTTTCCGCCGCGCTCGCCCTCGCGGAACAGGGAGTCCGACCGTTGATTCTGGAACGGCTCGACCGTCCCGCCCTCAAGCTCCTCGCCAGCGGCGGCGGACGCTGCAACTTCTCCAACATCCTCGGGCCGGAAGATTTCATGAAGAAGTTCGGCCGTAACGGCACATTCATGCGGGACGCCCTCCGTTTCGCTCCGCGCCAATGGCTTCTTGATTTTCTGGAGTCCCGGAACGTGCGCGCCATCTTGACGGACTCCTTCTACTATTTTCCCGCGTCCGGACGCGCGCGCGATATTTTCGACGCTTTCGCCTCGTCCTCGGGTGCGGAAATCCGGACAGGTTCCGAGGTTACGGGAATCCGTGTGGAAGAGGGAACGGTCCGGGGAGTCGAGCTGCGCGGCATTTTTATTCCGGCGGACGCCGTGGTTCTGGCGTGCGGCGGCTGTGCATGGACGGGACTCGGAACCCTGAAAGGCCTCGACCTGGCCCGGAACGCCGGACATTCCATCCGGACGCCCCTCCCCGCGGTCGCCCCACTGCTGATCAAGGAGAAATGGGTCGGGTCGCTGGCCGGGGTCACGCTGGAGAATGCCGCGCTCACCCTTCGCTCGGGACGCGACACCCTCCGCACGGAAGGCAGTCTTCTTTTCACCCATGAAGGACTCTCCGGGTTCCCCGCCATGGATCTCGCCGGAGAGGTTTCTTCGCTCTGTCTTGAGAAAGGAAACGCCGTCCTTACCCTTACGGTGAAAGCGTCCATGGACAAGGCGGCATGGACGGAGGAACTCGACCGCTGGCGGAAGGAAAACGGCGCCAAAGGAATCCGCTCGCTTCTGTCGCGCCACATTCCGCACTCGCTGGCGGAGATTCTCTGCGGTCTGGCCGAATGCGCGGACGCAAAGGCAAGCATGCTCCCCGCCTCCGCACGGGAAAAACTGATCGAGATGCTCTGCGCCGCAAAACTGACGGCGTCCGGAGCCGGGCCGATGGGCAAAGCCATGGCCATGCGCGGAGGAGTCTCCCTCAAGGAAGTCCGCCCGGACACGCTGGAAAGCCGGATTGTCCGGGGATTATTTTTCGCGGGGGAAACGCTCGATCTGGCAGGTCCCTGCGGCGGATACAATATCCAGTGGGCATTCTCAAGCGGACGCCTGGCCGGAAATTCCGCCGCGCGGGAACGCTTAGAGAGAACAGCCGATCATCTGTAACGGATTGGAATAGGAAACCATTCTGATTTCCTCATCCGTCAGGATTCCGAGGGAGGAAAGGAATTTCACGCAATCCTTCATGCACGCGGAGGAGCCTGCCAGACAATCCTTGTCGAGACTGCGAAGCAATCCGCTCGGCTCGAGGACGACTTCATTGCCGAGCGTACGGTAGCGTCCCGGAGGAAGCCCGGCGATCGGAGCCGCGTCGCTGGTCACGATGACATTTTCCGGCCCCTTGGCGCGGAGGATGCACTTCACGACTTCCGCCGGCAGATGGTGACCGTCCGTGATGATCATCGCCGTCAGTTCATCGCAGGCCATGCCCGACCAGATCATGTTCCGGTGACGGTTGATCATGTTCGGACAGCCGTTTCCGAGGTGGGTCAGAAGCCGGGCGCCCGCGGCGGCCGCGGCAAAAAGCTGTTCGGAATTCGCCAGCTGGTGTCCGCAGGAGACCACCACATTTCTGGAAACCGCCAGACGGATCAGCGCGTCCACGCCCTCGGCTTCCGCCGCAACGGTCAGGAGCTTGACGTATTCTTCCGAACGGTCCATGATTTCATTGAAGAAAGCGCAGTCCGGCTTCAGGACGTACGCCGGGTTGTGCGCGCCGACCGCTCCGGGTTCGGCAGAGATGAACGGTCCTTCCAGATGGACCCCGGGAATCTGTTTGAGGAGTCCATGCTTTTCCGCCGCCTTGCGCATGATTTCCAGATTGCGGAGGTAAACCTCCTTGGGGCTGGTCACGATGGTGGGAAGAAAAAGAGCGGTACCGCTCTGGAAAATGTGGTCCGCCGTCCGGAGGAACATTTCCTCCGTGAGAGCGGGATCCGAAAAATCCACTCCGAAATAACCGTTGATCTGAAGATCGACATACCCTGAAATAGACATGATGACAAGTCCTTATTTATGTTTTCTGAACCTGGAAACTTACCCCGTTTTTGAGTTTATTTCAAGTCAAATACAGAATAAAATCCCGAAAAACCGTCAATGGGTTCGCCGGAATGGAAAAATTCTCCGGAGTCCTCCCATGCGATTTCCGGGAGCCGCGTGTTTCGGAATTCACATCTGCCACGCGGAAAACGGAAGGGACTTCACGGAAAAACCAAAAGGGAACCATCCGTAAGGAAGTTCCCTTTTGTCAGTCTCCGGATTCTGAAAGTCCGGAAGGGCGGTCAGTCGACCGGAGTCAGCTGAAGGTCTTTGAATTCGATGGCGATATTCTTGGAAGCGTTCACGACAATGATGCGTGCATTCTTCGTTCCCGCCCACCACTGGTCGGCGGGAGTTCCGCTCTTAGCCAGACCGCTGATCTTGCCGGTAAAAGTCTTCCATTCCCCGGTTACGGGTTGTCCGTCGGCCGCCGCATAGATGGCGCCGCGTCCGTAGGAGTGCTGGCGGACCGTCGTTCCGGCGGGAAGGTCCCGCCCAAGTCTGGACTTGAAAACGATTTCCCAGCAGCTGTTGTGTTTTTCGATTTTCTCGATCAGGGAAGATACATTCCGGTTCGGAAGGTCGGAGAAGTCGGCATTCACATTGAAAACGGCGTTGGTCTGTCCGTCTGTTTTCCAGGAAGAAGCGTCCTTGACTTTGATGGAGAGGTCATCTGCCTTCGCGGGATCGGTGAGGACCGTTTCCGTTTCGGGGATCGAAAGGACCTGATTGGAATTGATGAATGCGTTTTTGGCATCGCAGGGAATGAGTCCGAAATAAATTTTCCCGGGTCCGGCGGAACCGGGAAGAAGACGGAACTGTCCGCTGACCTGATAATTTTTGGAAACATCCACCGGAACGATTTGTCTGCTGTAAACCGTCCCCCTCGTGGAAAGGATCACGGTTCCATCGCCGTTCTTGAGTCCGGCCTTGGCCTCGCCGAAGTCGGCGGCGGTGACGGTTTTGATGAGGGGCTCAACGGCGACCGCGGCGAAGGCCGTTCCGGCGATCATACCGCACAAAAACACACGGGAAAATGAATTCATAGGTTCTCTCTCCTTATATACATTGACAATTGAAAAAACTAAAACTCCGCGGGACGCAGAAAAGACAGACAGTCCCCGAATCGGTTCCCTATCTCAAACTTTTTCTGGAAAAAGCGGATCAAATGGTCATTTCCATGAAATTCGCGCCGATTCTCTTGAAGTCTTCGACAAAGGACGGATAGGTGACGGCGGCGCATTCGCTGTCGCGGACAATGGTTTCTCCGTCGGCGGCGAGACCGGCGATGGAAAGAGCCATTGCGATGCGGTGGTCCTTGAAACTTTCAAGGTCGGAGGAGCCTTTGAGCTTTCCGCCGGTGATGACCATTCCGTCGCTCAGTTCCTCGATGATGACGCCCATTTTGCGAAGTTCCGAAGACATGCAGGCGATGCGGTCGGTCTCCTTGATACGCGCCTGCGGAACATTCCGGAGGTAGCTGACGCCGTCGGCGCAAGCAGCCGCGACGGCAAGAACCGGGAGGGCGTCCGGAGTGGAATTCAGGTCGAGATCGAAAGCCTTGAGGCGTTTCGGTCCGCGGATCGTGGTAAGGTGATTGTCGGTGGTGACTTTGACCCCCATCTGGGCAAAGTAATCGAAGACCACCTTGTCTCCCTGCGGATCATTGAAGTCGAGATTGGGAATCTTGACCTCTCCGCCGGTGACGGCCGCCGCCAGAAGCGGGAAGGACGCCGTGGAGAAATCCACCGGAATCCGCGTGGAGAACGGAACGTATTTCTGACCCCCGAACACCTTGAAACGGATCATATTCTTGTCCATTTCATAGCGGATTCCCTCGCGGTCGAGCCAGTCGAGAGTCAGGAGGACATACGGCTGTTCGTTGAGCTTGGAGACATGGATGGTGGTGTCGTTTTTCAGCAGGGGAGCGATCAGCAGCAGGGAAGAAAGGAACTGGGAGGTTTTCCCGTCCACGAGAATATCTTTGCCGTCGATGGGGCCGTTCACGGAGAGGGGGCATTTCCCGTTGGCGGATTCCGTTTTCGCGCCCATGGCCTCGAGCGCTTCCAGAAGGGAGGCCATTTCACGGGTGCGGAGGGAATCGTCGCCGTCGAAGGAGAC
>CAZORN010000165.1:0-6439 GCA_964581935.1 uncultured Victivallales bacterium
CCGCTTCCCCGCGTTTCAGGTCCGCGTTTCCGATCCGGACCACTTCCGAGAGCTTCAGGCGGTCGACCTTCCGCGAGGGATCGAATCCGATGACCACCTTCGGCACGAAATCGTCATCCTTCTGGAGAAGCACCGGCGAAATGATGACCGGCATGGCTTCGCCTCCGGCTTTCTTCACGATGTCCACGATGAGTTCCGGATTGCGAATCGCAACGCCGTTGATTTTCGGGCGGATTTGTGCGTGGGAGGTGGTGTCCAGCAGTTTCTCCCGCATCTTGTCCGAGAAACCCGTCATGACCGCCAGAACGACAATCAGCACGGCGACCCCGAGCGCAACCCCGATCACTGAAATCAGCGTGATGACCGACACCGCGTTCCGTTTCGGCTTGAAATACTTCCATGAAAGAAACAGTTCCGTCCGTATGCTCATTTTTTCTCCGGTTGTTTCTGAATCCCGAAATGTATCACACTTTTCCCCTGTTTTCATCCCCGGAAGATGTTATTTTTCAAAAAAAGGTGCTATATTATCCGAAAACAGGAAATCAAGGTGAACCGGAACATGCCCCCGAAAATCGAACTGCTCGCACCCGCCGGAAATCCCGCCGCCGCCCTGGCCGCTTTCGACGCCGGAGCCGACGCCGTCTATTGCGGACTCCGCAAGTTCAACGCCCGCGAACGGTCCGAAAACTTCACGACCGCCGAGCTGGCGAAGACGATCGCATACGCGCACCGCAACTCCCGCCGGGTCTATGTGACTTTCAACACGCTCCTGCGGGAGGCCGAACTTCCCGAAGCCGCCGCCGAACTGGCGAAGCTGGCTTTCTGCGCCCCGGACGCCGTGATCGTTCAGGACCCCGGCGTTCTCCGTATCCTTCGTGAATATTTTCCGGACCTGCCCGTTCACGCTTCCACCCAGATGGGGTTCCATAACTCCGCCGGGCTGGAGGTCGCCGCGTCGCTGGGAATCCGCCGAGTGATTCTGGAGCGTCAGGTGACGCTGGAGGAAATCCGCGCGATGCGTTCGGCCTCGAAGGGGAAACTGCCCGTGGAATTGGAAGTTTTCGTGCATGGCGCCCTCTGCTGCTGTCTTTCCGGTTCGTGCCTGTTTTCCTCCTGGCTCGGAGGCTGGAGCGGAAACCGCGGAAAGTGCAAACAGCCCTGCCGCCGTCAGTATTTCCGCGAAGAAGACGTCCGGAGATCCCGCGGCGAATTCCTTTTCTCGCCCGACGATCTTTCCACGCTTGAGCTTCTGGATTCCTTCCGCGAGGCGGGCGTGGTCAGTTTCAAGATCGAAGGCCGTCTCCGCCGCGCGGACTATGTGGAAAAGGTCGTCCGCGCTTACCGCACGGTTCTGGACGCTGTCCCGGAACAGCGTTCGGACGCTCTCCATGAAGCTTCGGACATCCTGCGGGGCGTCTGCGCCAGAAAACCTTCGCTCGGATTTTATACGGACGCTTCCGCAAAGAACCTTGTCCGTCTCGGACCCTACGGCGGTTCGGGCGTCCCCTGCGGCACCGTGAACGCTTCCGTGCCGGGCGGTCTGGAAGCCGTGATGAGCGCGCGTCTTCACGTGGGCGACACCATCCGCGTGCAGGGAGCGGCCGATTCCGACGACGGCTTCACCCTGACCGTTCTCCATCTGGAGGTGAACAACCGTCCCGTGATGAAGGCCCTTTCCGGCGAACGCTGTTTCATCCGCTGCGATCAGAAAGCCTCCCGCAACGCCCTGATTTACCGCACCGGCGAATCCGGTCCGGATTATTCCGCGCGTCTGGCGAAACTTCCCCTGCCGAAACCCGCCCTCGACCTTGCCGTCTCCCTGAACGGAACCCGCCTTGCCGTCCGGGTCCTGAATGTGGAAAAACCTTTTGAATGGGAAGTCCGCCCCCCGCTCCAGCCCGCCCAGAAAAGACCGCTTTCCGCGGAAAACCTCCGGGCGGAATTCGCTTCGGCGGCGTCCGATATTTTTGAAGCCGGACACATCGAAGCCGAGGTCGAAGGCGACTGGTTCCTTCCGGCCAGCGAACTCAAGAAGCTCCGCCGCGATTTCTGGAGCCGCGCGGAAGCTGAAATTCCCCCCGAGGCCGCCCGCGCGAAAGTCCTCGCCGCGCTTTCCCGGTTCCGCAAAGAGTATGCCGGACTCCGTCCGTGGGAGGGCGCGGCTCTTCCCGACTGCATCGCTCTCGGGAAAGACGGAATCCGTTCCTGCTGTGTGGCTCGGGAGCTCGATGAGGTGCGGGATGCTTCGGATGAAGTGATCCTTCCGCCGTTCGTTCCCGAAACGGAACTTGCCGCTCTCCGCGAAAAAATCGAAGTGCGTCTTGCGTCCGGTTCGCGTGTCTTCCGGATCACGTCCCTGTTTCAGCTCGCTTTCTTCCGCGGCAAATCCGGCGTGACCCTCAAAACATCCTTCCCGCTGCCGGTCTGCAATTCTTCCGCGGTTCAGCTTTGCCGCGAACTGGGGATCGCCGGTGCGCAGGCGTGGATCGAAATGGGACGTCTGGACTGGATCGCTCTCCGGGAAAAGACGGTTCTGCCGCTGGAGCTCTATGCGTATGGACGCCCCTGCGTGTTCACGACCCGCGCGTCGCTTCTTGGCTGGCAGGGGATTTCCGATCAGCGCGACCATGCGTTCCATCTGGAGAAGGAAGACTCTCTGACCCACCTGTACCCGGATGGGGTGCTGAAGATCGAGGAGATCCCTCCCGGTTTTTCCCGTTTCACGGACTTGCGTCACGCAAGCGAAAACGAGACGGAGCTCTCCCGGTTCAATGAACTCAGAGGCTGGGCCTGAAAAAGGAAACGGCAAGTCCGGTCAGGCCAGCGTGATGTCGAAATTGAAGTGCGCCGGATCGGTCTTCCGTCCGTCGGTGAAGCGGAAATCGTAGAATGAGGCGTCCGCGTCCCGGACCGTCGGAATGTCCATGACTTTTTCCGCGAAAACCTGCGTGAGAATGCCGTTTTTCTCCACGATGAATTCGTCTCCCTTGGAGTCGCTCATTCTCCCCCGGACCGGCAGCGTCGCCCGCGTGGAGAGCAATGCCGGACGTCCGAAACGATAGATTTCAAAGGGCAGGACCGACTTTTTCGCCAGCATTTCCAGCTCGGTTCTTCCCAGTTCGAGAGAGCCCTGGACCATCGTTGCGCCGCATTGTGCCAATTCCTTGACTGCCATTGAGTTGCAGACCGGAAGAGGCATGCACGTCCTGATTTCCGTTCCCGGAAAGTCCTTCAGCAGTGCGAAATGAGAGAGCGAGGTGATGCGGATCGAACGTCCGCCTTTCCTGAAGTAGGCGGCAATGGCTTCCCGGACGGTTTTCAGGGAGGCTTCGTCGATGTAGAAAGGCAGCACCAGTTCCTCCGAAGGCGCGGGCGCGGAATCGATTTCCCGCGCAAGGACGCAGCAGTTCGCAACAGGCGGATGCTTTCCGCGCGGCACCAGAGCCGTGTCCGGGAGTTTCGGATTTGCCGGAATATGTTTGAGCGCCGCGTAGTCTACGCGGAAACGTTTCAGGGCTTCGGAATCCGTATTCTCCGGACGGGGCAGGGCGGGAAAGAGGCTTTCCGCGCACTCTTTGCGGATGATTTTAAGCACGCTCGCGGGCAGGAACGGATTGCCGTCGATCTTCACTTTCACGGAGGCGACTTCCCAGCGGTCGTCATGGATTCCTGCGAATTCCTGTTCCACCCTTTCCGGGCGGAGCGGCTGGGCGGAGGCCTCTTCCAGAGAGAGCGTTTTTTCCCATTGCGCGTTTCCGCAGACGACCCGGCATTTTTCGCGGGAAATTTCCACGTCGAGATCGAGCAGGGGTTTCCGGACGGGCAGGGCCTCGATCCGTTTCGCATAGTCTTCGACCCGTTCCCCGATCTTGTAGACGATTCCGTTCTTCGCGACTTCCTTGTCGGAATGAATGAACGTTTCCACGCCGCTTTCCGCGCGGGTGACGCTCCGGCCTTTCACGCTCATTTTCGTGACGCAGAAGGAGGGCCCTTCATCGCCGCTGACGGGCTGGACGCGGATCATGTCCCCCGTGTAGAAGGGACGTCCCGGAAGCACTGTGAAGCCGTTGTCGGAGGTCGAGAGCACCTTGCCGCAGAGGAGGCCCGAGACGCCCATCGCGTCGTGTTTGACGAGCTGTGCGGCGGATTCCTTCGTGAAGAAGCCGAGCGACCATTTGCGTCCGCAGGTTCTCGCCAGACGCGCTTTCGCGGCCGGAAGGACCTCGCGGAATGCTTCTTCGCTCCGGGCGTCGATGGCCATGCGGTAGGCCGCGACCACGTTCGTCACATAGTCCGGCCGCCTCAACCTTCCTTCGATTTTGAGCGAGGCGACCCCGCTTTTCATCAGTCGCGGAATGATTTCGAGCGTCCCGAGATCCTGCGCCGAAAGGAAGAATCCGTTGCCGTCGGCTCCCCGGTAGCGCCTCCGGCAGGGCTGTTTGCATTTGCCGCGGTTTCCGCTCCAGCCCCCGAGCCAGGAGGAGAGCAGACAGGTTCCCGAGATGCAGCAGCAGAGGGCTCCGTGAATGAAGATTTCCACCTCGACAGGCGGCTTGGAACGCAGGATCGCTTCCAGTTCCGGGAGCGTGGTCTGACGCTCCAGAATCACGCGGGAAAGTCCGAGCTCACGGGCGAAGGAGAGCCCCGCCGAATTGTGCAAGCCCATCTGGGTGGAACCATGGAGAGTGAGTTTCGGGAAGTATTCCCGCGCGATCCGCACCACGCCGAGGTCCTGCACGATGAGGGCGTCCGGGCGGAGCTCCTCCAGCGCGGAGAGTTCCGAGGCGGCTTCTTCCACTTCGTCTTCCTTGATGAGGGTGTTGAAGGCGACGTATACCTTCTTCTTCATCCGGTGCGCATAAGCGAGCAGACGGGACATTTCGTCCATCGTGAAGTTTTCGGTCCGCTCCCTTGCGTTGAAGCGTTTCAGGCCGGCATAAACGGCATCCGCACCGGCGTCGAAGGCGGCCAGCGCACAGGAGAGGTTTCCGGCGGGTGCGAGCAGTTCCATAGTTTCCGATCCTTGCAGAGAGTCCGCGGCGCGGGAAAAATTTCTTTATTTCGCGGCGGCTTTCTTTGCGGTATATTGCGTTTTTTCCTTGTCGAATTCCAGCGAATCCCGGTTTCTCCGGACCCATTCTGTCAGGTCGTTGAGGGAGCCGGTCGGGCCGAGGGCGAGAATCCGTCCGACCCGGTAGGGATCATTGCCGAAAGCGGAAGCGGTTTCCACCAGACGGATGAACGCCGGCGTATATCCCTTTTGCGCAAGATACAGGAGCAGCTCCAAATTGTATCCTCCGAAACGGGAGCTTTCCGGATTTTTCAGGGAAGAGAGCCAGAAGGTGTCGAGGAACTCTCCGGCCTCCTTGTCCGAGCTGTATTTGAGGACGATCTCAAAGCACTGCGGGGAGGTGTTTCCCTTTTCCAGAATCCATTTTTTCACGATGGGCAGGGCTTCTTTTTCGATGCCCAGTTTTGCGATGCAGGGGAAAAGGTTGGGATTCTCGGGAAGCATCTTCATGACGTCCGCCTTGTCCGAGGCGTCCACCATGGAGGCATACAGGGAGACGAGCCCGTAACGGCCGCTCCGGTTCTGGTTCATCAGGATATCCTTCAGGGCGGGCTTGTCGGCGGGAGTGGCCAGGACGGTAGCCGCCTGCTGGAAGAAGGATTTGTCCATGTAGGGAAGCATGTCCTTGAAATATTCGCGTCCGAGCGCGATCAGCGAGGCGGTGATCTTCTGTCTCAGATAGTTGGAGTTGATGCTGTCGTTGAGCTGCCCGACCGCATGGATGAATTTGCGTTTTTCCGCCGGAGAGGCTTCCGGCGGAGGCGTGATCTGCTTCAGGTAGCGGGTCAGCACGGAGGTCGGAATATTGTATTCGGTGTTTTCGATGATTTCTGAAACCGGAATATATTCATTTTCGATTCTGACCAGCGTTTCCTTCAAGGTCAGGTTTTTCTTTTCCGCCTCTTCCAGACGGGTGGAAAGTTTTGCCAGTTCCAGTTTCCTGTTTTCGCATTCGGCCTGGGTGACGGCGAGTTTTGCCGCCAGTTCCGAATGCTGCTTGCTTTTGGCGGAAAGTTCATTGCGGTAGAACTCGGTCTGCCGGGTATATTCCGAAACGGAAACGCAGCCGGTCATGGCTGCCAGCAAAATGAATGTCAGGCATATTATCGGGGCTCTCATGAAAACCTCTCCTTAGTCTCTCTGCTTTTCGGGGCCTGCTAAGATACATTCGCATGGGCTTTTATTCAAGCACGCGGGCGCAGTTTCAAAAAAAATAAATTCAAAAAAATGCGAAAAGAACTTGACGCAAAGTCATTTTGAAGCTATCTTACCCCATCCGAACTACGGGAAGGGTAAAATCTTTCCGGGAAACTCAAACTAACCAGGAGGAATAATTATGGCGGCAAAAGTAGATAGTTCGAAATGCGT
>CAZORN010000166.1:0-6289 GCA_964581935.1 uncultured Victivallales bacterium
GAAGATCTTTCCCGTCTTGTACGTCTCCCGCTGCAGGATCGGATTTCTGGGAGTGGCCGGGGATTCTTTGAATTCCGGGCCGGTTCCCATACGATCAGTGTAAGCAGCGATACCCCCGGACATGGATTTCCGGCGAATATCCCGCTCTGGCTGTTCCGCTGTAATTCCGAATTATACTTTTACGTCATGCCGGGCGATACGATGGTACGTGTCGAGATTGATGGAGAAGAACCCCTGAAAGCGGCCCTGTATAATGCCTCCGGCGACAAGGTAGCCGGAGATGACAAGCAATTTCAGGGAAACAAAATCCTGTACGCACCACATACCCCCTCTGTAAAACCTGAAGTATGGAAACTGAAGTTGTACAATGTGGTCGAAGACCATCGGGTCCGCTTGGGCGCCCCGCTGCTCTCGCTGTTTTTTACGGCTCCGGCAAACCGCGCGGTTCCGGCCTCCGGGACAGGGACCAAAGTTGAATCGCACCTTTGAACCTGCTGAACGTCAACCCGGAAGTCGTCGTCGATTTCCGGCATTTTGACTCCAGCGGCGACAAACTCCAAGCCGAGCGGATCAAGGCCGGAAAACTGCTCTCCTGATACGCCGGCTGACCCCATTAAACCCACGGGGATTCCGCTCCTTGAGCGACCGGCGCACCGGCGCCGGTCCCGTGCGGCAATATACCGCCATTGCATTGAAAAGTTCACCAGACCCCAAAAGATGGAGCCCGGACTTTACGGTTTGTACTGTTTGCGGTATTCGCGGGGAGAGATGCCGCCGTTTTTACGGAAAAAACGCGAAAAGGAATAAACACTGTCAAAACCGCATTTCTCGGCCACCTGCGTAATATTCAGGTTCGAATGCTGAAGCAGTTGCTTGATCCGGTAAATCCGGTTGTAATCCATCAGCCGTTTGGGAGTAAAGCCGGTACGCGCCTTGAAGATTTCACGCAGGTGCCCCGCCGAAAAATTCAATTTTCCCGCAATGACACTGAATGGCTTGCCTGCGTATTCCGGGGCCAACAGCAGTTGGCACACCTGATTGATCAGGTCGCTGCCCGGCGCGGCCTGCAACCGGGATTCGGGATTTTCCGCAACGGCGGTTTCATAGAGCGAGCTTAACAACAACCCCAGGCAATAGGAACACTCATTGGCGGCGTTCAGCGTCCGTTTTTCGCCGGCGTCAAAATAAGCATCGGCCAGTTGCTGAAGCCGTTGAGTCGAGACCGGAGAAAGATGCATGAGTTTGTTGCGAAAAATATGAAACCATTCCGGCGGCCTGGCGGAGAAACGGACCAACAGCCATTGAACGCGGTGTCCCTCCAGATACAGCCGCATGTGGGGCTGCCCCGGAAAAGTAAGAAATATGTCGTCTTCCTTTAATGTATAGGAAATATTATCGACCAGCAGACGACCGGTCCCGCTGATGCAGACCCATAGAACGAAGCGGTCATGGATATTGCCGCTGAATGTATTCTTGACGTGCCGGATTTCAGGACCGGTACGACTGAAAATATGAATGCGCTCCGGCAGGACCGGCTCTGGCGCCAGAGCCAGGTGTTCAGAATGATCGGTGGTGAATTTTTGTCCCGGTTTCAGTTTGAATCTCATAATCTGCGTTTTTGTTAAAAAAAATGCGTTTCAGCCTATTGTTTTAAATATAACGCAGATATATAATAATTGCAAACGGTAATTTATATGGAGATTATAAAAATGAAGCGGAAGAATTTCACACTCATCGAACTCCTGGTCGTGATCGCGATCATCGCCATCCTGGCGGCCCTGCTGCTGCCGGTTTTGAACAAGGCGCGGGAAAGAGCGCGGGCTTCGGTGTGTACCGGGAACCTGAAACAGCTGGGGACGGCAGTGTTGTCTTATGCCGATGACAACGGCGACTACCTGCCGCCGTGCCGGGAGCTTGACGGAGTCAATAACTGGTGGACTTATTATACCAGGTCTTATATCGGCGCGGCCAAAACGACTGATAATGTCATGAAGGTATTTGTCTGTCCGTCCGAGCTTAGAACCGTGGCCAGTACCAGTTACGGTTACAACAGGTATCTTCGCAGCGCATTGACCGACACTGATGCGGAAAAGTTAAAATACCGGAAAATGGGGCAGATCAAAGAGCCGACCCGCCGCCCTTTGATAATTGATTATTTCAGGAGTGCAACACCGTCTTCAAGTTTGCCGTATTTCAGCGAATATGACCTTTGTCTTGCTACCACCGCATACACGAATGTCCGCCGGCACCTCGGCATGACGAATATTCTTTTTCTGGGAATGAACGTGAAGCTGCTGGATTCGAACGTACTTTCCGGTTCCGCAAATTATCCATTGGTGAAGCTTTATGTTAATGAACTTCCATAAAATCAATTTATTGTTTGCCGTACTGCTGCTGTCCGCCGTTTTGCCGGCAGCGGATTTCCAGGTCATTGGACGCGGAGTCGGCAACGGAGCCATTGTTCTGCCTGAACGTGCGAATCAAATCGAGCAGAAAGCCGCTCAGGAATTGCAATACCACCTGCGGCAATCGACGGGAGCCGAACTTCCGGTTATTTCGGAAAAACGTCTTGGTCCCGAAATCAAAGGCGGTTATTTTCTTGGCAATACAAAGGCTGCAAAGCTGGCGGGATTGGATGTATCCGGGGAAGTCCCCGATACGTTTATCATCCATTATCGCGATAATTTTCTCTACATTGTCGGAAAAGACGATAAAAGCGGTGAAACGCATTACCTGACAGCAGTCGGAACGCTTGACGGCGTATATCATTATTGTCATCACGCGCTCGGGGCCCGTTATCTCTGGCCCGGCAAAACAGGCGAATACATACCGAAGCGGAAAGACCTTGCTTTGAATGATGATCTTTCCGGCAAGTATCCGCCGTCGTTTACCTTTGTCCTGCCTCAACGTTTGCGCGAGGCGGATGAGTTCCGCTGGGGCAGGCGTGTGATGCGTACATCCTGTGCGGGAATGATGGTTCACGCAGGGCGGGGCGGCCATGCCTTCGGCGACTGGGCGGAACGTTATGGAAAGCAGCATCCCGACTGGTTCGCGCTGCGAAGCGATGGCGTACGGGATGTGCGTGCGCATGCGGCAATGTGTGTGAGTAATTCGGGTTTCCAGGACGAAATCATCAGGCTTTGGTACGGATTTCAGGAAAAATCGCCGGAGAAAAAATTTGCCGTCAATCTGAAGGAAAACGATACCGTCAACCGTTGTGTCTGCGATCATTGCCGGGCTTTGGACGGCGAGGACCACCGTGGCCCGACCGGGCGTTACGATATGTATCGGAACGTTTCGGAGCGTTACGCCGCTTTTTACCGGCAGGTCTGGGAAAAAGCGGCAGCGCTGGACCCCCGCGCAACAGTATCCTTCTACGCTTACCAAAGCTATTTTTATGCTCCGGAAAAGACGAAGCTGAATGCCAATTTCCTGGTGGGACTGGTGCCCGATATTCCATTTCCGCGCCGCCCGGAACACAACGAGTGGCTGCGCAGGGAGTATCAGGGCTGGCGTGATTCCGGGGCCACGTTCTATTTGCGGCCGAATTATTTCCTGGGCGGTTATTGTATGCCGGAAGTATGGTACGACCAGTACGATGAAGAATTTAAATTCCTGCATGAATTAGGCAATTCCGGTGTGATGATCGACGGGCCGTCCGGTATGTGGGGGACGCGCTGCCTGGATTTTTACGTGATGGGTCGGTTGTGCGTAAACCCTGAAGCCGAGGTATCGGCGTTGGTTGCCGAGTTTCTCTCCGGCTTTGGGGAAGCCGCTCCGGAAATCGCGGCTTATTTTGAATATTGGCGTCGTTACCTTCGGGAAAATACGGATCGGATTAACACGATTTATGAAAAATCGGCCAGACGCTGGTATTTTCACGGTTTTCATTACGCGGCTTATGCGCACAAGATTTTTCCGTCGGCGGAATTAATCAAGGCAAGGGTATTTCTCGACCGGGCTTCTGCATTGGTCAACGATAACCCCGAATTTTCGGAACGGGTGAAATTCTTGCGGCAGGGTCTCGAACATGCGGTCCTGACCTCGCAATGCGCTGGCGTCTTCGATGATCCGTCCGCTTCTCCGGCGCAGCGTCGGGAGGCCTGGGACAACCTGCTGGCATACCGGAAGGGGCTGATGCCGTACGTGGTGGAAGAAAAATTACTCAACCTGATTGAAAATAATGTATGGAAAATAAACGATGCAAACAAACCGGCCGGAGACAGCCAGGCCCTGCCGGAATTCTGGCAGGTGTTGCCGGATCCGAAGGAAATGGGCGAAAAGAACGGGTATTATCGCCCTGATTTCAATGATGCGAAATGGGCAAAGGCCTCGTCTTGGAAAACCCTGGAAAGCCAGGGCTTCAACCAGTACATAAATATGTGGTATCGGGTCAAAGCATACGTTCCTGAGCACGGTTTTTCCAAAGTAATTCTTCACCTCGGCGCGGTGGACGAGAGCTGCGACGTGTGGGTGAACGGCTCGAAAATCGGTTCTTTCCGCTATGATGCCAAAAAGGATGCGAAGAGTTGGGAGAAGCCCCGGGAATTCGATATTTCGTCCGCCGTAAAATACGGTGCGGACAATGTGATATGTGTTAAATTAATCAATCAACTCGGAAACGGCGGCATCTGGAAGCCCTCGTATCTGGTTTATCGCGGAAAGGATTGAATGTCGATGAATAACAATGTTTGCCGGCTTGGAGTCGTCGGTGTCGGGCAGCGTGGTTTTGCGTTTATCAAGATGGCGATGAGTACGCCGGGGGTGGTGTTGACCGCCCTGTGCGACAAAAGCGCTTCCAGACTGCGGGAATTCGCCGCGCAGTCAAACTGTACCCACGTCCCCCAATACACGGACATGGAGGAAATGCTGAACCGCGCAGCGATCGACGCGGTGGTAATCACCGTGCCGGATTTCATGCACGCGGAAGCGGCGACGGCCGCCCTGCGCCACGGCAAGCATATCATGCTGGAAAAACCGATGGCGCCGACGGTCGCCGAATGCCGCCAGATCCTGGCCGCGCGCACCGACAAAAGCCGGATCATCCAACTCGGCTTCGTCCTGCGCGAACATCCGGTGTATCGCAAGGCCAGAGAAGTGGTATCGTCCGGCAGGCTCGGACAAATCATGAGCGTGGCCGCGGACGAATCCATCGGCGTCATGCACGGCGCCAGCTATATGCGGCGCTGGCACCGCAAAGTCGCAAATTCCGGCGGGTTCGTCCTTGCCAAATGCAGTCATGACCTTGATATCCTCTACTGGATCATCGGTTCGAAACCGGTGAAAGTCGCATCGTTCGGCGACTGCAACTTTTTCCGCCCGGAGAAACAGCGGGCGACGCACTGTTCGTGCTGCCCCGACCAATCCTGCCGGTTCCGGTTCCAGGGCGAAATGGTGGTGATGACCGAACAGGAAAAATCCGCCCCGGCGGGGAATAATTTTGACCTTTGCGTCTATAATTCGGACAAGGACGTCGTGGACAACCAGGTGGTGATTCTCGAATACGCCAACGGCGTCCGGGCCACGTTTTCGCTGAATCTGTTCGCGCCGGAGGCCAAACGGACATTGAAAATCGTCGGCACGGAGGGCTATCTGGGAGCGGACGACGTCAGTTGCCGGGTAACCGTAACCTCTTCCACCGGGGACGAACCCGAGGTGTACGAATGCCGCAGCGGCAACAATTCGGGTCACGGCGGCAGCGACCGGCTGTTCTTCGACGAGTTCATCCACTGCGTCCGGACCGGAGCCGAGCCCAAGGCCGATTTCGAGGCCGGACTGCTGGCGACAATGGTCGGCAACGCCATCGAACAGGCCCGCGTTTCAGGTCAGGCGGTCGCCATATATTCCTGATCAGGATGAGGGTGTTTTGCGCATCGAATTCCGGTATTGCCGCGGTGTCATGCGGGTGTATTTCCTGAATGTCCGATAAAAATGTGCAATATCGGTAAAACCGCCGCTCAATACGGATTGGCGGTAGTCGACTGGGGAAATCTGGGCGATGTATACAAAGGTGACGCCGCCGCGATCGCCGGACAGCTGGCCCGGCGGGTGCAAAATGCGCGTGGACTGGACAATTTCATCGGTTGGCTCGACGATGAATCCGAAATGCGGCTGGTGCCTTTGGAACGGCTCCGGACCGTCTACAACACCCTTTTTGAAATCGCGCCCGAATATGTGGTCTGGCAGAATCACGCGCCGCGCCTGACCGATCCCGAAGGAGCCCCGTACGGTTCTTTTGCGAATGTCCGGCGATATTCCCGCGTCTGCGATGTGACCGGGATCGATATTT
>CAZORN010000167.1:0-6285 GCA_964581935.1 uncultured Victivallales bacterium
GGATTTCTCGCAGGACCGCGAATTGGAACTCTATTGGACCTTGACGAAAAAACACATCGAATGTTACGGCGGCCGTCCCGATATGTTCCACATGATCGGATTGGCGGAACGCACCTACGGAACACGGCGCGAAAACTTTCAGATGAAACTGTATACATACCGCCGTTTCATCGGGCGCATGCGTCGTGAATATCCCAATGCCCCGCTGCTGATTGCCAGCTGGGATTTTCTCTCCACATGGCATCCCGAGGAAGTCCGGAGCCTTCTGAAGGAGCTGGATCCCGCCAATACCATCGTGTTTGATTATACGACCGATTGCGATTTCCGCCAGAATAATTTCCTGCATTGGGGACTGCCGCATCAGTTCCCGTGGATTTTCGGAATCTTTCAGGCTCTGGAACCGTCCAATGACCTGACGTTTGATTTTTCCCGGTCAGACCATGGGTTGGAGCTGATTGAAAACGACGGGCAGTGTCTTGGAATGGTTTTATGGTCGGAGAACAGTCATGCCAATCCGCGCCTGCTGGAATATCTGGCAAAACGAAGTGCATCCGAACCGTTTTCCCTGCATCAGTTCTGTCTGGACCGTTATGAGTCCGAGGCGGAACCGATGGAGGCGTTATGGCGGATGTCGGAATCCTTCCTTGCCGAAAGTGCGTTAACGATCGACTATGACCGCCCTTACGGCAGATTTTTCAAAGAACATTTCTGTTTCTTTGATACCTTGCAGGGGCATCTCGATGACTGGCCGAATGACGCCATTCTGCTGGAAGGACGCCGGAAGCTGGATACACCCGGAATTCCTCCTGAATTTTTCCCCGCGGCGGCAGCTCTGGCGGCATCGACGGACCGTGAAATGGTAAGACGGGATATGATCGATCTGGCACGCTCCGTATTCTGCGGCTGTATCGTGCGGGAACAGGTTCGGATTCTGCTGGCCTTCTGGGATTGGCAGAAACGGTCGGATGGAGGAGTGAAATTGCGGACGGAGCGTCTGGTTGCAGCATTTGATCTGATGGGGGATCTGCTGGGACAGGGTTCCGACTTTTCGATGTATGAGTCACTGCTCAAACTGCGGGAGGAGGGACCGGTGAATCCGAAATCGGAGATCGTGTTGAAAAATAACGGAGAAAGCGCTTATTGCCGCAGTTATATTTATGAATTTTACCGGAGTTTTTACCGGGATGACGCAGTCTTATGGTGCGGACGGCTGGAGGATATCACTGCAAAAGGAGACCGTTCCGTCCGTATTTCCCGGAAGGAGTGGAAAGCGGAACGCGAGAAAATCCGGCAAAAATTTTACGATATTCCGCTCGCTCAACTGGGACCCGATCCGTCCGGACGTTCCGCGGATGCTCTGGCCTTGGTATTGCGGAAGATCGCCTCATGGCTGGCCTCCGCGCCGGCAGCGGAATAAATCCGCGGAGAAACCGTTCCGACTCTGAATTTTGAGCGGACGGAACAGGAGAAGTCATGCGTTTTTTTTGCTCCGGAAAGGATGCACTTGTAAAACGCATGACATTTCAAGCCCGCATGAAAATTACAAATCATCTGGCACCCTGATCATTTTTACCCATCCAAAATCCCCCTTATCACGATTTCTGCTGTTTCCCAGGCGAAGATAGCCGCCGTTTGAGATTCAGACTTCTAGGTAAACGTCGCAATTCTGAGGAAGAAGTTTTGTGTCGTCCCGGATTGCGTATTGCGAAAATCATTCTGAGTCATTTACAGTTTATCCAGTCGAAGAACCGAATTTTCGATGTGGGGGCAAGGTGGGACGGGACCTTGAAATAGAGACGGAGGCATGCTAGTTTATTCTGTTGCCATGACTCTGAAAATTGAAACGAGGATGAAAAAATGTCTCACCGCAATATGCTGCTGGTGCTTCTGGCGGGGCAGTCAAATATGGCCGGACGCGGGATCGCCGGTCCCGACGACCTGACCGCTTTTCCCGGACTCTTCTATTTCACCGGCGATCATCGCTGGATGCCGGCAATCGAACCGATCACGCGCGATCGTCCTTTCGTCGGCACTTTCCGGGCCAACGGGGAGAAAGTCATATCGCCGGATCCCTGGGACAATGTTCCCCTGCCGAGCGAAACGGGTTCGCTGGTGGTGGGCGTCGGGCCGGGGCGGACATTCGGGCGCCTGCTGGCGGAGGCGAATCCCGGAAGGGAGGTCGGACTGATCCCGACCGCCGTCGGCGGAACGCCGCTTCAGGCGTGGAAACGGGGAGAGATCGACAAGCACGATCCTTCCAAGCATCCCTACGACGATTCGATTGCATTGGCGTCCGCGGCCCTGGAATACGGGGAAATTGCCGCTGTTCTGTGGCATCAGGGTGAATCCGACGCCGTCGCGAACAATATAAACTATCGTCAGGAACTCTTTGAACTCATCGCTGCGTTCCGGCTGGATCTGCATCTTGCGGATTCCGTGCCGTTCATTCTTGGGGAGCTCGGAGATTTCTACAGGGAGGACATCATGTCCCGCGCGGGGAAGGTCAACGACGCGATGCACGAGGCGGCGGCACATCTTCCGGGCGTCGGTGTGGTCCGTTCGGAAGGGCTTGTTCATAAAGGCGATTTCCTGCACTTCGACGCTGACTCGGCGCATCTTCTGGGCGGACGTTACTTTGCGGAATACCTCCGGATGCGGAAGGGATGACGATAGTTGTTGCGCTTCAGCTTCCTTTTTTTAAACAGCTCGGTCTTTCGGAAATGCGCGTACTGTTTTGAACGGCGTGGCGAATGCCGTTCCCCAGTTACTTTTTTTCTGAAAAAATCAAATAATCGTCGATTCTTCTCTTGACATCCTTTTTATTTATTGTATAATATTAATAGAATAAAGGATAATGAAAGGAAGTTCCGATGAAGAAGGCGATTTACGAAGACCTGGCCGATACGCTGCTTGAACGGATCGTTTCCGGAGCCTTTTCCGAGGGAAAACTGCCCTCGATGTCCTCCCTTGCGGAAGAGTATAAAGTCAATCTTCAGACAGCCAACCGTGCGGTCAAAGTTCTGGAACAGAAGGGGGTTGTCAAGTGTCATGCGGGGAAGGGGGGAACCCGGATCGACACGTCCCGGGCGCATCTGGTCGGGGCCTCGTCCGGGAACCATTTTTCAGTGGATCAGGCGTTGTCTTCCACACAGCGGGTCCGGCTCCGGTTCCTTTTCGATGTCGCCTTGCTGAGGGAGCCGTTCGAGAAGGCGGCCGCGCTTTTCACAAAACGTTATCCTTGGGTTGAAGTCGAGCTGATTCCCGCGGTTCAGATTCACCAGTCGATTGCGGACGGAGTGGGCTTTGACTGTCTTACTCTCATCGGCCGCGATGTACCCCAATATGCGCGGAAAGGGCTGCTTCTCGACATGACGGACATTCTTTCCGCGGAAAATTGGGACAAGGAGGATTTCATTCCTCATGTATGGGATCAATCCTGCCATGGGAATCGTTTTTATTCGATCCCCTTCAGCTGGACGCTTCCGGTCCTTCTTTTCAACAAAACAGAGATTTCGCCGCCCTCCACGTGGCGGGAATACTCGAAAATCCTGCTGCACCAGCGGACGGCAAGCGGAAAGGAAAGCCGCCTTCGGATTGGATTCCATACGCTTCTTCACAGCATCGCTGGCGATATCGAGAGCAACCGCAGCGGCATCCTGGACCGCGCCGCATTTCATGAACTGCTGCATTCCCTGAAGTGTCTGTGCGTGAATTTGCCGAAAGGCCATTACCTCTGGAACAATCCCAAAGATCTCGATAATTTCGACCTGACCGGGAACAGCATGATCTGCGTGAACTTTTCCGGGTTGGAGAGGTTTCTGAAAATGCCTCACCCCGGCTGGGAGATTGCGCCTTTTCCCAGGGAAGCGTGCGGGAGGAACGTTCTTGCGACGGAGACGCTGGCGGTTGCGCAAAATTCCGCGAACCCCGCGGAAGCCTGGCTCTGGTGCAAATTTCTGCTCCGGGACGATGTCCGCAGTCTGTTTGAAATTTCCTCCTGTCTTTCGCCGAAAACCGCATCTTTCCGGAAATGCGCACTGCCGTCTTCCGTGAAACAGTTTCTTGAAAACGAGGCGGAAAATGCGGTGGCGCCGACCTTGTCAAGCCGCGGAATGTTCAACCTCTACAGCAGTATTTTCCCGTTGCTGGAACGCTATTTTTCCAACTTGGCCGAGGAGGATGAAACCATCGACCAGATTCTGGAATTTCTGAACGAACAGATGATTCTCGATTCAATTTTCTGATGACATTGAAATAAAAGGATCTTATGATGACATCTTCTTACCGAAAGATTTCGACCTGCCGCCGCTTTGAGCTGGATATGGAACGTTTTCCCGCCGTTGTTTTTGAAAGCGACGACTGGGGTTCCTGTGAGTGGCTTCCTGACAGGGTGTCGCTGGAGCTCTGGCGGAAGACTCACAAAAATGATTCCATCTCCATGGGACGTCTGGAAAAATCAAGCGATCTGGTTAAGCTTTATGACGTATTGAACAGGTTCAGCGGACGCGATGGGCAGAAACCCGTCTTCACGGCATTCACCTGTATGGGGAATCCTGATTTCGAGGCGATCCGGGCCGGCGGGTTCCGGGAATACCGCGACATTCCCCTCAAGAAGGGATTTCCGTCCCCATGGGATGGCTCCGGCGCGGTCGATGCGATGCTGGACGGCATGCGGAAAGGGATCTGGTCGCCGGAGTATCACGCCATGCTTCATCACACCAGTCCCCGCGAATGGCTTTGCCTTCTGAGGGGAACGGGGTCTGACTCCGAAAATGCGCGGGAACTTTTCGACCTCCATGCCTTCGGACAGGGAAGGCATGTTCCGGAATACAACGGTTATAATGTCCGGGAACAGAATGAGTTCATTCTGGAGGGACTCCGGCGTTTCGGCGAGACTTTCGGCGCTCTTCCCTCGGCTGCCGTCACCAGTGATGCCTTTCCGGAAACGGTGGTCCTCTGGGCCTCGAACGGTATCCGGATCGTCTGCATCGTCAACTGCCGGATCAACTCCGGCGAGACCGTCGTTTACAATACCAAACCATGGAATTTTCAGGATACCTATACGAAGATTGGCGACTACGACCCGATGCTTGATGTGATATATCTGACAAGAAACGCTTTCTTCGAGGCGGATTCCTCGGATAGAAGAAGATATGGAATATCCGGCGCGGACCTGATGACGGTGATCGAAAGGAATTTCGGATCTTTCGGCGAACCGTCCGTCATATCCACTCACCGTTCCGCGTATGTTTCGTTCGATTCCGCGCAGGAAAATGCACGGCTTTCCGAACTGGAATCGCTCCTTTCCCTGCTGGAGAAACGCGGCGTGTTTTTCCTTGCGACCTCCGAATTGGGCTCCCTGTATCGGAACGGGTGGTCCCTGCGTCCTTTCGGAGGGAAACAACTTTTCCGGAAATGGGCTGAATGCGAGGTGCCGTCCGGATTTGAAAAAGGACTGGAACTGCCTTCGCTGAAAGAGGTTTCCATCCGCGAGAAAAGTCTCGGCAATTATCTGATTCCGGGAGGTGCCGGATGTTCATGATTTCTTCGGAAGAACACCGCCTGAATTGTGCGGAAATGTTCGATTTCATCGTGCAAAGCGTTCCCTTCTGCCAAAGGAAATACCCGGACGTTTCACCGTCGGAAATTCTAAGGAAACACACCCTGCTTCCGTATCTTCTCCGGGAAGGAGCTCAGGAGTGCGTGACGTTTCCGGCTTGCGTGGAGGAGTTTCTGAAAAGGGCTGACGGCCATATTGTCCGTGCGGCTGCCGAATTCAGGGAAACCATTCTGGACCTTGCCGCGCAGCGTTATCCGGAATCCCTTGCGCCGAACCCGTTGTTCGGGGAAGGAAAGTCGCTTCGTTATCAGGAGCCGCACCCGGATCTGCCCCGGAACTGGTGCGTTTTCCATATCACCAACGGGATTCGTCCGAAATCCTTCCTGAAGGAGGAGCGTTATTTTGCTGAGAGCTTTCTTGAACTCATGGATAAATCCGGGGCGGAGTTTCAGTATGATACGCTTTACACATTCACCTGGCTGAATTCACATCCGCGTTTCCTCCATTTTTTTCCGGAGGAGTGGCGGGGAAATCTCGGGGAGCCGCATCCGGGGATTTTCGCGAATCTGGGATTCCTCGGACAGTTCCTGAATGCGGAAGGAGCCCTGAACCGGAAAACGGCGGATTCATTCCTCGCGACGGGCGAGCTTCCGTTCAGACCGCGAAAGTCCAACTGTTCTTTTGCATCCATGCGCAGACACCTGACTGAAACCATATTGAAAGGA
>CAZORN010000168.1:0-6250 GCA_964581935.1 uncultured Victivallales bacterium
TTCGTGAAATTGCACAACCCTGTAATTTACACTCAAAAACCGTCCGATTCAAAGGGGGAACGCAATCTTTTGCAAAAAAAGCCCCGTTTCCGGGGGAGGGACTGTTCCGGAAGACGCCAGATGTTTTTTGAAAACCCGTCTTTTTCTCCGGCGGAACGTCCTCTTTGTCAGTTTCGTCCATATTTTTTTTGTTTTTTTTTGACTTTCGTCTTGACATAGCCACGATTGCGATTATAATATTTTATAAAGAGATAGACAATATATCCGATGCGGGACGCAGCATCATTTTTACGGAGTTTTCCGAAGGCTGAAAAGAATGGGCGGGAACATGAGAAAAGCAGCGACGATTACCGAAAACATCCGAGAGTATATCATGGGATTGCTCGAAGACCGCAAGATCGGAAGTGGCGACAGGGTCCCTCCCGCCCGCGAGATCGCCGCGACCCGCGGGGGATCCTTCATCAAGGTCCAGCATGCCATAGACAGCCTTTGTCATGACGGAATCCTCGAGACCGTTCCGCGGCAGGGAACATTCGTCCGGAAGAACTGGGACGCCCACCGTCTCCGCAACAGCATCAGCATTTCAGGAGAGGAATCCAAAAGACTCATCGGGCTTGACCGTGTCATCGGGAATGAAATCCCCGAACTGAGGATCAACAAGGAAGGGCTGACGGGGGATTTCGAGATCAACGTGACGCTCCGCATCCAGAGCAACCACGAGGAATACCTTGACCTTTCCGAAATTTTCGATGAGCTGTTTCCCGACAAAAGCCTCTTCTATGCGAGTCCTTTCCAGTCGTTCCGGAAAGGCCGGGCGCTCTATGCGATCCCGCTGCTGTTTTCCCCGAGAGTGATCGTCTATAATATCGACATGCTCGAACGCGCCGGGTGTCCCCCGCCCGATGCGGACTGGACCTGGGAAGAATTCCTGTCGTATATCCGCGAGCTGAAAAAGACGTATCCGCCGGAAAACATATACTGCCACTATCCTTATATGGCGCTGAACATGCTGATGCCGTTCCTCTTCCGGTGCGGCGGCGGATTTCTGGACAAACAGGGGAATGTCATCCTGAATTCGCCGGAATCGCGCCGGGGGCTCCTGCTATACAAGGAACTGCTTAAAACCCTTGGGTACACCCGATACGGATCTCGCCAGATGTTCATGGACGGCAATCTGGTTTTCAGCTTTTCTCCTCGGCAGGAGTTTATGCCGTTTCTCGATACCTTGAAATTCAGGTGGGGCAGCGTTCCACTGCCCTCCACAGGAGGAGGGAACCGCCTTACAGGACAGACCACGGAAGGCCTGTGCGTTCACAAATCATGCTCCAACCTGAATCTGGTCCGGAATGTCGTAAGGAGTTTCCTCTCCGATAAATTCCAGAATTGCATTGCCGCGGGAAAATACGGAATTCCCATCCGGAAGGATATCGCAGAGAAAAGCATGGCCGGATCGCGGGATGAACGGGATCAGCTTTTTTTCGCGGAAATTCCGAATATGTGCGCCGATTACGCCATCGAAACGCCTGAGATCATGGACTGGCTCCGCAAAGGGTTGAACTGTCTGCTGATGAAAGAGGAGCGCGACTTCGACCGGTATCTCGACGAGCTTGCGATTTTTTTCAGCCGGTATATTGAACTCGGCAAATATGGGAAAGGAACCCTCTACATGAATTGAATTTTCGTTGGATTTTCTGCAGGCCTTCTGTCGGGGAGGTCCCATTGAGAAAAATTCACAGGAACCAGTCAAATAATCGAGGAGCCTCAAAATGCGGAAACAAAAAGGACCGGACGGAGTTCCCGGAAGACTTCCATTTTCCTTTCAGGAAGCGAACGACTCCGGACTCATTCTTTTCAGGAAGAACAGGGAAACAGGATTCACCAGCCGGGTTTTCATGTTTACACTCATTGAACTCCTGGTGGTCATAGCGATCATCGCCATTCTCGCATCGCTGCTGCTGCCGGCTCTCCAGCAGGCGAAAGAGAAGGCCAACGAAACGAAATGCGCCGTCAACCTCCGGCAGCAGCATCTGGGGCTGGTCGCATATTCGGATGACTTCAGGTCATGGCTTCCCGCCGCGAGGGTGGACAACGGGAGCGGAAAATACTATTTCTGGGGAAATTACATCAACGACAATTACATAAAACAGACCGGCATTTTCCGGTGTACGAGTCAGCCGGACCCTGCCAACAAAGTTTCTTTCTGGAGCGGAGGCTCCTGGGGAATCGGCACGAAGAAAGATGCATTCAATACTTACGGCTATAATCTGCGACCCTCCCAGCATTATGGTGACAACATCGATCTGGTGAAGCCTTTTTTTCTCGTGAACTTCAAGCATCCTTCGCGTTCCATGATTCTCTCGGAGGGGATTTTCAATGCCGCCTCACAGGAAAACTGGTATTTGTACAATGCCCGGAATGAACGTTTCAGCCTGAGTTTCCGTCATGGCGGAAACAAGGCGGTCAACGTCATGCTTCTGGACGGCCACAGGGAAAGCGTTCTGTATCCCTGGGCGAAAAGCCATGACTACGACTGCGGTTCAACCGAGAAGGCGATCGCCCGCTTTTTCTGGTACGGCAGTGAAAACGGACAATATGACAAATGGTGAAATCACGCTTTTCATAAACAACCGATTCGGGGAACCGTCACAATGAAAAAAGAACTTTCGATCGCGATCCTGTACTTGTCCGCGGCTGCTTTTGCCGAAAATCTTCTGCTCAACGGGGATGCCGGGAACGGTTTCGACAACTGGAACCGGAAACAGGTCAAAACCATCACGGAGGTTCCGCTGATCCTGAAAAATCCTTCGGGCGCGGAAAAGGTGTCCGTTCCGCTGACCTTCGGAGTGCCTTTCCCGGAGGGAAAAGTATCCGCGAAGCTCCAGTTTTCCCTGAAGGGGGCTAACGGAGCGGCACTGCCGCTGCAAACTGAAGTCACCGGGACATGGGAAGACGGAAGCGTCAAATGGCTGCTTTGCGATTCCCAAGTGACAATCGGGGGATCGGGCGATGAAAAGCTTGTCCTGTCGTATGCCTCCGCGGAACCGGCGGCAAAAGCGCCCTCCATGTCGGTAAAGGAAACGCAGGCTCCGTTGCCCGCTTATGAGGTCGATACGGGGGATACCGTTTTCCGGATCAGAAAGGACCGGTTCAATCTGATCGACGCCGTGTTTTCCGGAGGAAAGCCGATGATGCGGAATTCGGAGGGGGCCGGACTCAACATCGTCAACGGAAAAGGGAAGTTGTTCAGTTCCTCGCTGGGAACTCCCGATGAGGTGAAGCTCGAAGAGAGCGGACCCCTTCGCGCCGTCATCTGCGCCAAGGGGTGGTATTACTCCGCCGACGGTGAAAAATTCTGCCGGTATATTGCCCGGCTTCATTTTTTCGCGGGTCTGCCCTACGTCAAAATCCTGCACACTTTCATCATCACGGAGGGAATCCGGGGGGCGAAGTTCCGGGACATCTCGGTCAAGCTGGACGCCGACGTGAAAAACTATTCTTTCAGCGGTTCCGGAGACAGGACATTTGCGGAAAAGGACGGCGGAGCGCACCTTCTTCAGTTCGACAGCGACAAATTCATCGTGCGCAAGAATTCCGGGAAGACGGAGTGGACCGAAGCGTCCGACGGACAGCGGTCGCCGGGCTGGATGGAAGCCTCCAATCCGTCCGGGAAAATCCTTCTTTACGTCAAGGACTTCTGGCAGGAATTCCCGAAGGAGTTCGAGGTGGATGCGAAAGGCGCGCTGATTTTCCACGAATGGCCCGCGCACGGAGTCGCGAAACCCGACCGGAAAGTGGAAAATTCCATGCTGCAATATCTCTGGTTCGTTCATGAAGGAAAAACGCTGGATTTCGCGTTTCCGGAATCGTATCTGAAATACAGAAGCCCGGAATATTCCGACTACGAATACCGATACTTCGGCAGCGCCGCGGACGCCAACTGCATCGGGATCGCCAAAACGTATGAAATTCACATCGCTTTCGCAAAGAAGGACGACGGCGGAAAGCTCCGGGAATATCCGACGGTCTGGGCGAACCCGCCGATCTGCATGGCGACGCCCGAATATATGTGCGCGTCGGGTGTTTTCGGCAGGATTCATCCCTGCGATCCGGTCCGCTTCGCCAAGGCGGAGCAGGCCCTTTCCGCAGCCTTCGACACGGAGCTGCGGCTTCAGGACCATACGAAGGATTACGGGATGTTCGTCTACGGCGATGCGCATACCTGCTGGGACTACAGGCGGGGCCGCTGGATGGATCTTTACCGTACGTGGCGCGCGTTCCATCACGGGGCGCCGCGGGTTCCGTGGATTCTCTATGTCAGGAGCGGCGATCCCAAATATCTTGCGCGGGGCGTGGTCAATGCCCGCCGCCTGATGGATATCGGATTATGCAACTACACCACTCCCGATCTGGAAAAAAAGCCGTATCCCGAAGGGAAAATTCTGGGCGCCCTCAATGACTACAAGGGAATCGTGCCGTGGCATTCCGGCAGCCGTCTCATGGACTATAACTGCGTCACGGATTTCATGCTTTACTACTATTATCTCACCGGCGACAGACGGGGACTCGAGGTGGCTGAAATGTGGGGGGACTCTGTAAAGAAGAATTTCAGGAAACCCCTGGCCCACAGGGAAGGGGCCGGCCTGACGTCCTCCCTGATCGATGTCTACCGCGCGACTCATGACGAAGGCCTGAAAAAGCTCATCGACAAACAGGTCGAACACCTGTTCAGCGTCCAGCAGATGAAGCCGGGCATGGCCGAAAACGTGGAAGGTTTCGTGCTTCCGTACGGAGCGTTTCCGCAATGGGAGGATTATGCGCCGTGGCTGGAAAAATACTGGGAAATGACGAAAGATCCCCGGGCGGCGGAACGTTTCAAGGTCTGGGCCGACGCCTATATGAACGGCAGGGGCGACTCCTTCTCCGCTTACGCCGGGGGAATGCAGATCAATGTTCCTTCTTATGCCTATTTTGCGACAAGGGATAAAAAATATCTTCTCTACGGACTGCGTCTCATGAACGGCTATCTGGAGGGAATGGAATATGCGCCGGGCACGCTCATGGACGGATTCCCGCATTCTGCCCAGATCTCGTTCGGAGCCGGATACGCCGCACAGCGGATCCCGGTCTTCCTGGCGGCTCTGTCGGAGTGTCCGGAGAAACTGGACGAATCCGCGGCTTACGAGGAGATTTCCATTCCGCAGGCCCTGCCGATGAAGCAGGTGAAAGCGGACGAAAAGATCAGAATCTTTGAAGTTCTTCTGCTCAAGGAAAAGCCGGGCGGGTTCAATGTCGGTCTGAATATTTACAACTCCTATCCGAAGCCGGTGATCTCCTATGCCGTGTATTCGCCTTCGGGCAAGGCTGTCGTGAAAAAATCGGAACCCTTCCAATCGGCGATGATCCGCCTGAATGTGGCTTGCCCGGAGGACGGTGAACTGGGCGTATACAAGGTCGTGGTTTCGTCGAAAGGCAGCTTCTGGGAAGTGATGACCCCGGTAGTTTCTTCGCCGTCGATGAAACAGGCGCTCCCGTTCGGCGACGGCAGCATGCTGGATCCCCGGAACGACGGACGCTACTTCTTCTTCGTTCCCGGCGGCGTTTCTTCGTTCAGGATGTCTGTCGGCGTTTTCGACAACGCGTCCTTTTTCTCCGTGATCGCCCCGGACGGAAACGTGAAGGCGAAAGTCCTCGCGGTTCCGGCCAGAGACTGTTCGGCAACGCTGAATGTATCGCCGGAGAATGCGGGAAAACTCTGGGAAATGAGGGGTGTTTTCAAAAATTGCAGAATCCGGTTTGAATCGAAAGGCGGAAAAATTCCTGATTATCTGTATTTCGACAAATCCCTGTTCTTCCTGCCTCCAGCTCCTCCGAAATGATTCCTTTTCCGTGCGGGACGCCTGTCATTCGGAGATGTCCTCGTTCCAGAGGGCCGGGCGTTCCGCGATGAACTTCTTCATCATGTCGATCAGGACGGGATCGTTGACGATGGTGACGCTTACGCCGCGCGAACGGAGGAATTCAGGCTCGCCGGGGAAGGTCACGGCTTCACCGACGACCACGTCCGGGATTTTATACAGGGCGATGGCGCCGGAGCACATGATGCAGGGGGAGAGCGTCGTGTAAAGAGTGCATTCCCGGTAGAACTTCGCCGGATGGCGTCCCGCATTGGCCAGCGTGTCGATCTCCCCGTGCAGCACCGGACTGCCCGACTGGACCCGGCGGTTGTGGCCGCGTCCGACGATTTCTCCCT
>CAZORN010000169.1:0-4207 GCA_964581935.1 uncultured Victivallales bacterium
GGACTTTGAAGATTTCCGATTCGACGGAGTCCAGGAGGCTTTTGACGTTGCCCTGATAATTCTTGCACATGTCGACCGCGCCGGAACATGCGCGGAGCATTTCCCGGAGCATGGCGTAATCCCGGAGATTGCAGCACCAGTATTCGATGTTGGCCGTGCTGGCGATGGCGGTCTGCGTATCGATCAGGAAATCCTGTCCGCCGATGACCTCCAGGCGTTTTGCGCGCTCGAAGTGGCTGGTGAGGCTGAGTAGATCGATTCCGGCTCCCTTGTCGGCCATCTCGAGAATGGCTTCATAGACGGCCCCGTATTTGGGGTCGTGAAAGACCATTCCGGCGAGGTTGTGGAACATCTCCTTCTTGAGGCTGTCGGGATCGGAGACGATCTTTTTTTTGCGTCCGTCCTGAGCGGTCTGCGAGGAGGCGAGGCCTCCGAGAATGGAGGTGACCGTGGAGAGACAGGAGGGGTCGATCATGAGAGCCGCGATGACGGCCCGCTCCGTTTCGAGGTCAGCGTAAACAGGAACGGCGGAAGAACCGTTTCTGGAGGAAACGGTTTTCCGCACAGGGACAGACGGTTCCGGCGAAGAGGGAAGCTCCCCCGGCGCCGGAACGTCGCTGCTGTTCCCGCTCCCGCTCATCATTACGCCCGGACGATAACGATTTTACCGTTGACGGTGACGTCCTGGTGGAGCTTGATGCTGATGACATATTCGCCCAGTGTGCGAATGTGCTTGTCCATGCGGACGCGGTGATGTTCGACCTTGACGCCTTTGGCGGCATAGGCTTCGCAGACGACGCGTTCGGTGACGGAGCCGAAAAGGTGGCTGTCATCGGAAGCCTGCATGGGGATCTCGACGACGATTTCGCCGATTTTGAGGGCGAGCGCCTGGGCGGATTCGAGGTCGGCTTTGCGCTTGGCCACGATCTTTTCCTTTTGGGCTTCGATCTGTTTGAGGGCGACGGAGGAAGCCGGGGCTGCCAGACCTTTCGGGATCAGGAAGTTTCTTCCGAAGCCGGGAGAAACATGGACGGATTCCCCGGCGAGGCCGAGGTCCTCAACATCCTGCAGAAGGATCAAATTCATAGATGCCATTGTAGTGTGCCTTTCTTAAAAGAGTTTCATCAGAGAACGATGCTGATGATGCGGGCCCGCTGAATCGCGATGCTGAGCATTTTCTGATGTTTCAGGCAGGTGCCGGTGATGCGGCGGGGCAGGATGCGCCCTTTTTCCGTCTGGAACTTCTTCAGAAGATCCGCGTCCTTGAAGTCGATGAAGTTGATTTTGTTCTCGCAGAGTCTGCAAATTTTCGGTTTGGACATACGCCGTTTCATGCGGCGTTTCTTATTCTGCATTGCCATGGAAACATCTCCTTGGTTTGAATTTTATGAGAGTTGGATTGATCAGAACGGGATGTCGTCGTCGACGCCCTCGACGGGTTCGTAGGGAGGTTCTTCGGACGGCATGGAAGGCACTTCTTCCCGGGACTGCTGGGGACGGCTCGGCTGTTGCTGCGGAGGCCGGTTCTGCTGAACGGGACCGCCGTAAGGGCCGCCCTGCTGCTGTCCGCGGAAACGGGAATAGCCGCCCTGGGGAGCGGAAGGCTGCGAACCGTCCTCCTGACGCGGTGCGCCGGAGGGATCGCGGCGGTCAAGGAACTGGACCCGTTCCGCATAGACGCGGAGGCGGGAACGCTTGTTGCCGGTTTCCTTTTCTTCCCACTGGTCGAAAACGAGGCGCCCTTCGATGAAAACGGACGAGCCCTTCTGTACGAAGCGGGAAGTGCTTTCGGCTTGCTTGCCCCAGACCGTGATGTCCACGAAACAGGTTTCTTCCTTTTCCTGTCCGTTGGCCTGCATGAAGCGCCGGTTGATCGCCATTCCGAATTCACATACGGCACTGCCGCCGGGAGTGTATCTGATTTCCGGATTGCGGGTCAGATTTCCCATCAACAATACTTTGTTCAATGATGCCATAACGAAGGACTCCTTTCACCCGGACCGGGTTTATTCGGTGATGTCCGGAGCCACGTTCATCGTCGAACGGACCTGTTCGGGGCGTTCGTAGGAGATGACGAGCAGGCGGACAACTCTTTCATCCAGACGGTATTTGTCGCGGATTTCCTTCACCTTGATGGGGTCGAGCTCCAAAATGAAGTTCCAGTAGATACCGGCTTTGCGTTTTTCGATTTCGCGGGCGAACTGCTTGCGTCCCATGGGGACTGATTCGGTCACGCTGCCACCCCAACTCTGAATAATCTGAGCGAATTCTTCAGAGAAGGCCTTTCCCTCATCCTCCACCTTTCTCATGTCGAGAATGAAAACTGCCTCATACTTTTTCAAGTTCACACCTCCTGGTGTATTTATGTTGTTAACGGTTTTTCTGTGTCCGTTTCGGGATCCGCCGAAAAATCCAGCGGATTATATGAATTCATAGCCTGTTTGATTCCGCGCCTCAGAATCAGAACCAGAGCATCGGACGCCGCGGCGAGCACTTTTTCCAGGACGATCCGCTCTTCCGCATCGAAGGGGGAAAGCACGTGATCCACGCCCTTTCCGTCCTTCCGGTGTCCGATTCCCACCCTCAGCCTCGGAAACGCTTCGGTTCCCAGATGCTCGACGATGGAGCGGATGCCGTTGTGTCCGCCGCAGGAGCCCCTTTCGCGGATCCGGAGCCGTCCCAATTCCAGATCCATGTCGTCATACACGACCAGAAGCTCCCGGGGATCGATCTCTTCGCGCTTCATCAGCGCTGCGACCGCTTCCCCGCTCAGGTTCATGAAGGTTTCGGGTTTCTGCAGGAACAGCGGTCTGCCCGCATAGGTCCCCCTCAGATAACGGGAGGAACACCCGTGAACCTCTTCAAAATTCTTCTTCGGCAGATGTCCCGCCAGCCTGTCGAGCACCATGAACCCGATGTTGTGCCGGGTTTCGGCATATTCGGAGCCGGGATTTCCAAGACCCGCGATCAGCACGCGGTTTCCCAGACTGTTTCCGGCACTTCCCATCGCTGCACTCTCCAGACCTGCCGGAATCTCCGCACAGGCCCATTCTCCCAGTGGTTATTTCTTCTTGCCTTCTTCAGGTTTCTTCTTGCCTTCTTCGGCGGCAGCGGCGGCTTTTTCAGCCTTTTCCTTGGCTCCGACCACTTCCGGTTCGGCAGGAGCGCCCTCGGTCGCTGTCGCGGCGGGGGTTTCTTCCGTAACCTTGGTCGGATCCATCACATGGAAGACGACCAGATCCGGATCGCCGACGGCTTTGACGCCTTCGGGCATCGGGAGTTCGCCGATGTGGAGGGAATCGCCCAGCTTGAGGGCGGCGACATCGACTTCCAGAATTTCGGGAAGGGCGTCGGGGAGGCATTCCACTTCGATTTCATGGATGGCCTGTTCAAGGATGCCGCCCATGGAGGCGCCGGCCGGAGCCGTGTGTCCGGGATGGACCTTGACGACCGTGCGGATGACTTCGTCGCGGCGGATTTCAAGGAAATCCACGTGTTTGACTTTTCCGCGGATGAAGTCGTTCTGAACTTCCTTGATGAGGGCGAGAATTTCATTTTCGCCTTCCTTGAGGGAGATCAGGTTCAGTTCGAATTTCTGGAGCATTTCCCATTCCGCCGCGACGAAATAGAAAATCTTGGCAGGAGCGCCCTTGCCGTAGACGACCGCCGGGATGTGCCCCGCGGAACGCAGGCGCTTGACCGCGCCTTTGCCGGTTTCCGAACGTGTGACCACGTTCAACACATGTTTCTGTTTTGCCATTTCTTACCTTCCTTAATACTGGTTATGCAATGTTGAGTCTTGTGTCGGTGTTATGGGTTAAAAAAGCAAATCCTCGGGCGGATTCACCTGAAAGAGACAGGAGACCGATTCGCCGCTGTGAATCCGGCGGATGGCGTTGGCCATCAGCGGGGCGATGCAGAGCGGGCGGACGCGGCTGTCCGGAGATTCGGGCTGGGGAACGGAGTTGGTCGTGATGAGTTCCTCGATCGCGCTCTTGCGGAGGCGTTCGCGTCCGGATTCCGTGAGGAGGCAGTGCGAGACGACCGCGTAGACTTTTTTGGCGCCTTCGCGTTTGAGGAGCTCGGCGGCCGCGCAGAGGGTTCCGGCGGTGGTGGTCAGGTCGTCGCAGATCACGCAGTCGCGGTTGCAGACGTCGCCGACCAGATGGGAGGATTCCACCGTGGTGGCGTTGACGCGGCGTTTGGC
>CAZORN010000169.1:4307-6208 GCA_964581935.1 uncultured Victivallales bacterium
GGACGGTCCTTGCGGTCCTGCCGGGCGTATCCGAAGAACGGAATGACCGCCGTGATGCGGGCCGCGGAGGCGCGACGGGCGGCGTCGAGCATGATCAGGAGTTCCATGATGTTTTCGTTCGGCGGATTGCAGGTCGGCTGAATGATGAACACGTCGGCCGTCCGGAGCTGGTCGCGGTACTGCACGAAGATTTCACCATCCGGGAAGCGCTCGATATTCACGTGCCCAAGTTCCATATCCATGTGTTTGGCAATTGATTGCGCCAACTCCGGATTCGCCGTTCCGCTGAACAGCCGGATGTCTCTGGCATACCCGTAACAATACCCGTCCATACCCGTTTCACTCCTTGCCTTGGTAATGAATTACTTTGTTTGAACAATATAATTTATTTTTTCAGGACACGGAAACCCTTCTGGAGGGATGGATTCGGAAAGGACCGGAGGAAGGGCAGACGAAAGAAACGGCTGTCCGTGCGGTGACGCCGCCGGACTCAATCGCGTTTCCCGTCGCTGCAGAACCTTACGGGCCCGCCGCATTGTGAAAACACAATTTCCGGCCGTGGCCGGGCGGCATCGAATCCATCGCTGGATCAAGGCTCCCATATCGGGATTCTTTTAATGTATCACGAAACCGCTCTTTTTCAAGGAGTTTCCCCGTTTTTTGCCGAAATTTTCCTGATTCCATGGCGGATTTCCGTTTCCGGGCATTCCATGTGGCTTCCGGGAAATCCCGTTCTTTTTTTGAAATACTTTGCGCTTTTTTCTGGACAAATCCCACAATCCGATATATGATATTCAGATGACTGTTTTTCAACCGCAATGAAAGGGATTTTCCGATGCCATCCGATTTCGTGCATCTTCATTTACATACCGACTACAGTTTGCTGGACGGCGCCTGCGCCATTTCCTGGTCGAAACTCAAACCCGAGGAACGGGACGGCAAGGTCGATGTGGTCACCCTCGCGAAAGAATTTGAAATGCCCGCGGTCGCAATCACCGACCACGGCGTGATGGGCGGAGCCGTGGAATTCCAGAACGCCTTCAAGGATTCCGGAGTCAAGCCCATCATCGGCACGGAAACCTATATCTCCCCCACCACGCGCACGGACCGGCGTCCGGAAATCCCCCACATCAAGGGGTATCACCTCATTCTGCTGGCCGCCACGAATGAAGGATACGAAAACCTCTGTCGCGTCATTTCCGAGGCGCATACGAACGGTTTTTATTATAAACCGCGCGTCGACAAGGAGTTCCTCGCCTCCCACAGCAAGGGGCTGATCGCGCTGAGCGCGTGCATTCAGGGGGAGGTCGCCAACAAGGCCCTTCATGAGAATTACGCCGCCGCCCGCAAGGCCCTTCAGGATTACGTGGACATCTTCGGGAAGGAGAATTTCTTTCTGGAAGTGATGGACCACGGAATGGAGGAACAGAAGAAGATCAACCGGGAATTCGTCAAGCTCTCCCGGGAGACCGGCATTCCGCTCGTGGCCACCAACGACGTCCATTACCTCAAGAAGGAACATGCGCGTCCGCACGACCTGATGCTCTGCATCCAGACTCACGCGACCTACGAGGAGGCCCGCCGCATGAGGATGTCCTCCGACGAATTCTACTTTAAGAACGCCGACGAGATGAAGGCCGTCTTCCACGAAATTCCGGAAGCGGTCACCAACACTCTCCGCGTGGCCGAACGCTGCGACGTCAAGATCGAATACAAGAATCATTATCCGGTCTATCACGTCCCCGAGGGAACCACGCAGGAGGGGATGCTCCGCGAAATCTGTATCAAGGGATTCCCGAAACGCTACGGCTACGACCCCCTGCATCCGGACGAGGCTCATAAGGAAGACGCCAAGCTCAAGCTCGAACGCATGGACTATGAGCTGGGGATCATCCACAAGA
>CAZORN010000170.1:0-6151 GCA_964581935.1 uncultured Victivallales bacterium
GCGGTTTTTCAATCGTGACAGGATGTCGCGTCGGATCAGGCCTTGGGAGCCTCTTCCTTCACGGCTTCCGCCTTGACTTCAACGGTCTGGGGAGCGGCCGCTTTTTTCTTGGAAGCGGGAGCGCCGGCTTCGACCAGCTGAATGATGCACAGATCGGCGCAATCGCCGATGCGCTTGCCGAGGCGGACAATGCGGGTATAGCCGCCTGCGCGGAGAGCAAAGCGTTCGGCAATTTCGCCGAAGAGTTTGTCGATGAGCGGCTTCTTGCCCTGAACTTTTTCGACCGGGGTGTTGATTTTGAGTCTGGCCGCCGCGAGACGGCGGTTGTGATCGCCGCCCTTCTTGGCGTATGTGATCAGGGTGTCCACCAGCTTGCGGGCTTCTTTGGCACGGTTGACGGTCGTCTGAATCTGTCCGTGTTCCAGAATGCTGCACGCGAGATTGACGAGCAGCGCCTTTCTGTGACCGCAATTGCGGCCGAGTTTAGAGATATTCCGAAGGTGACGCATGACTTATGCTTCCTCTTTTTTGACGGCCTTGGCGCGGTCGGCTTCGGCCTGAATTGCATTGGTGAGTTCTTCGCTGAAGGTCATTCCGAGCGAAAGGTTGTTTTCCGCCAGTTTTTCCTTGATTTCATCCAGGGACTTCTTGCCGAAGTTGCGGAACTTGAGCATGCGGGATTCCGTTTTGAGGCAGAGTTCGCCGAGCAACTTGATGTTCGCATTGTTGAGGCAGTTCATCGCACGGACGGAGAGGTCGAGGACTTCGACATCCTGGGAAAGGATGCGGAAGAGCTTCTGCTCCTCTTCGCTGATGGAAGAAAGGGCGTCGTCTTCCGTGAGCTGGCTTCCGAGGAACGGGCGGAGGTGATCCTTGAGGATCTTGGCCGCTTTTTCCAGGGCGTCGCGGGGGGAGACGCGTCCGTCTGTGTAGATTTCAAGGGTGAGGGAGTCCATTTCAGTTTCTTCGCCGACGCGGGCCGCGCCGACCTGGTAGCTGACATGGGTCACGGGACTGAAAAGGCAGTCCACAAGGATGGTGCCGTAGGGATGCGTCGGAAGCTTGTTCTTCTCGGCGGGGCACCAGCCTCTGCCCTTGGAGATTTCCACTTCCGCGCGGAAGGGGACGTCTTTGTCCAGGGTGCAGATGATCTGATCGGGGTTGAGAACCTCCACGGTGCCGTCGGTGATGATGTCTCCGGCGGTGACCGGTCCGGCGACGTTCTTCTTGATTTCAAGAGTCTTCGGGGGATCGGTATGGAGATTGAGTTTGACTTTCTTGAGGTTGAGAATAATCTCGGTGATGTCTTCCACCACGTTGGGAAGGGAAGTGAACTCGTGAGAGACCCCTTCGATTCTGACGGCGGAAATCGCCGATCCTTCGAGGGAAGAAAGCAGGACTCTGCGCAGGGAATTGCCGATGGTGTGTCCGAAACCGCTTTGGAAAGGGGCGGCGACGAACTTGGCGTATGTATCTGTGGCGGTCTGTTCTTCCATCACGAGGGATTGAGGCATGGGAAATCCGGATACGGCAGCCATCTTATTTATCCTCCAAGTATTTTAGGGGTTAAGGTTCAAAGGTTCAGACACGGACGGGAAGGAAATCCCGTCCGAGAACAAACATCAGACACGACGCCGTTTCGGGGGTCTGCATCCGTTGTGGGGAACCGGGGTGATATCCTTGATCGCATTGATTTCGATACTGGTGGAGGCAATGCCCCTGACCGCGGATTCTCTTCCGGCGCCCGGTCCGTTTACGCGAACCTCGACTTCCTTCATCCCGAGAGCTTCCGCCTTTTTCGCGGCATCGGCGGCAACCACCTGTGCGGCGTAGGCCGTGCTCTTACGGGACCCCTTGAAGCCGTTCTTTCCGCCGGTGGACCAGCAGAGGACGTTTCCATGGAGGTCGGTGAAAGTCACTTTAGTATTATTGAAAGTAGCGAGAATGAAAGCGATTCCGGACGGAACATAGCGTCCGCCTTTTTTGCGTTTGACTTCGCCTGCAGCGGCGGCATCCGCGGGAGCGGCAGCCGTTTCCGCGACGACCGGAGCGGTTTCCTTGATTTCGTCAGCCATATTTTTTCCAAGCCTTTCGATTATTGAATTTCAGATGAGCGTTGATGGAGCCGTCGCTTATTTCTTGGCGGCGGGAGCGGCAGGGGCGGCGGCGGGAGTTCCGCTCTTCTCGATCTTACGCTGCGTTTTGTCACGGATGGCGCCGACGGTGATCTTCTTGCCTTTTCTCGTGCGCGCATTGGTACGGGTCCGCTGGCCGCGGCAGGGAAGTCCCTTGCGGTGGCGGGTTCCGCGGTAGCAGTTGATGGACTGCAGGCGGCGGATGTCCTGGGCCAGTTGGCGGCGGAGGTCGCCTTCCACAACGAAGTCGTTCTGGAGCATGGTGGTAATGGCCGCAATGTTTTCGTCCGTGATCTGACTGGCTTTGGTTCCGGGTTTGATGTTCGCGCGCTTCACGAGCTCTTCCGCGACCTTGGGTCCGATTCCGTAGATGTAGCGAAGCGCAAATTCAATACGCTTGTTCCCGGGAATGTCAACACCGATGATTCTGGGCATATTCTTCTGATCTCCGTTTTCAGCCTTGTTTCTGTTTGTGGCGGGGGTTGCGGGAACAAACCACACGTACCGTTCCGTTCCGTTTCACGATCTGGCAGTTTTCACATCTGCGCTTGATGGATGCTCTGACTTTCATAGTTCAGCCTCAAGTTTTCTTTTTATATGAATTCCTCAATTGCACACGTTCGCCTCCGTCTGGAAGGCCCAGCCCGCTTGTGTTGGAATGAAACCGGGACGCGACTCCTAGTTTTTACACGCACGAAGGCGAATAATATATACCTTGATTTATGAAAAGCAAATCATTTTTTAAAGCCGAAAAAATTTTTTTTTATTTTTTTTGCCCTTCCAGCAACTCCCGGTAGAGGAGAAAATAACGGTTCGTCATTCCTTCGCAGGTCTGGATGATGATCTTTCCGGAACGGGGGAGCTGGAGCGCTTTCCTGAAAATGCACTTGAAATTCTCCGCCGGAGCGTCGAAATCCGTTACGAGAGTGCTTTTTCTGGCATATTTGCACAGTTCCGGAAGGGAATCCGCGTTGGAGCAGAGGGCGGGGAGACCGAGCGAGAACGCTTCCGTCAGCGCCAATCCGTAACCTTCATACCGCGAAGGCATTATGAAAAGATCGAACATGACCATCAGGGAAGAGGCGTCCGGGCGGTATCCCGGAAAGACGATCCGGAGCTCGGGAAATTTTTTGTTCATGCTGTCCGCCATTCGCCTCAGGGAATCTTTTTCAGGTCCGTTCCCGATAATGACTACGGCCCATCGGCGACCGGGAGGAACGAGCGCGGCGAGGGCAGGCAGGCGTTCCAGCAGACGGTCGTACCCTTTCTGGAAGTCAAGGCGTCCGATGGACCCGATCACTTTGTCGGCATCGGCGATATTCCATTCCTGTTTCATACGCGCGACCAGTTCTTCGGGGGCGGGGGGCACCGGATCGGAGCCGTTGTAGATCACCCGGATCGTGCCTTCCGGAAAACCGCATTTCTTTTCGTGGAACCGGGCGGCGGCTTCCGATACTGCCGTATACGCGTTGCAGAGGGAAACGGTAAGCCGGTCGAGACGGAAGAGCCAATGGGCTTTTTGGCGTTTCTCCGCGATATGTATTGTGTTTACCAGCAGAAAATTGTGAAAAATTTTCACAAATCGGGCGGCCAGATTCGCGTGCATGAGGTGGGAGTGTACGACATCCGGTTTTTCGCGCCGGATGACCCCGATCAGGGAAAAGAGGCGGAAGGGTGCTTTTTTCGTCAGGTTCAGGAAATGAATCCTGATTCCAGATTGCTCAAGGGCGTCCACGATGGCGCATTCTTGTCCGGATGGTTTCCGGAGCAGGGAAACCACCGCCACCTCATGACCCTGTTTTATGAGAAAACGGGTCAATTCAAGGGCGATTTTCTCTGCTCCGCCGGGATAAAGCCCGGTCAAGACCATCAGGACTTTCACGAACGCCCTCTCCTTTCAGGCCGAATCTGTCAGAAACGGACGTTGACGAACGGGAAGACCTTCAGGGGAGAATCCTTGATGATGTTCACGAGGCCGATCTGGAAGGAAGTATCCTTGGCCACGTTGACACAGCCGAACTGAAGTCCGCGGACCGTGTTCGCCACGTTGACGATGAAACTGGCCTGAAGACCATCGATCGCATCGGTGTCGTTATTGATGATCGCTCCCTGGACGCCGTAGATGCGGGTGGTCATGCTGGTGATGACGGAAAGTTCGGTGCCTGCCACAAAAGCTTTTTCTCCGAAACCGAACGGAATTCCGACCTTTACGCCGTAGACGTTCAGGACTTCAGCGCTGGGGGGGACTCCCGGCACGAAGGTGAAGGAAACGAAGTCCCATTCCGAGGCGGGCGCGGCTTTCGCGGGTGCGGCCTGTGCCTTTGCCGGGGCGGCCGTCTGGGCTTTCGTCGGAGCGGCGGGGGTGTCGGCGCCGATCAGGGCGCACGCGGTAAATCCAAAGAACAGCAGAAATATCATCGTTTTCATAAACACTCTCCTTGTTGTGTCATAATTCCTTGTCGCCAAAAGACTTAGAGGCTGATATTGAAGAGGATCATGAAGGGCAGTCTGCCATCCGCGATCACATTGACGAGCCCCATCTGGATTCCCTTTTTGCCGGTGGCGACGTTCACGATGCCGAGCTGGAAGCCGTCGAAATTTTCGCCGGAGACGATGTTGGCTGCGCCGAGCTGGCAGCCGTTGAAGACCTTGTATACGTAGTTTACCGGGCCGAACTGGAATCCGTTGAACTCATTCGCCGCCACGTTGGCAAGACCGGTCTGGAAGCCGTCGAAAGACTTCCTGGAGATGTTGCCGAACCCGGCCTGAACACCGCTGGAGGGCTTCGTCACGAGAGTGATGCTTCCGGCCTGAAAACCGTAGAAGCTGTGCGCGAAGGCCATTGTCGGTCCGGCCTGAAGACCGTAAACCGTGGCGCCTTCGCCATTCGGACCCGCGCCATAGCAGAGAGCCGTGCCGAACAGAGATGCCTGAACGCCCGTAATGTCACGGGTGCCGCTGTGGAGAAGAGAGGCTTCGACACCGGTCACGGAACCGTTTCCGCCGGTGGCGGGAACACCGAGTTTCAGACCGTAGACAGTGGAATTCTCGGCATAGGCGGGCATTGTCGGATAGAATACAAGCTGGAAGGGGGTCCAGCCGAGAGATTGTGTTTTTGCCGGTTCCGCTGTCTTGACCGCGGCGGGTGCGGGGGTTGCGGCCTGCGGGGCCGTTGTTTTTCCGCTTTCGGCGGCTCCCATGCCGGCCGCGACCGCAAACAGAACAACCATACTTGTCAGAAACTTTTTCATAATCCGCTCCTTACATTGTTTTTTGCAGGATGTTTCTTTATGTCAAAAAGGTTGAAAACTCACACGGAAAGTTTTTCCAGATCCGTCAGGAGGTCATACCCCTGTTCCTGGATGGTGGCGATTGCTTTTTCCTTCATGTCGCATTCGATTACGACGGCGGCGCTTTTGCCGGAATGGAGAAGGAACCCGTAAGAATCCGTTACGTTGATGCCGTTCGCGGAAAGGGAGGCGAGCAATTTGTTCAGGGAGCCCGGCACGTCCGGGAGAATCGCAATGACGATCTGTTTCCGGGCGACGGCAAGGCCGCGCGCGCAAAGAAGCTGAGCCGCCTGTCCGGGTTTGTCCACCAGCACCTTCAGCACGCCGAAAGTTCCGGCTCCCGCGATCATGAATGCCCGGATATTGATTTTTTCCTGGGCGAGAATTTCGGAAACCCGGTTCAGTTTTCCGGGTTTGTTCTCAATAAAAATCGACAGATGTTCCAGCATGACCCAACTCCCCTACGGTAAAGAATAATGATGCGGGAGAATAACCGCCCGCGGAAAAAACCTTCAAACGCAAAATCTTACCGCTCTTTTAATCTATTACAATCGTCGGAATAATCAAGCCGTCATTTACATATTTTCGGTTTTTTTAGTGTTCCATTTTCATTCATTCCGTGCGAGCGGCGGGTTTGTGCGTTCTCCCTTTTTCATGAAAAATTTTTTTCCCCGCTTGCATTCCGGGGACATGAGTCTATAATGTATCAACGCTCTAACAAGGAGG
>CAZORN010000171.1:0-2285 GCA_964581935.1 uncultured Victivallales bacterium
AGATCGCCGTAGACTTCATCGGTGGAGATGTGATGGAAGCGGAAGACGGCTTTTTCTTCAGGGGGAAGCGCTGAAAAGTAAGCGCGGGCGGCTTCGAGCAGGGCATAGGTGCCGACAATATTGGTCTGGATGAAGTCGCCGGGGCCGTCGATGGAGCGGTCCACATGGGATTCCGCGGCGAGGTGCATGACGATGTTGGGATGGAAATCGGAGAAGATGCGGTTCATTGCCGCACGGTCGCAGATGTCCGCTTTCTCGAAATGGAAACGCTCGTTCAGGGAAATTTCCGTCAGGGACTCGAGGTTTCCGGCATAGGTGAGCTTGTCCACGATGCAGAGGGTGTCCGGGGTGTTCCGGATGATGTTCCTCGCAACAGCGGAACCGATGAAGCCCGCGCCGCCCGTAACAATGATCCGATTCGCCATGATGACACCTCTTTGTATTGGTCAGCGGGGGGGAAGCAGATTTTTGATTGTTGCGATGATGGTGGAGACTTCGGACATGCGTCCGGTTCCATCGTCGCCGCACGCCAGTCTTCCCGTTTCGGGACCGATGAAGAACACGCCGCGCTCGCGGAGGGTGCGGCAATTTTCCTGAACGGCGATGGCGTTCCACATGCGGGTATTCATCGCGGGGGCCAGCAGGACGGTTCCGGCGAAAGCCAGGGCGGTGGTGGTGAGGGCGTCGTCGGCGATGCCGTGGGTGAACTTGCCGATGAAGTTGGCGGTGCAAGGCGCGACGACAAGGAGGTTGGCGTCTTCGGAAAGCTCGATGTGTTCGGGCTTCCATTCCGGAACATCCCAGAGGCTGCACACCACCGGATTGCGCGAGAGGGTCTGAAAACAGCGTTCCGTCATGAGTTTCTGCGCGCTGAACGTCATGATCACATGGACATCGTAGCCTTCCGTTGTGAGCTTGCTGCAAAGGTCGGCGCTCTTGTAGGCGGCGATCCCGCCGGTGACTCCCAGAATAATTTTCTTCTTAGCACTCATGGAAAGGCGTCTCCTTGAATCTTGCACTCGACTGACGGAGTGCGTGGATGATATTTGAAAGCATATTTTGTGCGGCGGTCAGATCGTCGTTGACGATCACGTATTTGTATTCGTTCCAGTAAGACATTTCCTTTTTTGCGTTGGCGAGGCGGCGTGCGATGACGTCCTCCGCATCGGTGGCGCGTCCCCGGAGACGCCTTTCGAGTTCGGCATAATCGGGCGGCGCCACGAAAACCGATTCCATGCAGCGGGCGGCCAGCGGATTTTCCTGAGCGAGTTTCTTGATCGCGAGAGCGCCCTGTACATCGATGTCGAGCAGGACGTCGATCCCTTTTTCGATCCGGTCGAGGATTTCGGACTTGAGAGTTCCGTAGTAATTGCCGTGAACGGTTGCGTGTTCAATGAAGGCGTTGCGGCGGATCAGCTCTTCGAACTCTTCCCGGGAATGGAAGAAGTATTCGACTCCGTCCGTTTCCCCGGTTCGCGGGGGACGCGTGGTGCATGAGACGGAGAATTCGATGCCGTCGAATTCTTCGAAGACTTTACGGCAGAGGGTGGACTTGCCGGAGCCGCTCGGACCGGAGACAATCAGGATCATGCCGTATCGCCGTGGAGTGTTCATGTGGCGAGTCCTCCGTGCGCGATGAGTTTTGCGAGATTCACGGCAGTGAAGCGGAGGTCGGTTTTTCCCGCGCGGATGGCTTCCGCAATGGAGGCGTGGGCTCCGGTCGAGGTGCTGAAGGCGAAGTCGAACGTCCGGTTGAAGCCGTCCGGGTCGCCCTTGAGCGCGCCGGAAAGCAGAAGGACGGGAACGCCGTGCTGTTTGCAAACGGAGGCGACTTCCGCGCAGAGTTTGCCGGATTCCGTCTGGGAATCCGTGCAGCCTTCGCCGGTGATGAGAAGGGCGGCTCCTTCCAGATGTTTTTCCAGATGGAGCATGTTCATGACCAGCCGGGCGCCGGAGGTGGGGGTCGCCTTGCAGAAGGCGCGGAGACCCGCGCCGAGGCCGCCGGCCGCGCCGTCGCCGGGACGGTCCACGGATTCCAGCCAGGAATTCAGCAGCCAGAGATCGGCGAGGGCCGTCAGGCCTTTTTCCAGTTCCTCGACCATTTCCGGGGTTTTTGCGCCTTTCTGGGGGCCGTAGACCGCGGCGGCTCCGTTGGGGCCGAGAAGCGGATTCGTGACGTCGCAGGCGACGCGGATGTCGGTTTCAAAGAGGCGTCTGTCCGCCTCGGAAGCGTCGATCGACGCCAGATTTTTCAGGTGTCCCGCGCCGGGAGGAAGATCGCGTCC
>CAZORN010000171.1:2385-3635 GCA_964581935.1 uncultured Victivallales bacterium
GGCATGACGGAGAGAAAGGCGTCCTGAAGGATGTCGCAGACTTCGGGACTGGTCATGTTTCCTTTGAATTTATCGGGCGCCAGAATGATTTTCATGAGAGGTTACCATGCCTTTTCAAGAATTTTCAGAATGATGTCCGAGGCGCCGGAGGGCTCCAGCGGACGCGGGCAGGTCTGGAGCTTGACGGGATTGAGCAACGCGTCCTGAGCCGTTTTTGCCAGAATTTCGCGGGGGGCTCCCAGATCGGAAAGACGTTTCGGACCTCCGCAGGAGGCGATGAAGGCGGCAAAGGAAGCGACGACTTCCTCGGGGGTCTTTTCCGGAATTTTCGAGAAGATTCCCGCCATCTTCATCGTGGTCGCACGGATGGCGTCGTCGCCCAGATAGTAACTCCAGAAAGGAACGAGAAGAGCGGCGACGGCGAGTCCGTGGGGGACCTTGCCGTAGAAGGAATAGCTGCACAGATGCGGGAGGGAGGTCGGACGGTTCCGGATGCACATGCCTCCGAGAGTGGCCGCGGCGGAAAGATAGCGGCGGGCAAACTCGTTTTCAGGTTTCTGCAGGACGACCGGGAGCGCGGCGGAAATCAGGCGGATTCCCTGAATTCCCCAGGCGGTCGAATCGGGATGTGCGTTTCCGGCGCGTGCATTGAGAAGGCTTTCGACACAGTGGACCAGCGCGTCGAGCGCGGTCGCGAGGGTCAGTTCGCGAGGCATGGTGAGGCAGAAGTTTGGATTCACGAAAGCGTATTCCGGAATGATCTGCGTTTCCACGATCAGTTTCTTGACGCCCGTTCCGGGATCGACGATGTTGGAATAGGGCGTGACCTCCGAGCCGGTTCCGGCGGTGGTCGGCACGCAGACGATCCGCTTGAACTTCTTGTCGGGATATTTCTCCGAGGCCCGGTTGACTCCGAACAGTTCCGTGACGTCCATTCCGGATTCATGGCTCAGGCAGGCCGCCTTGGCCGCGTCCATGACGCTTCCTCCTCCGACGGCGACAATGACTTCCGGCTGCTCCCGCGCGATGATGTCCCGCATGGCGCGGACGTCCGCGACGGTCGGTTCCGGCGGAATGTTCATATAGGACGGCAGGTTGAATTCCGTGCTTGAAAAGACCGTGAGCACGGTGGGGACCGCCTTGTTGAGGGAGCCGGAGCGGGACCCGCCTGCGAAAAGCAGCACGGCTTTGGCGCGCGAGGCGATCAGAAAACCGTTGAGCTGGTTGTGGGCGGCCTCGCCGAAGACGAT
>CAZORN010000171.1:3735-6134 GCA_964581935.1 uncultured Victivallales bacterium
GTGGAAAAGTCGTCGATGACCGTGACGGAATGATCGTCGGCAAGCAGCGATTCCGTCAGATGACTTCCGATAAAACCGGCTCCGCCGGTGATCAAATATTTCATGATGTTTTTCCCTTTCTGCAATCAACATGAAAACATACACTTCCAAAAGCGATTTTTCAAATCGCCGGAAGAAAAAACAGGAGAGGCATTTCCGGAAGGCCGAAACGGGCGCGGGATTTCCCCCGGCGGACTGTCGCATTACAGTCGGATTCATGACGGGATTTCCAGGGTAAGGCATCCGGAGAGATCGGCGTTTTTTCGTTTCCGATTTGATTTATGGGGAATCGCCCCGTATTGTAAAAAGTCACCTTTGTTTTCACTTTAACGACAGGAATACCATGGGATCAAAAGTATATTTCGGTTCGGTGGCGGTTTCAAAGCCGTCCGCGCCTTCCACCCTTCCCGGCAAGCTGATGCGCATCCTCTCGAAAATCGACCTGCCCAAACTCAGCTCCGGCGACTGGGTTCCGATCAAGATGCACCTCGGCGGCGGACTGGGATATTCGACCGTCCATCCGCTGTTCGTCCGGGTAATCGCCGACGCGGTCCGCGCGGCCGGAGGGAGGCCCGTCGTGACGGAAGGTTCGTTCGAGGCGGTCGCGGACGCCGCGAAGCACGGATACACCCCGGAGACGGTCGGGTGTCCGATCGCGGCCGCGGGCGGCGTGTTCAACTCGCATGTCGTGGAGAGGAACGCGGGGTTCCTGACGTATGACAAGGCCGGGATTTACGGCCTGCTTCACGATGCGAAATGCCTCATCAACCTGTCCCATGTCAAAGGACACGGCGTTTGCGCCTACGGCGGAGCCTGCAAGAATATCGCCATGGGCTGCGTGGACCCGAAAACCCGCAGTAAGATCCACGCGCTTCAGGGGGGGATCGACTGGGATGAAAAGAAATGCGTCTACTGTGGAAAGTGCGCCGCCGCGTGCGACCGCCGCGCCATCCGGATCGACCGCGCGAAAAAGTCCCTGAACATCAATTTCCACGATTGCCGGTTCTGTCGTCACTGCGTGCTGGCGTGTCCGGAACAGGCGCTTTCCATGAACACCGGGACTTCCTACCGCAACTTCCAGGAGGGCATGGCGATCACGACGAAGCTCGTGCTGGAACACTTTGCGCCGGAGCGTCTTCTGCACATCAATCTGCTGGCGGACATCACGATGTTCTGCGACTGCTGGGGGATCACCACTCCGAGTCTCGTGCCCGACATCGGACTGACCGTTTCGCATGACATCGTGGCGGTCGAACAGGCTTCGCTGGACCTCATCAAGGCCGAAAACTTCATCCCCGGCAGCCTGATCGGAGACGCGAAGCTCGGCCCCGGCAAACACCTTCTCGAACAAGTCCACGGAAAAGACCCCTTCATTCAGGTGGACGCGCTTGAGCGTCACGGGCTCGGTTCCCGCCAATACGAACTCGAAGAGGTGTTCTGACGGAACCGCTCCGGAGGTTTGCATTTTTCCGTCCGGCGGGATATATTTTCCGGAAACAGCCATGAAATGAACAGAAAGATTGCCCCATGTCTTCCAATGTGATCGCCATCGACGGTCCCGCCGCTTCCGGGAAAAGCACGGTTGCCCGGACCCTTTCGGAACGTCTCGGAATTCCCTACGTCAACACCGGTTCGCTGTATCGCGCCGTCGCGTGGAAAATGCTGAACCGCAAGCTGGACCCCGCCACGATTTCCGGAGACGCGCTGTCCGCGTTCCTTGCGGACACTTCCATCGCCTGCCGGAGTCCGGAAACGGGTGCTCCGATCGACATTGAGATCGACGGCGAGTTTCCCGGAGCCCGGCTCCATACGGCAGAGATTTCGGCGGCGGCCTCGAAAGTCGCCACCTATCCCGCGGTCCGCGAATGGCTGCTGGACGTCCAGCGTTCCCTGGCCGGAAAAACCCGGATCGTCATGGAGGGACGCGACATCGGCACCGCCATTTTCCCGGACGCGAAATACAAATTTTTCCTGACCGCCTCGCCCGAAGTCCGCGCGAAACGGCGTCTCCTCCAGAGCGGGCGTCCCTACGACCGGCAGACACTCGATGCTGTGGCGAAGGAAATCGCCGCCCGCGACGAGCAGGACCGTTCCCGCAAGACCGCGCCCCTCCGTCAGGCGGAAGACGCGGTGTCCCTCGACAACAGCTCCATGGATTTGGAACAGACGATTCAATTCATTCTTGAAACCATACGACGAAAGGACATCCTCATGGCCAAGGAAACCGTTCTCCAATATCGCGTCCCCTATGCCGACACCGACCAGATGGGCGTGGTCTATTATGCCAATTACCTCAAATATTTCGAGATGTTCCGCACGGAGATGCTGATCGAAGCCGGGGAAAGCTACCAGAAAATGGA
>CAZORN010000172.1:0-6129 GCA_964581935.1 uncultured Victivallales bacterium
CCGCACGGAGGGCCGGGTAGCGGTTCATGTAATCGACCCGGTAGTCCGCGAGCGATTTTCCGAGTCTTCCGAAATAATACTGGTTCCAGTTGCAGAACTGGTTGCGTTCGACGGTCAGGGACTCCGCCGCAGCGGCAAGGCGCAGGAAAGCCAGCCGGTCATTGGAGAAATCCTTGTCCGCGAGGAATTCCAGACGGTAAGGAGCTTTAGCGATGTTCCTGACGGAATCGACCAGCTCCTGGTCGGGAACCTCGCCGTAGAGTAGGGAAGAAAGGTTGTAGATGAATTTCGTGAGGTCGCGGGGGACGCCGCTCCACATGCTTTCGGCCGCGTAAAGGATGGGGAACCAGCTGCCTTCCTGAGGTTCGGCAGGACAGTCCGCGGAGCCGATCCGCGTCCAGCCGGTCGCGACGACGCATTCGAGTTTTTCTTCGATCGCGCTTTTCGTCCAGGCGTCGAGGTTGGGGGCGCGGACTTCGAGCGGAGGCACGGACCCGGCCCAGTTGTCGCAGCCGGCGAATCCGGAAGCGCCCCATACCCGCATTCCTTCGGCGAGGTATCCCTTGAGGAATGGGAAGGCGTTGTTTCTGCCGCCGTAGCCGTAGGCCCAGTACATGATGACGGCTTTTTTGCCGAGGACCCAGCACTGTCTGGCCTCCTCGGGCGAAAGGTTGTTGTGGAGGTTGCGGAGAATGTCGTCCCACATGACCGGGGTCCGGCCGCGGGAGAGAACATGGTCGATGCTCTGCTGAACCTTGTGGATATAGGAGCCTCCCTTGCCGAGCTTTCTGCATTCCGGGCAGACGCCGAGACGGTCGGTTTCGTCCGCGCCGATATGGAAATACTGCGTGTGTTCCGCGAAAGCCTCGATGAGTTCGTCGGCCATGGCGTTCCAGAGCTTCTGTGCGTCGGGGTTGGAAGCGCAGTACTGGAAGGAATAGCCGTCTTCGCGCAGGGCGTGGTAGCGCTTATGCTTGAGGAGGTAATCGACGTGCGCGAGGCACTGGAGTTTCGGAACGATCATGATGTTGAGGTCGGTGGCGGCGCGGCTGATTTTGCGCAGATCGCGGAATGTATAGGCGTCGGCGACTCCGACCTCGGGCGCACAGCGGTAGTCGTATTTGTCCTCGAGTTCAAGAAGGATGGCGTTGATCTTGAAGGAGGCGAGAATCTTCAGTTCCTCCAGAAGAACTTTGATGGTCGGCTGGTATCCCTTGAGGTCCCAGTGGATCATGCGGACCGGAATGGCGGCCTCGTCGCGGATCGTGCCGCAGGTGGCTTTTTCGGGAAGCTGGAGAAAGGTCTGGATTCCATAGAAGAGCCCGCCGGCGTTCTTGGCGTCGATACGGACGGCCTTTTCCGTGATCTGGAGTGCGTATGCGTCGAATCCGTTTCCGGCGTCGATGGGCTTAAGGCTTCCGGCGGAAGCGGTGAATTCGGCGAAAAATCCTTTGTTTCCGCGGGAGACGGCGAGGTTCGGAAGACGTTCCAGAACGAGTTGCTCGGCGGCGGCATTCAGTCCTGAGGAGCTGAATTTCCGGAGGAATTCCAGATGGCACGTTCCCGGGAGGGCGATCCTGTTTCGTACGGCGGGAATCAGATTCATTGATGTCTCCATTTGGGTTGGATTTAATCGGGAAGCGAGATATAGACCAGTTCGTTGGTGATGTTTTCGAGGGTGATCATGCCTGCGATCCGGCTGTTTTTATCTTTCACGAAAATCATTCGGAGTTTAGAGTTCATCATGGTCCGGAGGGCCTGAAGCATCGTCACGTTTTCATCCACGAAGACCGGTTTGCGCGCCATGAGGCTGAAATCCGAGGATTTTTCCCCGTAATTCTGTTCAAATTTCTTATGGTTGAGTGTGCCGATGACCGAATCGATGGAATCCTCCGAGCAGAGGGGATAACGGGTGTTGGCGAATACGCCGCCGAGTCGTTTCCTATTTTCTTCCAGCGGGAGATTGTTGATGAGATAACGGATTTTTTCACGCGGGATCATGATCGCATTGACCGGAGTATGGTTCAGTCGGATAGCGTTCACGATGATGTTTTCCTGTTCGTTTCCGATGACTTTTCCCGCGCGCGCCAGAGAGGCGAGAGTCAGGATGTCCGAAGTGGTCACCTGCGATGTCACCGCGCCGGAAGTTTTCTGGAAAGGTTTCATCATGAGATCCGAAAGCCAGATGAAAGGCGAAAGGATCGTGGTCGTGATTTCGAGCGGAATTGCCATGAACGGGGCCAGATGACGGGAATATTCCATTCCGATCACCATGGGGAGGATTTCCGTTCCGAAAAGGATCGCGGTGGTCATGAATATGGAAAAAAGCCACAGGTAACGGTCCCCGAAAACATCGAGGAACGCATAGCAGGCGATCACCGACCCCCCGGTGTTGATGATGGTGTCGAGGACGAGGATCGCGGCGATGGGCCGTCCGATGTTGCGTTTCATCCGCTGCCAGGAGGAGGCGATGCGTCTGGTTTTCGGCGAGTCGCCCGGCGGGATGGTGTGGACATTCAGACTTAAAAGAACAGCCTCGGTCATGGAACACAGAAATGAGATCAGGAGGACGATGATCACAGTTCCAAAAAGAAACGTCATACCCGCTCCGTTTGTTTGAGTCGCCCGGCCGGAAATGGGGCCGGATCGTTTTCTTGCCGCACAAGAAATGCAATTCCGACACTTTAGCACATGGAGCCCCTTTTTTCAAGGTTTTCTCACGAATACTTTGCGTAATGACGGATTCGGTTTTTCCGGAAGAAAACGGTTTTGAATTTGCTTTTTCATTCATTTTGGATATATTGTTATGGACTGTTTTTTCATTCAAAGAACCATGCAATGGAAAGGATTTTTCTGAATGGACAAGAATGTGATTGCCGGTTTCGGCGAAGTGATGCTTCGTCTGGCTCCCGAAGGGAAACTGCGTTTTGCCCAGACTCTCCCGGGCGCCCTGAATGCCACTTTCGGGGGCGGGGAAGCCAACGTCTGCGCCTCGCTCTCGATGCTTGGAGCCAACGCCCGTTTTCTGACGGCTCTTCCGAACAATCCGCTTTCGGCGGCGTTCGCGGCGGAGCAGAGGGGCTTCGGCACCGATGTCGATCATATCCTCTATACCAAAGGCGGACGCATGGGTGTTTACTATGCCGAGCACGGCGCCGCGCAGCGCGGTTCCAACGTGCTGTATGACCGCGATCATTCTTCGATTTCGGAAGCGGGACCCGAAGACTATGATTTCGTCCGGATGCTGGAAGGGTGCTCCCACCTGCATGTGACCGGGATCACGCCCGCCCTCAGCGAAAAAGCATTCCTTTCCACTCTTGAAATCGTCCGGACCGCCGAAAAGATGGGCGTCAAGGTTTCCTGCGACCTCAATTTCCGGAAAAAACTCTGGAATTGGAAAAAAGGCGTCGACCAGAAGACTCTCGCGGGCGAGTGCATGGACCAGATCGTCCGTCATGCGGACATCGTCATCGGCAACGAGGAGGACGCCGCGGACGTTTTCGGGATTCATGCCGGGAACACCTCCATCGAAAGCGGAAAACTCAACATCTCCGGCTATGTCGATGTCGCGCGCAAGCTCTCGAAACGTTTCCCGAAAGCCTCCTATGTGGCCATCACCCTCCGCGAAAGCTATTCCGCCGATCACAACAACTGGGGCGGAATGCTCTATCAGTGCGCCACGGGCAAGGAATTCTTCGCTCCCCTCGCGGACGGTCAGTATTCTCCCTATGAGATCCGCAATATCGTAGACCGTTTCGGCGGCGGCGACTCCTTCTGCGCCGGACTGATTTTCGCGCTCAACAGCAAGGAATTCAGCGCCCCCGCCGAAGCCATCGCGTTCGCCGTCGCCTCCAGCTGCCTGAAGCATTCGATCAGCGGCGACTACAACTATTCCACCAAGTCCGAAGTCGTCTCCCTCATGAAAGGGAACGCCTCCGGACGCGTGAAACGCTGAAACACCGGAACAGGGGAACCCCCATGAAAACGTTTGAAGATTTCCTTTCGGAATGTCCGCTGATCTCCATCCTCCGCGGGATCACTCCCGGCGAAGTGGAAGGCGTCTGCGACGTCCTGCATGAAAGCGGCGTCCGTCTTCTGGAAATTACGCTGAACACTCCCGATGCTCTCAAGTGCATCGACATCGCGGTCCGGCATACGGAAGGCCGCATGATGATCGGCGCGGGGACCGTCCTTACGCCGGAAGAGGTTGTCCGGGTTCAGACTCATGGGGGGAAATTCATCATTTCCCCCAATACCGATGTTTCCGTCATCCGCAGGACGAGGGAACTGGGCATGATTTCCATGCCCGGATTCTTCTCTCCCACGGAGGCTTTTACCGCCATGGCCGCGGGCGCCACATACCTGAAGCTCTTCCCCGCTGGCGACATGGGCTCTTCCTATGTGAAAGACCTCAAGGCCGTGGTCAAGACGCCCATTTTCGCTGTCGGCGGCGTCAACCGGGACAACCTGGCCTCTTTCATGAAAGTCTGCATCGGAGCCGGGATCGGGACCTCTTTCTACAAGCCCGGCAAAACGCTCGCCGAAATCCGCGCCGGAGCCGATGAACTGATCTCCATTCTCCGTTCCGTCAAATAACACAACACAAAAAACTCAGTGAGACCGCAAACATGGCTTTCCCCTTTTTCTGGATCGGACAGGTTTCTTCAGTTCTGAACAATCCCCCGATTTCCTTCGGTTCCGCAACCGATTTCATCCAGCCGCTGAAACACTATTCCGGCGTCGTCTTCCAGTGGACGCACGACCATCAGGAAAACCTGCTGGCGTTTTTCATCGGCATACTGGTGACGGTGGTCGCGGCCTTTGCCATCAGCTGGATCATCCGCCGGGTTATCCTGAGTCTATGCAAAAAAACCGAAACGGATCTCGACGACAAGCTGGTGGAAGGGATTCACGCCCCCCTGACCACCTTTATCGTTGTGTCCGGAACGGTGGTGAGTCTGGTCTTCGTCCGTCTCTCCGCTGAGGCCATGTCCTACGTCCTCCGGGGGTATTTCGCCATCGCGATCCTCATCGTGGTCTGGGGACTCCTCCGCGCCACCACGATCATCAGCGACTACATGAAGGAAAAGGCCATCCGGTCCGGCGGACAGCTCGACAACCTCCTGGTGGATCTTCTCCGCAAGGTGGTGAAAGTGACCATCTGGCTCGTCGCCGTTTTCTTCATCGCCCAGAACATTTTCCGCCTGAATGTCAGCGCCATGCTCGCCGGCGCCGGAGTCCTGAGCCTCGCGGTCGCCTTCGCCGCGCAGAATACCATTTCCAATATCTTCGGCGCGATTTCCCTGATCGCCGACAAGCCTTTCTCCATCGGGGAACGCATCATCGCCAACGGCAAGGACGGCGTGGTGGAAGCACTTGGCCTCCGAAGCACGACCCTCCGCGCGCTGGACGGCTCGGTATGGTCGATCCCGAACAAGGAACTCTCCGAATCCGCCATCCAGAACCTTTCCCGCCGCCCCAATTTCAAACACGTGTTTGAAGTCGCCCTCGTCTACAGCACTTCCCCTGAAAAAATGATCCGCGCCGTGGAACTCATGCACGAAATCCTCGACGGCAATCCCATGTTCAATATGAAGGACCAGCCTCCGCGCATCTTTTTCTCGGATATGAAGGAGTGGTCGCTGAATATTCAGGCCATTGTCTGGTTCCAGACGAAAGATTATTTCCAGATGATGTCCGAACGGGAAAAACTGAACCTGAAGATCCTCGAACGTTTCAATGCCGAAGGGTTCGAGTTCGCATATCCGAGCAATACGACGTATCTGGCCGGACACGCGACGCGTCCCGTCGAACTGAAGAAATAAGGATGCCGCGGGGCGGACGTTCCCGCGCATAACCGTCACCCGGAGGAGAAGAGAACATGCCGTTCCCCATCGAAGACAAACTGGTCGTGGCGGTCGCCTCCAGCGCACTCTTCCGGCTCGACGAAGCCGACCATATCTTCCGTGAAAAGGGTATTGCCGCCTATCGCGAATACCAGCGCAAGCATGAAAACAAAACGCTGGAACCGGGTATAGCCTTTCCCTTCGTGCGGCGTTTCCTGGAGATCAACCGTCTCTTTCCAGACACCCAGCCGGTGGAAGTGGTCCTCCTCAGCCACAACGACCC
>CAZORN010000173.1:0-6125 GCA_964581935.1 uncultured Victivallales bacterium
AAGTGGGGAGAAACGGGGAATTTTTAACGAATTTGAACGTAAAAATGGTGGAGCCGGCGGGAGTTGAACCCGCGTCCTGTAACGTCCTCATGACGACATCCTACACGCTTGTTCTGTCTTTATTGTTTTTCGTCCTCCGGCTTTGTCGGCAGACAGACAGCCTTCAGACTACCTCATTTGTTGTCTCGCACGCGGACCAACGAGTCAAACCCTTGTGCCAGGACACTGTCTGCGTCCGTCTTCCCTAGTGTCCGTCAGGAAGCGGACGTCGCCGTCAAGCGGCGAGTGCGTACTCTTCGTTCGCAGTTATTGTTTTTGACCGATGATTTACGAGGCAAACGATCATCCTCGGCATGCAGTCGGCAATCGGCTCGTCCAGTCGAATCCGGAACGGCCCCTTGCGGAATGTCGGGAAAACGGAAGAACTCTCGGTTATCCTTGCATCCTTCTTTTACAATATCCCCGAAATCTTCAAAATACAAGCCGGGGATCTTTTCTTACGCATAATTTCGCGCCATTTCATTTTTTTGCTTTCCGCCGGAATCATCCCTTGAAAATTTGCCGATTCATGAGAAATTAACGGAAAAGGAGATAATTCCGGCAAATGGAGAGCTCAATTCACTTTTTGAACGGCGGAAAATTCATTTCGCGCGGACGGGGACGTCACCCGACCCGAATCATCGACAGCATGGAACTGATTCTGGTCATTTCCGGAACCCTCTCCATATTCGAGCTTGAAAAGGAGTTTCAGGTGCGGGAAGGCGAATTCCTTTTTCTCTATCCGGGACGCCGTCATGGCGGACTTGCGGATTATTCGAAAAATCTATCCTTTTTCTGGGGACATTTCCGAGAGGACAAACGGAGAGCGTCTTCTTTACCGCAATATGGACGTGCCGCCAGACCGGAAAACTTTTCCGAATATTTTGAATTGCTCCTGGCTGAACAAAGATTTCGGGATAATGAGCAGACCTGCGAACTTCTTTTGGAACTGCTTCTGAACGAAACCCGCCGGACCTGTCTGCCACCCGAAGCGGAACAGTCGCATCTTGCGGAGGAGGCGGAGCGGATCATCCGCCTTCGTTTTTCGGATAATATTTCCACATCGGACATCGCGCGGGAATTGGGATGCAACGCGGATCATCTCGGACGTGTTTTTCATCATAACTGCGGAATGTCCGTGGTGGAGGCCCTGAACAAAACGCGGTTGGAAAATGCGGCAAAACTGCTGCGGGCCGGGAAAGGTTCGATCAAGGAAACCGCTTATTCCTGCGGCTTCAACGATCCGGCCTATTTCCGGCGGCGCTTCTTCCAGCATTTTTCAGTCCGTCCGTCGCAATACCGGAAACTTCATTCAAACATCAAGATCAACACGGAATGAAGTTTACCTCAGGTTTTCAAAGGTCAGGTCGTCGTCCCTGATGTCGATGAAGAAGAATCCGAGGACGGCGTCCAGAATATCGGTCGGATGAAGGGAAAAATCCACTTCGACAAGGGCAAGCCCCAGTTTTCCGCCGAATTCCCAATAGTCGCGCGCACCGGTTTCCGGGGCGAAAATCGGGGCGGACGGCGAGGGAATTCCTTCAAAGACCTCCCAATATTCCTTGACCCAGGCGGAAGCCGGACGACGCTCGATGTCTTCCATGACATAGGGGCCCGCCAGAACATCCCAGCCGTTCTGGGCGGCATAGCCGTATTGGCGGTTTGCATCCTTCATCAGATTGAATGTGTAGCCGATGCCGGCGCCGGCCTGCAAGGCATGGGTCGCGGTCAGTTCGGCACGGGCGACGGGCCCGAAACCGACATTCAGCGTGAAGACATCGAAGACATCGATCACACGGTTGGGAAGATACAGGATAATTTTATCCGCCCATTGCGCCTGTGCGGCGGCTCCGGAAGTCAGGACGAATACAATCAGCATCGTTTTCAGGATTCGGTTCATTCGCATACTCCTATTCTCAAAAATTCCATATCGTTTTCCCTTTCCGGAGACCTATTTCTCATTCGGTCAGGCCTCCGGAAAGAATGGCAGGACGCCCGGTCAAAGCGGGCACGGCATCTTTATCTTTTCGTATCGGAAAGCTGCTGCTGGATGGCGTTCACGGCGGCGGAGAAACCCGAATAGAGCGGTTCCGCTTCCGGTTTCGTCAGGGGGATCGGACGGGCTTCCTGCCAGCGGACCGTTTCCGGGAAAAGATAGCAGAACGCCTCCTGGGAACGTCCGTAGGCATCGCCGCGGACACGCACCACCACTCCGACGAAGGCGCCTTCTTTGGAAACCACGAAATCGCCGACTTCCGCGGGCAGTTCGCTGCTGTTCCGGACGGCGTTCCGGATAATCAGATAATGGGGCGCCGAGGCATTCAGCCCGAGCGAACAGCGGCCGTCCAGCAGGGCGGTTTCCTTTCCGAACGTGCCGGCCTTGAAAAGGGTCAGGTTCTGAAGTCCGCGTTTTTTGAGATCCGCGAAAGTGATGGGAACCAGAGGTTCGCCCCACGGCTTCCGGAGAGGAATCAGGCACACATTGCGGTCCTCGCCAAGGGAAAGGATCGGATCGGCCAGAGGAATGGCCGCGGCCTCGGAGGAAAGCAGGCGGTTCCGATAGGAGAGGTCGACGATTTTCGTGAACCCGCTGATGGTGCCGTCCAGTCCGGTGATCGAGGCGAAGGATGTGACCAGAAAAGCCTTTCCGTTGAGCTTGACTTCGGGAATGTATAAAGTTTTCTTGAGGTCGAACGAGTTCATGACACGCTCATTCCTCAAATGGAATGCAAGTTCATGGGCGGCTTTGGAATAGCAGGTCCAGGCATCGCTGCGGAGGAGGGCGTCGGCCTTCTGTAGCTGTTCGCGGGTAAACCGAAGATCCCGTTCGCGGGTTTCCGCCGACTGACGCGTCTGGGTCAGCATCGCCTGCGAAACGGCCAGATTCTTTCCGGTCTGGGACAGTTCGTTTCTGGTGTCTTCCAGAGAGCGTTGAGCCGAGGTAAGATCGGTCCCCGCCTGGGAAAGCATTTTTCGCGCATGTTCGAGTTCAGCGGCAAGACGCGCGCTTTCCTGGCGGGAAAGAAGCAGATCCTTCGACAGTTCGTCGGTTTTGTTCCGCCTGTCCTCGAGCTCTTTTTCAGTCGTCTGGAGCTTCCCGGCGGTGTAGGAAAGATTCTGTTCCGCCTGGCGTGCCTGCCCGGACACCGACTTAAGCTCACCGACGGCCTCGTTGTAGCGTCCCTGGATACTCTTGATTTCGGTTTCCCGGCTGGACAGAGCCTCGCGTTTCTGCTGGAGCTCATTGCTCATGCCGGCCAGCCGACTTTCGAGCTGAACCGCCTTCTCCTGCATCCGGGCGTATTCCTTCCGTGCCTCGCCGATATTCTTTTCCTGCTCCTGATGACGCGCGCCGGCTTGTTCCGCCTGACGTGCAAGACGTTCCTTCATAGCGGCAAGCTCGGCGGCAAGACGCTCTTTTTCCCCCTGCGCCGCGGCGGTCTGTTTCGCAAGGGTCTCCTTTGCGGCATCCAGTTCGGCGGCAACGCGTTCCTTTTCATCGCGGAGCGCGGCGCGTTTCTTCAGTTCGGAGTGCATCTTGTCGATGGACACCGTCTGCGCCGCGGAGGCGTATCCTGCGACCGGCTTGGAAGTCGGCTGGACGATGCCGTTCGAGAGCGACATCGCCGACAGCACCAGAAAGTCGCAGATTACGATCAGAATCGAGCGGTTCACTTTCCGGCCCCGCTGTTTTTTCCGAGGGTCGCCGTTTCAAGCATCCCATACAGTTTCTGTTTGAGCGGATACTGGAGAACGAGTCTCAGGATCACGCTGAAAATAATCCCGACCAGAGTCGAGGAATAGGCAATCAGACGGCTGATCTGCGGGTTGAACGCCATCACGATGAAGGAGGAAACCGTCCCGAACAGACCGAAATAAAGCGGCAGGTCGAGGAACAGATCGGCGTTTTCCACTTTCTTGATGCGGATGGAAACGGGTTCCGTGCTGCGGATCAGGCCGCCATACACCAGAAGAGCGGTCAGAAACGCAAAGATCTGGAGAGACATCACGAACACCAGGATCAGGAAAGAGAGACGGGCCGCGGTCTGGCCCGAAGCAGCGACGGCGGCGGCAGTCTCTTCGGCGGTCATCACCGCCGGAGCGGAAGCGACTCCCCCGAAGAACAGGCTCCTGAATGCGGGAATATGAAGGTAACATAAAGTCATCGCCAGAATGAAAAGAGCCCCCACAGCGATGTAGAGGCAGCAATACAGAAACAACTTAGACCCTTTATTCATGGCAGACACCTTTCTCCGATTTTGGGGCCGGCTGGATTTCGTACTCCGAAAAAGACGGCCCCGTTTTTGATAATGATAAAAATACTATCCCCACATTTCCGATTTGTCCAGCTGAAAAAATGGAAATGGGGCTTTTTTTTCCAAAATATCATATTCCCGTTAATTTCCGGAAAGATAATGCCCGGAAAAGGGAAAAAGTCCAAGTCTCAGGAGGACTCCCCGTGACGGGTGGAATTCCGGACGCGTTTGGTCGAGCTGACCTCGAAATGCTTCGGTTTGTCATTGATCTTGCCACGGAAAACCATTTTCGGAGACAAGGGGCGCTTTCCCGGACCGCTTTTACTGGAAATGTCTTTCTGCATACAAGCCTTCTTCCGTCCACTGAAATGAATATCCGCATAGTATACTCCCGGAACCCTGATTTTTCAACAGCATCGAAGCGCTTTCTCCTTCATTCTTTCTTGGGTGGATACCTCGATGCTCTGCATCGACTTTGAAGTGGAAAAATGCGTCAGCATTTTTCTCTGGTCAAGGGCTTTGCCCTTGTCGCGGTCCAGCGCCGATGCGCTGGTCGTGCAAAGCACGAAATCCCGATACCCCGCATGCTCTGCATCGGGGTAGTTCATTTGCCTCTCAATAAAAAAACGATTTATTTTCAAAAAGAGCTTGCAATCCTAAAAATATATGTTATTCTTATTTAGGAAGAAAAACTATCATCCGATTTTCGGAGGAGCCGGACATGACAGCGAGACAGAGGGAAGACGCCTTTTACGCTCTATGCAGAGCGCAGGATTGGAAATGCACCATCCAGCGGCGCGCCGTCTTCAATTTCATCGCGGAAAATATGAAACATCCGTCCGTGGAAGAAGTCTGCGCGGCAGTCCGCAAGACGGTCCCGAACATATCGACGGACAGCGTGTACCGGATTCTCAACGATTTTGCTTCGACCGGATTCCTCCTTCGGCTGGAAGGCTGCGGCAAAAGCCATTTCGACCCGAACACCGCCGAGCACGATCATTTCTACTGTCTCCGGTGCGGCCGCGTATATGACCTGAGCGGGGAAGGACTTCCTATTCCGAAGGACCGGTATGAAGCGTTTGGAGAGGTCCAATTCTGCGAGATTCGTGTGACGGGAACTTGCCGGAGCTGCCTTGATTTGCAAAACAAACCAAAAGAGTTGAAAAGAAATATCCAAAAACCCGGCGTGGAAAAAGATTCCTCCGCCAAGAAACAAAAGGAGAATGAAAATGGAACTGTGCCCTGACTCGAAAACCGCCAAGAATCTCGCGTATGCCTTCGCTGGAGAATCCCAGGCCCGCAACAAGTATACCTACTTCGCCGGCGTCGCCCGCAAGGAAGGCTTCGAACAGATCGCGGCGATCTTCGAGCTGACCGCCAACAATGAAAAAGAACATGCGAAACTCTGGTTCAAGGCCCTGAACGGACTCGGCGACACCGCCGCCAACCTCAAGGCAGCCGCGGCCGGCGAACACGAAGAGTGGACTGGCATGTACAAGAATTTCGCCGAGGAAGCCAAAGCGGAAGGATATGACGAGATCGCGCGTCTTTTCGAGCGCGTTCTCCTGATCGAGAAACGCCACGAGGAACGCTATAAAAAGCTTCTCGCGAACGTGGAAAAGGGCGAAGTCTTCGTCAAGTCCGGCGACAACCGCTGGGAATGCCGCAACTGCGGACATGTCTACATCGGAGAAAAAGCTCCGGAAGTCTGCCCGACCTGCAAGCATCCCAAAGCCTTCTTTGAAATCGAAGCGATCAATTACTGAGATTTTTCGCCGATTCATCGACGTTCCGGAAAAAGTCTTTCACGGCTTTTCCCGGAACGTTTTT
>CAZORN010000174.1:0-6115 GCA_964581935.1 uncultured Victivallales bacterium
AAGTTTTCCATGATGTCGATCTCGATTCCGGAGCGGGCCGGATCGGGCGTGCTGCCGATGTTCTGGGACTGAAGCCAGAATGCCGCCCACCAGCCGGGCTGTGCCGGAAACTTGCATCGGCATTCAAAATATCCATATTTTTTCAGGAACTTCGGCCTGGAAAACGGAGCAATCGGCCATTGGAAAAGCTTCAGTTGATCTTCCGGCGCACGATCCATATAATTTTCACCGGTTTGAAGCTGGGGAGAAGCGTATTGCTCTCCGTTTCTCACCAATTCCAGACGGATGGCGCTTTCAGCGTCGAGGCTGACTCCCCCGGCAATCCATGCGGGATGCCGCCGATGCATCATATTCAGGCGGAAATCCCATTTTCCCGGATCGAGCTCCGGGCCGTCGAATTCATCGTTCCAGACCAGTTTCCATTTTTTGCCGGCAGGAAGAATACTGTCCGTGTGTTTCATTTCAGGAATCCTTTTTTTGGTTTTTTGCAGGGAAAAATATCTGTCCTGATTGCGTTCGGCAGTGATATGGCGTCCCGAACATTCCGTGCCCGGAATCCGAACGGGAGACACGCGATATCCTTTCTTTATTTATTTCCGGGGAGCTCCCAGAACGAGTATCTTGAACTTCGAGGCATCCTGACCGCCGGCCAGTCCCTCCGTCAGCGCCAGATAATGACGCGCGCCTTTCTTCGACAAATCGTTGTTGTCGAAGAAAACGAAACTCATGCCAAGGGCGTCTCCCTGTTTCGGATTCGTTACTCCGAGGTCCTTCCAGGGAATTGCGAGTTCATAATCCGTATAGATGCCCTCGCGTTTGATGACGCACTCCGCCCCGCAGATCATGGGGGGACGTTTATCGGACCGGAAGCGGTAGAGAACAGGTCCATTTTCACAAAGTGCGGCCCCGAAATTCCAGACGCCTTCTCCGAACCCCTCGGACGCCATGATGTTTTTCGCCTTCAGATCCGGAATGACGGCAAACTGCATGCAGTCGTCGCGCCAGATGTCTCCGGCCAGATATCTTTGTATGTGCCGGCGGTCCCGGACACGCGCTCCGACATAAAGGAATTCCTTGTTCCACGCAAGGCTGACGTCCGCAGAAATATCCTTCCCGTCATATTTCAGGGCATCGGAAGATTCCGGCACAATGACCTCGCGCGGATAAACGTTATCCGGCGAAACCAGCTTTATAACCGGTGCGGCATATTTGTTCAGATCCCCGTTGACGGCGGAGTTTTCGGAAAATGCAATGACAAGTGATTCACATTCCGGCACCGGTGCCTCGCATCTCTTGCCATCGTGTTCGAAATACAGTTTTTTCGCATTCGGATCGATCGCGGCGTCAAACGACATGAACGCATTGGGGGCCAGATTGAATTTGCGGTTTCCATACTGAATCGTCAGGGCTCTGTCCAGTTTGTTTTTGAAGGAAACAATGGCAGCCTCAGCGGAGATGCGGATTACCGCCGTCTCCAAGGAAGGTTGACCTTCAAATTCCGCTTTTGTCAATATTTGCCGGACTTCGCCTGCATTGGCTTTCATGGTCAGGAAGAGCGGAGCTCCCGAAAGTTCAAGAGAAACCTCTCCCGGGGCTTTCCGGGACTCCCTCCCCGAAAGGTCGCAGATTTCCATTTCCGTTTTTGAACTGATTCTCAGAGACAGCGGTCTGCCTGTAGTCCAGATGGCGCAAACGATGTTGTCGTTTTTCCGGAACAGATAGGCCAGGATATCGTGCGAGAGTTTGATCCGGTTCATCCGGAACGGTTCAGCAAAAGCCAGCTTCCGGGCGGCTGTGGCAAACGCGACAGCCTCATAACGCGGAATATTCGTCCAGAAACTTTTCCGGATGCTGCTGTTTTCTTTCAATGCCATGATCCACATCGTGCCGTCGATAAAGTCCTTTCCTTCCGTAACAAGAGGGTAAAAAACATGCCATCCGGGACGTATCCCATTGTATAAGGAATAATACTCGACCCCGAGCGTCCCTTTTCCGATGATGAGCGATCTGACTGAATAATTGGCGTATTTTTCGGTCTCCGGACCGTCCAGGGGAATGCTGTGATATTCATGGTACCCGCGTTCGGACTGATATATCTCTCCGTTTTTCCCGAATTCCTGGCTCAACCCCCGCAAGTTGTCAAGAAATTCCTGAAGCCCTCCCGATTCCGGCGGCGTTATTTCTCCGACAGGACCATAGTTTCCGGAATAGGCGTCCACGCCGATCGCATCGAAATGTCCGGAAATATCATGCAGGATGATCCTGGAAAGCTGAAACGGAGGATTGTTGACAAAATAGTCCGCTCCGCTCAATCCGAGCGCGGCCAATTTTATATTTTTATCCCTGCTTTTCAGGGCATCATAATAAGTGCGCGTCCCGAGAACCTCATTGGCGATCTCCACCGATTTCAGCCCGGAAGCAAGGTTTCCGGTCATCGAAATGACACGGCAGTCGATCTCCCCCATGCTGATCCATCTTTTCACTTTTCCGCCGAAGAGATCGTAAAGCGCAAGCGCGTGCATCCCCATATGACGGTAACGGTCATCCGGATAGGCGTAGAAGTTCTGCTTTTCGCTTCTTTCAATGGCCTCCGACCGGTATGCGAGGGATGTCTTCTCCCGGTATGTTCTCTCCCGCATTGGAAATTCCGCGCTCAGCCTTCCGATGAATTCATAGCGGCCCCCGGCAAAAACGGCAAGCTGCTTCCGGATGATATGGTTGTCCGCGGCGCGTTCTTTATATTTTTCCAGAGGCTCACCCGGAATATATTCAAAATAATGGAACGGAAAACCTACTTCAAGCGTTCCAACCCCGATTTTCTCATAGATGTCGCACAAGTCCAGATTGCATGTGTTTACATTCAGGCCAAAAAACGGATCGCGCTCCTTGAATACGGGAACAACACCGAATGCGCATTCGGCGGAATCCTTCCCGTCAAGGGTCGCCTTCACGATGTAATACCCCGGCGTTTCTGGGGTTTTCAGCTCCTCATGCAATACGGTCCTGTCTCCGTTTGAGGCGCTCACGCTCAACTCTTTCGTAAAAACATTCTTCCGTCCGAAGGGTCGAACCTCCAGCCTGACACTATATTTTCTTTCCGCGGAAAGACGGCTCAGCTCCATGACCAGCTCAACATTTTCTCCCGGATTGAGTATCCCTCCCTTCTCCGCATAAAACGCTGTTATTCTCGTTTGAGAATGAAGAAAAAATGAAAGCGAAAGCAATAGCAGTACAAGCCCGGTTCTCATGATAAAACCTTTTTAATTGATCTGATAAAGCTGAATACCGGTTATTTCGAACGAAGAAGGTTTCTTGGCTTCTCCCTGAAAGAAGAACAGCACATCGGGAAACTCTTTGCCGACCTTGATTTTTGAGTAAAATTTGAACCATCCCGGAGCGTTTGCGTCCGGAATGAACTGCTGACGTGGAACCCAGTTCCTCAGCATGAAGTCCGTTTTTGCGATCCCGGCGTTATCTCTCAGGATGACGAATACGGCATCCAGATCCCCACGGAAAATCAGCGACAGTTCATATTCTCCGGGCCCCAGCTTTCCAATCCTCTGGGACAGATTTCCACGGTAATACTCTCGCGATTGCTCCCGATATCCCACGATGGTTTTCATGGCCGCTTTCCCATTCGGCACGTTGACTGCTGTCACTTCCGATTTTCCGGCATTCCAGTCGTCGGGCGTCTGTTTTCCGGCAGAAATCTTGAAATCCGGATTCCGGATCAGGTTCTCATCCGGGACGGCCGTCAGACATGCAAACGCGAACAGGAAAACAACAATCCCTTTCTTCATTTCTCTTTCTCCTTGATAAAAATTTTCGGTTCCTGCTTGTGCCGGTTATGAAAATGGAACTTCGTGTAGCGGATTGCTAATACACGAAACCGCAGAAATAGGCAATCGGGGCAGTCGCTTCTTTCCCAGTCGTATATCCCGGGGCACGATCAAAGAAATCATTGAATTTCAACGTCTCCAGATGCCCGTCCATAAACACCATGTTGGTTCGCCCGGGAAGGGATGGAATCGTAGTCAGGACAAGTCGGCTTCTCGGATCGGTTCCCGCGTGGCGGAACGCCGGACTGCTCCGCTGACTCAAGTTGGCGCTGCTGTAGTTGATGCAATCCCCGGCGAACATGGTCCGAACGGCGGATTTGACCGACGAGATTTTCCTGGGCTGGTCGGAGAGCCAGTAGTTGATGCCGTAGTGGGAGCCGGTTTCAAAGCCCCCTCCTCCGGTAATGGAGAATCCGATGGGTTCGGAAGGACACACGAAACTGCCTGCGGTTTTGTAGTTACCATAAAAACGCAGTCCATACCGCGGAGTCGAAGAACCATAGTCACCCAGCTTGCCCGCCCAGGATTTCCGCCAGAAAACGGAGTCGTCAACGCTGGAAGGGACGATCTGGTCGGCAAAGTCGCCGGAATAAAGCGCGGACGCAAGACCGATCTGCTTAAGACGGCTCGCGCATGATATGTCATGCGCCTTGGCTCGCGCCTTTCCCAGTGCGGGAAGCAGCATTGACGCCAAAATCGCTATGATGGCAACAGCGATTAGAAGTTCTATAAGTGTGAAATCTTCTTTTTTTCTCATTGATCATCTCCTTTCTGTTTCTGCACTATGAGACATTATACATGGTCGGAAGAAAATGAAAAGAGACATTTTTTTCAAAAAAGTATTGAATTTTTATCAATATGATATATTTTTCAGCATGTGGAACGAAGTTGCAATCGAAGATATACCTCGCCTGATCCGCTTTCCTCTTCAGGTCAAATGCCTCGGAGTGACCCACGGCGGAACCTATCCGGAAAGAACAATCCATCCAAATAAGCTGGAGATTTGTTTCCGCCTTTATTCAAAGAAAAAAGAGTGCGTCAACTATGTTGACGGCGTGCGTTATTCAACCCATTTTCCTCATATCCAAATTAAATATCCGGAAATGGAACATCGGTTTGAGATCGATGTCCCGCTGGAATCATTTTACTTTGCTTACGCAAAAGAGATGGAGCCCCGCCTGCGGGAAGTCTTGCCGCTTCCGTCGATTCCGATCTGGGAAATCGAGTTGGGTGAACGCGAAAGCCGATTGATTGCAGAACTCACGGAACTGATGGCGTTTTCCTTCGATTATGGAGCGGCCGATCGTATTGATCTTTTATCATTTGAATTATTGACGCTTATGGTGTTCCAGTTTAATCTCGCTGCAGCGCATCCCGGTTATCATGAGAGTAAAATCCGCACGATTGCATCTTATATCCAGCTTCATTTCCGCAAGGACATCGATTTCGACACAATTGCACGTTATCATGGAATCAGCCGGAGCACATTGGAACGTCATTGGCGTAAATATTACCGGATCGCACCGGGTGAATACGTGCGCAACCTCCGGATCCGGGAAGCCTGCCGACTCCTGAAAGAAAACCCGCGCATCCGCATTAATGAGGTCAGACGCGGTCTGAATTTCCGGGATGATGCCTATTTCTGCGCTCTTTTTCGCAAGCAGACCGGTATGACACCGGTCGCCTGGCGGGATGGCAAATAACGCTGATTGCCGTCTTGAGGCCGGAACCCGTCCAATCACAGATCTTTTTAATGGGGCAAGATAACCGGGTTGGTCATTCATTTACAATTGCAAAGGGAAACCGTCGGTAAAATATCTGTCCGGCCCCATCATCATCTCCCGGATGCGATATTCCGGTTTCAAAATGCGGAATAATATGAGTCCGGATGGAAAAAAATGGATTCCGAAGAATTATGGAATGCGAAAATGGCAAGAGGAAAATTCTCCCGGGAGTTTTTCCTTTTCTGTAATTTTTCTGAAAGGTTGAATTCAAAGTTCTGCTTTTCTTGAAAATTAAAGTTTTCGCAGGAAATGCGCTTGTAATTTCTGAAACCGGGGGTATAGTAAAGGCTCCAACGCACCCGTAGCTCAATTGGATAGAGCGTCTGGCTACGGACCAGAAGGTTGCAGGTTCAAGTCCTACCGGGTGCACCAGTTTTACGTTCAAATTCGCTAAAACTTCCCCATTTCTCCCCACTTTGGGTTTCTTTTCTTCTTTACCGTGATATATTGTGCTTTACCCTGTTATTTTCAGGTGAAGAGTCATGGCAAGAA
>CAZORN010000175.1:0-1318 GCA_964581935.1 uncultured Victivallales bacterium
CCGCGCGCGCCGGTTCCCTTTTCGACGGCTTTCGCCGCCAGGGCTTCCAGCGAATCCTTGCGGAAAGTGAGTTTGACTCCTTCGTAGGCCAGCAGTTTCTCGAATTGGCGGGTCAGCGCGTTCTTGGGTTCGACCAGGATCTTGATGAGCTCTTCCTTCGTCAGCGGCTCCAGCGCGGTCACGACCGGGAGACGCCCGATGAACTCGGGAATCATGCCGTAACGGATCAGATCCTCCGGCTCGGTATGCTTGAGAGTTTGCGAGGCTTCCAGCTGTTTCTGCTTTTCGGCGGCCGAATGGTCTGCCGAGAAGCCGAGGACATGGTGTCCGATCCGGCGCTGGACGATCTTGTCCAGACCGACGAACGCGCCGCCGCAGATGAACAGAATGTTGGTGGTGTCCACCTGGATGTAGGACTGGTTCGGATGTTTGCGTCCGCCTTTCGGGGGGACGTTGGACACGGTGCCTTCCAGAATCTTGAGCAGGGCCTGCTGGACGCCTTCGCCGGAGACGTCGCGCGTGATGGACACGTTTTCGCCCTTCTTGGCGATCTTGTCGATCTCGTCCACGTAGATGATTCCGACCTGGGTCTTTTCCACATTGAAATCCGCCGCCTGAAGAAGGCGCAGGATGATGTTTTCAACGTCTTCCCCGACGTATCCGGCTTCGGTCAGCGTAGTCGCGTCCGTGATGCAGAAGGGGACGTTGAGCATCCGGGCGAGCGTCCGGGCAATGAGGGTTTTTCCGGAACCGGTCGGACCGATCAGGAGCACGTTGCTCTTTTCGATTTCCACATCCGGGAAGTCTTTTTCGATATCCTTCGCCGAGTCCGTCCCGCGCTTGAAGAGGCGTTTGTAGTGGTTGTGGACGGCCACCGAAAGAATCTTCTTGGTTTCGTCCTGTCCGACGACATACTTGTCCAGTTCGGCCTTGATCTGGGCCGGTTTCGGAAGGGGTTTCTTCAGGATGTCGGCGAAACCGCCCGCGGGCTTTTCCGCGGAGGCTTTTTCGCCTTCCTGCGTCTGAAAAATCTGCTGGCAGGCTTCCACGCAGGAACGGCAGATCATGGTGTTTTCATTGGCCTTGATCAGCGGTCCCGTCTCGGGGGTGAACCCGGGGCGTCCGCAGAAGGAGCAGCAGTCTTCGTTTTTATTCCGTGGCATTCTCGGTCCTTTTCAAACAATCATTTCTTTTCTTCGACCGGAACATCCGGACGTTCCCCGCGGTGCGGAAGGACATGGTCGATGATGCCGTATTTGACGGCCTCTTCGGCGGACATGAAGAAATCGCGGTCGGTGTCGCGGGTGATCCGGGACAG
>CAZORN010000175.1:1418-3026 GCA_964581935.1 uncultured Victivallales bacterium
ACGTCGTAGATCGCCAGTCCGGCGGTCACGCTGCCCCCCGGCGAACAGATATACATGTCGATGTCCTTTTTCGGGTCTTCGCTTTGAAGGAACAGGAGCTCCGCGATGATGAGATTGGCGAACGCGTCGTTGATCTCGGTCCCGAGCAGAACGATCCGGTCCTTGAGCAGACGGGAGAAGATGTCGTATCCCCGTTCACCGCTGCCGGTCTGTTCCACGACCATCGGAATGGTGTAGTTATTGAACATTTGAAAGCTCCTTTTCATTGAGTCGGACAGTTTCCGGAAAGGCTCAGGCCTTCGCCTGGGAGGCCACGAAATCGACGACCTTGTCCATCAGGATGTCCGACTGGATTTCATTGTATCCGCCGTTGTTCTCGAGCATCTTGCGGACGTCTTTTTCCTTGTAACCGAGATAGGCGCTCATCTGGCGGATCTGGAGATCGACTTCCTCCTGGGAGACCGTGATCTTTTCCGCTTCCGCGATCTTGCGGAGCACAAACAGCTTCTTCAGTTTCAGGGCGGCGTCCGCCTTGGCCTTTTCCAGATGCTTTTCCTTGTCCGCCTTGAAGGCTTCGACGTCTTCTTCCTTGCGGACCAGCTGTTCGGCGATGCGGGAGAACTCGCGCTGGGTGGTCATGGAGAGCAGACCCTTGGGAAGATCGAAATCGGGAACCGCGCTCAGGAGAATCTCGGCGACTTTGGCCTTGACCTGCTGTTTTTTCGCTTGTTCGAGCTCGTTTTCCGTTTTGTTCTTCAGGAATTCATGGAATTTTTCCACGCTTTCCATGCCGAGCTTCTCCGCCAGTTTTTCCTCGGAGGCGATCGGAACGCGGCGCTGAACTTCAAACACTTTCACGGTGAAGTTGACTTTTTTCCCGGCCAGCGCGGCTTCGCGCCAGTCCGCCGGAAATTCCGTTTCAAACTTGTATTCGCCGCCCTTGGTCGCTCCGGTCAGAGCCTTGAGGAGACCGGGAATCTGTTCGGGTTCGTTGAGGAAGAACCAGCCTTCTTCGGCCTTGACGGCGCGCTTGAGGGAGGCCGAGGCGTCTTCCGGAAGAACGAAGTCGGAGTCATAGGAAACCTTGAGCATGTCGCCGGGGGCGGCGGGCTCTTCCACGTTCAGGAATTCGGCGTAGAGGTTCTTGATGTATTCCAGCTGTCCGGCGTAGTGCTTCTCGAAGGTTTCGCCTTCTTCCACCTTGACGGCGAGGTTCTTGTATTCGGGCATCTTGAACGCGGGGGCGATCTCCACGTCGAGGGAAAACGCGTATTCCTTGCCCTGCTCGGGTTTTTCCGGAGCATTCATGCTGCCGAAGGAAACGATGTCCAGTTTCGCGTCTTCGGAAAGTTTGCGGAACGCGTTCTGCTGGAGCATCTTGGTGACGTCGTCGAGGATGTAGTCTTTGTATTTCGCCAGAACCATGCTGAGAGGAGCCTTCCCTTTGCGGAATCCGGGAAGCTGTGCGAATTTCGCGGCTTCCTTGGCGGCGTCCTTGAACGCGCCGTCCACCTGTTCCGCGGTGTATTTGGCTTCCATTTTCCGGGTGCAGGGATCGGTTTCCTTCACTTCGATCTGAACTTTTTCAAGCAATGTTTCCAGAGACAT
>CAZORN010000175.1:3126-6112 GCA_964581935.1 uncultured Victivallales bacterium
CGGAAGAGGTCGTGCCCGCGCCGGTGGGCGACTATTCGCAGTCGTGTCTCGGACGCGAACGCATTTTCGACTACGCCTCGCGGAAGTTCGGCACGAAACTGCTGCTGTTCCGCCTGAATTACGCCGTCGATCTCCGCTACGGCGTCCTGCATGACATCGGAAGGAGCCTCTGGGAAGGGCGCGAGGTGGACAACTCGGTCGGGCATTTCAACGTCATCTGGCAGGGCGACGCCAACGCCAACGCGCTCCGGGCGCTGGAGCTTTGTGAAAGTCCGGGCGCGGTCCTGAACGTGACCGGCCCGGAAACCGCTTCCGTGGAACAAGTCGCGCTCCGCATGGGACGCCTCATGGGAAAGGAAGTCCGTTTCAAGGGCTCGCCCGGACCGTTCCAGTATCTGAACGACTCCGCAAAGATGTGCCGGATTTTCGGCTATCCGCGCGTGTCTCTCGACCAGCTGATCCTCTGGCAGGCGGACTGGATCCGCAACGGCGGCGTCAGCATCGGCAAACCCACTCATTTTGAAGTCAGCAACGGGAAATTCTGAAAATGAAAACGATACAGGACATTCATCCGCAGGTTCTCAAGTCGGTCCGCCGCGGCGTGGTCATTCCGGCCCAGCCGCTGGCTCTGGACGAACACCGCAAATTCTCGCCGCGCCACCAGCGCGCCCTCTGCCGCTATTATATCGACGCCGGGGCGGGAGGCATCGCGGTCGGAGTGCATTCCACCCAGTTTGAAATCCGCAAGCCCGAAATCGGACTCTTCGAGCCCGTCCTCCGCGAAACCTCCGTCTTCATCGACGAATGGTGCGCCCGCACCGGAAAGAAAATCCTGAAGGTCGGAGGCATCTGCGGACGGACACCCCAGGCGCTCCGCGAGGCGGAATTCGAGGCCGCCAACGGCTATGACGCCGGGCTCCTGAGCCTTTCGGCCTTCGCCGGGGCCACGCTGGAGGAAATGCTGGAACACTGCCGCGCCGTCGCGAAAGTCATTCCGGTCATCGGCTTCTATCTTCAGCCGAGCGTGGGCGGACGGATCCTTCCGTATGAGTTCTGGAGGAAATTCGCGGAGATCGACAATATCCTTGCGATCAAGATGGCTCCCTTCAACCGCTATTGCACCCTCGACGTGGTGCGCGCCGTCGCGGAGTCCGGACGCGACATTCCGCTGTATACCGGAAACGACGACAACATCCTGATCGACCTCCTTACGGAATACAGCGTATCGGGAAAGAAAATCCGGATCTGCGGCGGTCTTCTCGGACACTGGTGCTGCTGGACGCGCAAGGCCGTCACGCTGCTGGACGAGGTCCACTCTCTGATCGAAAGCGGCGCGCCGGTCCCCCCGGAACTCCTGACGCGCAACGTCCAGATCACGGACAGCAACGCCGCGTTCTTCGATCCTTCGCACGGCTTCGCCGGGTGCATCCCGGGGATTCATGAAGTCCTGCGCCGGCAGGGGCTCCTTCAGGGGACCTGGTGCCTGAATCCGGAGGAAGTGCTGTCGCCGGGACAGAGCGAAGAGATCACGCGGGTCCATGACGCGTATCCGCATCTGCACGACGACGCATTCGTTGCGGCCCACCTTGAAAAGTGGCTGGCCGACTGATATATTACATTCCCGCAAACAGGGGAAATCATGCAGAAGCGCGCGATAGAGACACGTTCCAGGATTCTCGAGGCCGCGACCCGGATTTTCGCCCGGAAGGGGCTGAGCGGGGCGACGGTGGACGACATTGCGGAAGAGGCCGCCGTGAACAAACAGCGGCTCTACGCCTATTTCGGTTCCAAGAAATCCCTTTTCGAGGCGGTCCTGCTGGATGTCTTCGGACGGGTGGAGCTGTTCTCCCGTTCCACGGTGCGCAAGGCGGAGGCCGATCCGGCGCATCTGACGGGGATTCTGCTCCGCGGATTCCTCGACGTCCATGCCGCGCATCCTTATTTCTGGCGTCTTCTTTCCTGGGCCAACCTCGAAGGTCCCGACTGCGTCAGCGTTCTCGATCCGGTCCGGAAAAACGAAAACGAGGCGCTTCGCGGCATCTTCGACCGGGCGGTGGCGGAAGGGTTTCTAAAAACCGTCGGATTCGACACGTATCTCTTCTCGCTTCTGGCCATTTCGTATTTCTGCTTTTCCAACCGGCTCTCGATTGAAAGGACGCTGGCCCTGAACGTGGAAAGCAAATCGTGGGAAAAACATCTGTGCGACGACCTGAACGGAGTGTTTCAAAAATGAACTGCATCCAGACCAGTCTGTTCGACATTTTCAAAGTGGGCCCCGGCCCGTCCAGCTCCCATACCATCGGACCGATGAAGGCGGGGTGCGACTTTCTGTCGCGTCTGGCGGCGCTTCCGTCCGACACTCTGGACCGGGCGCATCATCTCGAAGCGGAGCTGTTCGGTTCTCTCGCTCTGACGGGGAAGGGGCACGGCACCGACCGCGCCGTCGGAATGGGCCTCCTCGGAGAGCATCCCGAAACCTGTCCTGTGGACGAGCTGTCCGAGATGTTTACAGACCCGGATACGGTTTATACCGCGCATTTTGCGGGGAGGACGGCCGTCTTTTCCAGAAAGTCCATCCGCTTCAATACGGGCAAGAACCATTTCCCCTTCAGCAACACGCTGGTGTTCCGTCTCTTTTCCGAAGAGAATGAAAAACTTGCGGAAGAAACCTATTATTCGGTCGGCGGCGGCTTCATCCAGCGGGAAGGGGATGCTCCGCCGGAGCTCAATCCCGTGCCGTACCGCTACCGGAACTTCGATTCATTTGTACGCCTGACCGAAAAATATTCGATGACGCCGCGGGAGGTGATCCTTGCCAACGAAAGCGCCCTGACGGGTCTTTCCGAGGCGGAAATCTGCCGAAAGCTGGGATCTCTTCTGGACGTCATGTGCGAAGCGGTGGAGCGCGGACTGAAGGCCGAGGGCGTCCTGCCCGGACCGATCCGGCTCCAGCGTCGCGCGGCGACCGTCTACGCCAAGGCCATGG
>CAZORN010000176.1:0-6104 GCA_964581935.1 uncultured Victivallales bacterium
TGCATTCCGGATGAACATGAACTGGAAGGACACGAGGACCTGATGGACGATCCGCTCAGCGAGGAGAAGCACGCCCCGGTGCCGTGCATTGTCCACCGCTATCCGGACCGATGCCTTTTCCTGGCGTCGAACCAGTGCGCCATGTATTGCCGCTTCTGCACCCGCAAGCGGAAATTCCGCACTCCCATGCTGGTCGACAAAAAGCACCTCGATGAAGGCATTGCGTATATCCGCGCCCATTCGGAGATCCGGGACGTCCTGATTTCAGGCGGAGACCCCTTCCTGCTCGATGACGACCGGATCGAATACATCCTGAGTTCCCTCCGTCCCATTCCCCACGTGGAGGTCCTCCGGATCGGGACCCGGACTCCGTGCGTCCTGCCGGAGCGCATCACGGGAAAACTGGTCGCCATGCTCAAGAAGTATCATCCCCTGTATGTCAACGTCCACTTCAACCATCCGGACGAACTGACGCCCGAAGCCGTCAAGGCGCTGGGACGCCTGGCCGATGCGGGAATCCCGCTCGGAAGCCAGACCGTCCTTCTCAAGGGCGTCAACGACGATCCGGACGTCATGCGTCTCCTGATGCAGAAACTTCTCGCGGCGCGCGTCCGTCCCTACTATATTTTCCAGGCCGATCTGGTTTATGGAACGGAACACTTCCGGACTCCCCTTGCGAAAGGACTGGAGATCATGGACGGGCTCCGCGGGTGGACCAGCGGTCTGGCCGTTCCCCAGTTCGTGGTGGACCTTCCGCACGGGGGCGGCAAGATTCCGCTCCTTCCTGAATACCAGTGCGGCAGGGAGGGAAATACGCTGACGTTCCGGAACTTCTGCGGGGAAACCTATGAATATCCGGACGTGTAAGGTTGTTTTCCTGACAGCGGGAATCGAAACTCCCGCAATGAATCTCGTTTGTGCGTTTGCCGGAAAGCGGTTCTTCCTGGGAAGAAAAGATAATTTTCCGAGGCTTTTCCGGCTCAATTACAGGAATTGCCGCCCCGTGTCGTTCAACCGGCTTTGATTAATGAAGGAGCGTGGTCATGGCGCTGAAACGGTCCCTGAAGTTTTTTGATGTGTTCAGCATCGCAACCGGAGCCATGATCAGTTCCGGTATTTTCATTTTGCCGGGTGTGGTTTTTCCGAATGTGGGACCGGCATTGTTCATCTCCTATTTTCTGGCCGGAGCAGTGTCTCTGATCGGCATCCTGAATGTGATCGAGCTTTCCACCGCCATGCCGAAAGCCGGCGGCGACTATTATTTTGTCACCCGGAGCATGGGGCCTCTTGTGGGAACGGTTTCGGGCGTGTTGAGCTGGCTGGCGCTGGTGATGAAAAGCGCCTTTGCGATCTTCGGCATGTCGGAAGTCCTGTATGTTTTCTTTCCTCAGATTCCGGTCTGGAGCAGCAGCGCGGTTTTCACCCTGCTTTTTGTCTTCTGCAATCTGATGGGGGTCAAATCGGCGGCTTTTCTGGAAAATCTCATGGTGATTGTCCTTCTGGCGGCGATCGGATTCTTCATTGTCGTGGGCCTTCCAAATGTGGACATCGGCGCGTTCAAGCCGATGCTTCTGCCGGGAAAAAATGTAAACGACATCCTGATTACGGCGGCGATGGTTTATATTTCCTACGGAGGCCTGCTTCATGCCATCAGCATCTCGGAGGAAGTCGTGAAACCCCAGCGTAACATCCCGCTGGGAATCGTGATTTCGATTCTGGTCACGACTGTCCTTTATGTCACGATCCTGATTGTGGTCATCGGCATCATTCCGCCTCAGAAATTCGCCGGGGATACGACCTCCGTGGCCGATGCCGCAAGAATCTTCGCCGGACTTCCCGGATACGTCATCATGACCATCGGTGCGATCATGGCCTTCACCACGACGGCCCATGCCGGGGTGATGGCGGCCTCCCGCTATCCCTTCGCGCTGAGCCGCGACGGTCTGATGCCACGGTTCATTTCCATTGAGTCGAAGGAAAGCCGGAACCCGTGGGTCGCCATTCTGATTACCGGAACCCTGATGGGAATCGCCGCCCAGCTTCCGCTGGAAGCTCTGGTCAAGGCGGCTTCCGCGGTGATTCTGGCATCGTATGTTCTTGCCTCCTTCGCCGTCATCATCCTCCGTGAAAGCCGGGTCCTCAACTACAGACCTACCTTCAAGGTTCCATTCTACCCGTATGCGCAGATTTTCTGCATCATCGTCTTCTCCATGATGATTCTGGCTCTGGGGTGGCACGCCCTGAGGGTCAACCTGATCGTCATTGTCTTCAGCCTGGCTGTCTTCTATATCTATGGACGCAAGACCAGCAGGGAATTCGCCCTGATGCATCTGCTGGAACGGATCACCAACCGGAACCTGACCAACCACAGTCTGGAACAGGAACTTCTCGAAGTGGTTCATAACCGGGACGAAGTCGTCAAGGATGAGTTCGATCTCGAGGTGGAGAAAGCCGAAGTGATCGATTTGCCGGGAGCCATGTGCACCACCACGCTGTTCAAGGCTGTTTCTGAAAAGCTGGCTCCGGGAGCCGGACTTTCTTCCGACCGTTTCTATGAGATGCTGATGGAACGCGAGAAAAGCAGCAGTACGGCGATCAACCATTTTGTCGCCATTCCGCACCTGATTCTGGAAGGGGAAAACTGTTTCCGGATTGCGCTGGTGCGCTGCAGGGACGGCGTGGCGATGGAGGGTTCGGAGACGCTGATCAAGGCGGTTTTCGTGATTCTCGGCACCCGCGACTGCCGCAATCACCATCTCAAGGCTCTGGCGGCCATCGCCCAGATCGTCTACAGTTCCAGCTTTGAAAAACGCTGGCTGTCCGCAAGGCACAACGACCAGCTCCGGGACATCCTCCTGCTGGGCAAGCGCAGACGCGTCGTTTCCGAAAAGAAATGAATTCCTGCCGCTCTTGATGTTCCGGAGACGGAGATCAATCGCATTTTCATTATGAAACACAATGCTGTACGGACAAGAGGCGGTCCTTCCTTATATATAAGGAGAAGCCGCCTCTGTTCTCAAATCTTAAAGAATTCAGTCTTTAGCCTTTGCGGGCAATTTTTCGAGAAGTTCCTCGACTTCTCCCGCGCCTTCCTTGTAGAATTCTTTTTCCTTCGGGTCCAGCTCATACAGCAGACGCAGAAACTCTCCGGCGTGGACGCGTTCCTCGTCCGCGATGTCCGCCAGGACCGCTTTGACCTTTTCGCAATCCACGGAGTCCGCCAGCTGGGTATACAGTCCGACCGCCTCATATTCGGCGGCGACCATGAAACGGATGGCGCGGATGACTTCCTTCTTGCTGAGCTTTTCGCCCGCTTTTTTCGACGACGGCAGCGATGAACAGAATTCCGGCATGATAGGCCTCCTGTTGTTATGGATTCCGAACTCAAAAGCTCCGGCGCTTCCCGGCATGGGAGAAACGACGGACTTTTTTCAATATAACCGCAAAAAACGGGATTTCAAGACCTGTCCGCTTCCATTCCCTTCCGGAATCGAAGCGGCAGCAGGCCGTAGTGCTTTCTGAACTCCCGCGCAAAAGTCAGCCCCGAACCGTAGCCGACCGCCGCGCCGATCTCCTTCACAGACAGAGACGTATTTTTCAGCAGGTTCGCCGCCTTTTCCATCCGGAGCCGGAGGAAGAACACGGCGGGCGTTGTCCGGAAGTAATCCCGGAACAGTTTGTTGAGTGCGGCAGTCGGAAGCCTCAGGTGTTTCGCAAGCTCCGGAAGCACGTGCTTTCCGCCAAGGTTCGCATTCAGGAAATTCCGCGCTTCCGATAACTCGCCGGGCGTGTCGTCCGGTCTCGAAAGGCTCAGCTCCATCATCAGGCGGAAGACTTCCGCCGAGACATCCGGGACGGATTTCTTCCCGTTGAGCAGACACGTCAGTCGTTCCGTCGTCTGAAGGACATTCCGGAATGTGTCTGCCTTGAGATGAAAAAAAATGTGTCCGCCGAAAAGTGAACGGGCGAGGTTTTCAAGTTCAAATCCCGTGACGGCCGCGAATATTTTCGAACAACCTCTTTTCCCGGCGTCCAGACGGTTGTATTCGCCCGCGGACAGAAAAACGGCGTCGCCTTCTTCCAGTTTCCGGATTTTTCCCCGGTATTCGACCGAAAGGGTTCCGCGGGTGACCAGCTCGATCGTGGAGACCGGATGCGGCGCGTGTTCGTGGAAGGCGCCGGGCGGCGATGTGATGCCGGCGATCATGTCGCACCAGAGGGCAGGGGGCGGACCGTCCGCTCCCGTCCATGAGGCGAAGAAATCCTTCTTCGATATTCCGGAATGTCTGTCACCGTCCGATGAGATCAGCATGGAGCCTCCCGTTTGAAAAACTATACCGCCTCAGCGCGGATTTTTCAAACGGTATTCCCTGTATTTCACCGGCAGCAGCGCGGGCACGAAAATCCAGACGGAGAACAGCAGTCCGCAGGCGCCGTAGAACAGGCGGAAAGACGCGAGCGGTCCGGCCCCCGGCGACATCGTTTGTGCAAGGTGGAAAATCAGGGAATTCAGGAGCATTCCGAGCGCGCCCATCAGCCCGCCGGTCACGACGAAGATCAGGAAGGTTCCGCCGATCTGGAGGCGTCCCGGAACCGAGATCAGGAAATAGTTCGCCAGATTCGTGCTGAAGGAGACCGTCATGAGGCCCGCCGTGAGGAAGGGGACGGATGCCAGAAGCATGGATGGGTGTTCCGGAACGATCATCCAGTAGATCGCCAGAATCCAGATCAGCGGATAGCTCCACAGCATCAGGTTGCGCGGACCGAAGCGAAGCGCCAGATGACGCGTCGCCCATGCCGCCGCGATGCTCGTCACCACCTGGACCGAGGTCAGGAACAGCGCATCGGAGTCGCCGAACCCGAACCCCCTCCGCACCGCCAGAAGATTGACCGGAAGCATCATGGCCAGAGAAAGATTCAGGAGGCATCCCGTGACCAGCTGTTTTCTCATGAGTTTGTCCGCCCATGCAAGACGGACCTGCGGCAGGATCGGCCGGGCGGCGAACCTCCTCAGTTTTCCGGGTTCGTCGATCCTTCCGATGATCCACGCGGACACCATCGCAAACCCCGCGCCTCCCGCGAAAATCAGGGGGAGCGTTCGCGGATCGTGCGAGACCGACAGCAGGACCGCCAGTCCCAGACTTCCCGCCAGTCCCACCGAGCTTCCCGTGATGCTGTTCCGCGCCAGCATCCCCGGAAGCGTCTGTTCCGTCGAGATGCTTTTTTGCAGCGGAAACAGCATCGAGGCCGATGAGGACCGGAGAAAAAAAAGCACAATCAGGCAGACTCCGAAAAGGAATACGGATGCGGTCCCGTGCGGAAGAAGTCCCGACAGCATGATGCCCGCGCACAGCAGAGCAATGAAGAATCCCTGTTTCCGGATGCTTCCGCCCGCTCCGTGTTTCGCCGCCGCCAGGAACCCCAGCGGGAGTACCAGATAACTCAGATAAGTCAACGCCCCGATGCACGAAACCAGCGAATCCGGCAGATTCAGGCGGATTGCCATCAGGATCAGCATGGACTCCCCGGAACAGACCCCCGCCGCCGCATTGACCGCCAGAAAGTTGCGGTAGGTCATCTGGGCGTTATGCTGCTGAGTCTCCGAAAGTTCTCCTTCCAGAATCATTTTTCTTTTTTCCGGAATTCGAGCAGGTTCTTTCCGTCAAAACCGTATTCTCGAAGGACCGAGTCTTCTTTCACACGGTAATCGGATTGCTTCGCGTTGAAGAATCCGGGGTCTTTCCGGAGGGAATGGACGTCGAACCCTTTTTTCCGCCATTCTTCGAAAGAAAATCCTTTTTTTTCTTCCGCGGACCATGTGAAAATCTTCTGTTTTCCCGAGACGTCGAAGAAGATGTTGCCGTCGGACCATACCTTCTTTTCCGCGATCAGCTCCGGATCCGAAACCTGAATGGCGGGCGTGCCGTCCGTGAGAATCACATTATTCAGGAGTGTCAGGACTTTCGAGTGCGCCTTGCCGGGACAGCTATGGTTTTTGAGCGTGTCGCGCGAAATGGCGATTCCGCTTTTTCCGTTGAAGGCGAAAATATTGTTCCGCAGAATGTTTTCACGTCCGTAGTGCTGGTGGAACCCTTCGCAGGAAC
>CAZORN010000177.1:0-6083 GCA_964581935.1 uncultured Victivallales bacterium
GGGTTTCCCCTGTTCAAGGGTCCGGAAAACATTCAGATGTGAAAAGTCAGACATTTCTTCTCCCGTGTTTCGGATGTTTTTTCTTCAGGATTATTGTATACAATATACCATATCCGATCCAAAAAACAAGCGCTGTAGACTCCGGGACAAAAAAAATAACCTCAATGTTTTCACGGCCGGCGTAATTCTTCGCGAGGCCTTTTTCCAAGACAGCGAGAGAGCCTTTCTTCGAGGGTGCAACTTTCCCGTCAAGTCTTCAACGCAGTCCCTTGAAACGAAGATTATTACATCGTTTTTTCTTAAAATTCTAGTGTAATTATAAGAAAATCCCATTTTTTTCATGAAAGGGGATTGACTTTGTTGTTGGTATATAGTATCTTTATGGTATAATAAAGAAATATGGAGGCCCTCATGGAGGAATTTCTGGTTCGGGAACCGCTCTATGAACAGCTGAAGAAAAAGCTGGTCGAATATATAGACAAAGAGAAAATCAAATACCTTCCGACGGAGAAGGAACTGATGCGGAAATACCGTGTTTCCAGAAACACGCTGCGGAGGGCGATTCACGACCTGACACAGGAAAACATTCTGAAACCGATTCAGGGACTCGGGACGCTGGTATATCCGTCGCCCGTCATTGCGGAAAACAGTCTGATTCTGGTTATATGCGACCGTTGGATGAACCATTTTCAGCAGGAGGTGATCAACAACCTGCTATACATCATGAACAACAGCCGTCTCAATACCCTGATCCTGATGATCGACAAGGAAAATATCGATGTCAGCCGCCTGGATTATCTCATCAAGAAATGTGACGGCGTCGTGGTGGACCAGCTGGCCTCCTTCTCCTCCGTAATGAACGAACTGATCACGCGCTACAGAAAAAAAGCCGTCTGCATGAGATGGATCCCGACCCACCCGATGTCCTATGTGGCGGAAGATGTGGAAGAGGGCGTTTATCTTGTGGCGCGACATCTGCTGGAGCTCGGCCACAGGGAAATCATTTTCGCAGGTTCTTTCGAAGATGAACACCGCGTGGCCGGAATCAGCCGTGCCATGAGCAAATTCGGAATGAAGCTGGAGAAAGAAAATCTGGAGTATGTCCACTGGGGAACAAGGCGGGAGGGATATGAGGCGGCAAGAAAACTGCTGGAATCCGGACGCCGTTTCACCGCGGTGATCGCACTGAACGACGAAACAGCCCTGGGGATGGAGGAATGTTTCCTTGCGAACGGACTCCGGATTCCGGAAGATGTTTCCATCACCGGATTTGACAATCTGAAAGACTCCGGAACCTATCCGGTGCCCCTGACCACGGCCGCGGCAAATCTGGACGCGGTCATCGGAGACGTGGTTTCCTTCCTGCTCTCCATGCAGAACGAAAGCGATTTCATTACGAAGTGCATGCGTCCGGAACTGATTGTCAGGAATTCGACCGCGGCGCCGCCTCCCCGGACAAAAGAAAGCTTCCCCCGCAAACCGAAGTCATTGAAGGCGGCGGGAGATTCCCATACGAAAGAGGAAGGAAAAGCTCATTCACGCTGACATCTGGAAAAAGCTTCCGCTCCAGGCGGGGAGCGGTATAAAAACACGGGAGGATGGGATGAAAACGACGGTAAAGAGAATCTTTCATTCAGGACAGATAGAAGAAATCGGGAGAAACAGGAGATGAAAAAATTCACATTGATTGAACTGCTGGTTGTCATTGCGATCATCGCGATTCTGGCTTCACTGCTGCTTCCGGCACTGAACCAAGCGCGCAACATGGCGTACCGCGCCGCCTGTATGAGCAACCTGAAGCAGATCGGCAGCGGATACAATCAGTATATGGATGACAATCAGGGGTGGTATGAGGGCGGATCCAGCACAAATTCCGATCAGGGATGGATGTCGGTCCTTTACGCAAGAGGAACCGTTTATGTGCAGAAGAAGTGTATTTTCAACAGAACCTCCACCCTGCCGAACAATATCGGCTGTAAGGCACAATGGCAGTTGAACCTGCCAATTGCGTATGCGCTGAACTATTACATAGCCTATCCTGACTATAATCGGAGACTTACGACTACCAATATTCCGCGCCCGTCCATGACCTTATGGGTGAATGAAAGCTATTTCTGGATCGTCAGCTTCGACGGAACCGGCTGGGCGCAGGACATTGCAAGGCGGAACATTCACAAAAAAGGAAGCAACTTCCTTTATGTCGACGGACATGTCGCCTTCATGCGTGACGCATACAGGCCGTTGTCCACGCCCTTCTGGCGTCCGCGCTCCCTCTGATTTTAGAAAACCAGGATCCCATCACCACGAAGGAAACAACATGCTGACAAAGATTCTATCCCGTCTTGCGCCCGCCGTAATGATGATCGCCGCCTCGATCCATCTGAAAGCCGACCCGCCCCCGCGCATCATTCCCGCGCCCAAGGAAATCAGGGTGGAAAGCACCCGTATCCCCCTTGCCGACAGCGAGAAAACGACCGCGGTCATCCTGACGCCGGAAGAAACCTCTCCCATGGAACGCCGGGCTGTGGAGTGGTTGAATAACGCAGTCGCCGCCCAGTGCGGAAAAACGCTCCCCGTCTTTACCGAAAACGTTGCGGACATACCGGCCGACTCGGTCAGGATATACGTCGGAGTGCGCGGGAAATTCACACGAATCCCGGTCGCCTCGGAAGAACTCGCGAAATTCCCGTTGGGAAGCCAGGGGTATCTGATCCGTTCGCAGGGAAATGCCATCGCGCTCACCGCCCCGGAGGCACACGGGGTTCTCTATGCGGCGGTCACGGCCGGAAATCTGGTGGAAAAACAGGGGAACCGAACGACGTTCCGCGCGGCCACGGTTTCAGACTGGCCGGATTTCCGCAACCGGATGCTTCTCAACGATATTCTTTGCGGTCCCGTCCGAGACCGCAAAGTGATGCCGAACGAAGGACACGGTAAACTTGAAACGGCAAAGGCGCAGATCGAATGGGCCCTGCGTTACAAATTCAATCTGATCCAGGTCGATGCCGAAATGTTCAAAGAATATCTGGACTGCGAAGATGACTGGCCATGGATCCGTCAGGTCAATGAATACGCGGCCGAACGCGGCATCCGGATTCTCTTCCACGACTATCGCGGATGGTCCGTTGGAACAGTCAAACGCGACGGAAAATCTCCCGACTTCAAGGAAGGCGTCACGATATTCCAGAAGCACTTCTACACGTGGAGCCGCAACGACCTTCTGGAAAGGAAGGCCGAAAAACTCCGCCGTTTCGTCGCCGCCACAAAGACAGGGGCGGTCGGCTTGCATACCCAGGACTACTGGGACGGGAATTTCGGGAACCGCAGCAAGGCCTGCCGGGAAAAATTCGGAGACGACCGCATCTCCGCCGATGCCAATGTGATCAATATTCTCTACCGCGGGCTCAAGGCGGGAAATCCCGACATCCTCGTCAATATGATCACGTTTCCTTATTCCAGAAACCTGGAACTCCCCGGAAATGAAGAGCTCCGCAAATATTACAGCGGCCTTTCCGAGAAAATTCCCGCGGACATCTGGCTCACACTCGTCAGCTACGACGGAGACGCCGCCGAATCCTGGCGCCGGACCGTCCGGCAGAAACTGCTTCTATGGATCAACAATATCCCGTTCGCCTACGGAAGCTTCTTCGACTGGTCCCCGCGTTTCTTCCGGAGTCTCTACCGGGAAGCCAGCGCGGACGACATCGTCCTGCTCAACCACCCCTATTCCTTCTTCGATACGCTCGCCGTTTCGCTGGTCGGCGTGGAGTATCAGTGGAACACGAAAGCCCCGGGTTACAAAGTCACCGCCGCACAGGGGCCTGCCGTCAAGGAGGGCGCGTATTACTCCCGAACCCTTACGGTCGACGGAATTCCTTTCGACCGCTGGGTGCTTGAACACGGAACAGAACTCCCGCATCCGGAAAGTAAAAAAATGCTTCAGGACATCTGTTCCTCCCTTTATGGAAAGAATATCGGAAACGGCATGGCCGATCTTCTCCTCTGCGGCGTCACGGACTGGGTCACCCCGAACTGGCGATGGTTGTACAAACAGAATGAAACTTTGGAAGTCATCTCGGGAGAACGCGTCCGCACCGAAAAGGCCCTCAAGCTCCTGGAGGAAATGCGGAAAATGCCGCTGCAGGGCGAGGAGAAGGATACAGTGGACCGTTTTTACAATCGCATTTATCACCACACCCTTTACGTCCGCGTCAGGGAGAAAACCGCGGCCGCGGTCGACGCGGTCGGCAGGAAAGACTTTGACCGTGCCGAAAAACTCGCGGCCGAGGCCGAAAAACAGATGAATGAACATCTGGATTTGCTCCATGACAGAGTCCACGCCCGCTGGATCTATTCTCTCAATACCGACACCTGGTACAAACGACTCAAACAGGATCTGTACTTTCTCCGCCTCAAAATGCGCTTCAGCAAAGACGCCCCGGCAGGCAATTCCATCAGGGTCGCCGTCTACAATCCCGCAGGACGCGGCGGAGAGGTGTTTCCGTTCAAAACCATTTACAATACGCTGATCCGCAACCGCGGGATTTCCGTGGAATATATCGACAATCTGCGTCCGGATACGTTGGAAAAATTCAAGGCTCTGGTCATCCCGCAAGTCCTGCGGTGGGGCGACGGCGACGCCTCCCTCTACCGCGCGTCCATCCGCAAATTCGTCAGCGGCGGGGGCGGCGTTTATTTTGAACACGATTCAAACGGCTGGAAGCATCCCGGACGGAGCGTAATCGAAAGCGGCGTCTTCCCCGAAATCTGCAAGGGAATCCTCGAAAAATTCCCACAGCATCCCGGAGGCGACCTTGCAGTCACCGTCATGGAATCCCACCCCGCCCTGAACGCCGCGGCGCCCGGAACGGTTCTCCCGCAAATGTATTGGGACCACATGGTTCTGATTCCCGGACCGGAAGGGAAGGTCCTGCTGAACTCTGCCTCCGGAAAACCGGTGCTCATCGCAGGGGCCTTCGGACGCGGACGCGTGTTGTGCAACGGAATGGTCTCGCTGAAGAAAAACGACCAGGAGGCAGAGGTCGCAGAGGGCGTTGACAAAACGGTTCTGGACCACGGAATCCCATGGCTGACAGGAAATAAATCAACCCGATAGACATAATGAATAAAGGAGAAATCTCATGAACCTCAGACATCTCGCTCTGACAGCCGCTCTCACGCTCGGAATGACCGCAGCAATGCTTTCCGCCGACGACAAACAGGCAACCTCAGGTCTGCTCGCAAACGGAAATTTCACCCCCGGCGCCACCGGCAACCTGCCCCATTGGTCGCCCGGACTTCTCAAGGCGCGGCCGATGGAGGAAAACAACGGCAAGTTCTGCCGTCTGACACTTCCGGCAGACAAGACAAACGGCTGGTTCTCCTCGTCGAATATCCCGCTGAAGCCCGGCAAGGAATATTACTTCGCATTCAAAGTGCGCAAACAGGGAGAATGCAGACTCATCCCGTTCATTGTCGCATTCAAACGGAACACCCCTAAAAAGGAAAACATTGCGATTTCCTTCTTCACCGCTCAGGACGGAATCCGCGATATGCCCGAATGGACGGAGTTCTTCGGCACGGTGAAAGTTCCTGAAAAAAGCGCCGCCGATACGGGATTCGTCCATTTCTATGTGGACCGGAATCAGGAAAACACGGTCAAGTTCGCATCGAAGGAGGCAAGGCAGATCGACCTTGCAGAAGTCCAGCTGCGCGAACTCTAATTCCCGGAAATTCAATGAATGCGAGGCCGTCCGGAGGATAATCCTCGAAGCCAGTCTTTGCGGAACTGCTGGAGAGTCCGACCGGCAGGAGTCAGCCCCCCTTGGAATAGACAGCCCGTCACGGTCCGTCCGGACCTCTCGCATCCCCTCCCCCTGTAAAAAAATGAAATTTTCTTGTTTCCGCCTCTTGACAAATCATAATACCTGATGATACTTGTAAGAAGAACAAAAAGTATTTCAGGCAGAAAAACCATGATTCAGCTGACAAAACAGGAACAGGTCTACCGGACACTGAAGGAGCGGATCGAAAAGCAGATCTACGCGCCGGGGACGTGTCTGCCGAAAGAGGTCGAGCTGGCG
>CAZORN010000178.1:0-1355 GCA_964581935.1 uncultured Victivallales bacterium
AGAGAGCCGCCTGACCGTCCGAGACATGCGTGGTGGTGTAGCCGACTTCCTCCAGACCTTTCAGGATGAATTCCGCGATTTTTCTGTCGTCTTCTACGAGAATGATTTTCATAACCGGCCTCTTTCCGCGGCAATGTTTTTCCTGCCGTTGTTTTGTGCAGAACCCATTCAATATAATCCGGTGATGCCGAAAAAACAAACCGGGAACGGAATTTTGTCATCGGAAGCGGACCGTTTCCCAGTGTGGAAAAAAACCGTGCCTCCCGAATGAAAGGAGAGGCACGGTTTTTTGGGGAGAGCCGGTGGAGGCTATTTTTTGAATGTTTCCAGCTTCAGGTTGCGGATTTCAACCGGTGTTGTGGAGAGGATCATCGGCTGAATCCGGACCGTTCCCGGCCATATTTTGAGAATGCCGCCATACGGTTCAAAGGAATCGGTAGGCCGCGTGGAGACGACGTAGTTGTAGGTCCCGGTGGGAATGTGCATCCGTACCTTGATGTCTGATTCCAGCGGTTTTTTCAAGGGCGTTTTCAGGTAAACGGCATAGTCGCCGCCGAGTTTTTCAATATTTTCGACGGGCCCGACCAGCTCGAAATTCGGCAGTTCCGTGCCGATGGCGATCCATCCGCCGATGCGCCATTTCGAGGCGTCCATCACATGAAGTATCGTGTCGCCGGTCTTACCGCCTTTGCCAAGCCGGGTTTCGCTGTCTGCCAGCGGGTTGACGTTGATTCCGGTGATCTGGCGGTTGTTTTTGTCATAGCAGATGACGCCCAGATAAAAGGTCGATCCTTCCTTGTCGGCTTTCCGGAACTCCCCGGAAAGGAAGTAGACGGTTTCCGGTTCCACCGGGATCGATTTCGGCGAGGCGAACATACCGTGTTTCGCCGCTGGACGGTAAACTCCTTCGGGGATGCCCGTTTCGATCACGGACGAGGGGATTCCCTCCGGACGTTTCGGCGGAACCGGCTTGGCCGGAGGCGCGGCGGGCAGTTTTGCCGGGTCTACCTCTTCGACCGTCTGCTTCTGTGCGGGGTCTTTCACGAGACGCGGAACCGTGCTCCATTGCATGTCCGCGTTGTTCTCGTTCTTGTTGTCGACCCGGAGCGAGACGAGCACATTCTGTCCGGCGTATTGTCCGAGCGGGAAGCGTCCGCGGCGAAGTTTCGTGTCGAAAACGCTTTTTTGTCCTTTGGGTGCGGCCGTGATGCAGTCGAGGGAATAGACTTCGCGTCCGTTGAGCAGCAGGCTGATGATGGAGCCGTTTCCATATTGGCTCTGCGTGTTCTGGAACAGGATTTCGACTGCATCGTCCTTGTTTTCGACCGGGAGCATGAAGTCGATGCTTTTTGCGT
>CAZORN010000178.1:1455-6077 GCA_964581935.1 uncultured Victivallales bacterium
GGAGGATTCAGCTTCAGGGAAACTTTTCCTGTTCCGGTCAGTTCAAGATAAGTGAAGTCGGGAGTCGTGTAATAGAAACGGATGCATGCGGAGTCGGGAAGTTTTCCGAGCAACCCAGACTGTTTTTCCGTATTTTTCGGGAAGAGGGCGTAGGAATTCTTCGGGTTGAGACCGTAAATGCCTTTCTCATCGCAAGAGGGCCATCCGGGCATGGTCAGCGCGGAGGACTCCACTTTTGAGGCGCCGTTTACGCGTCCGTAGAGCGGTTTGCCCGCGGGATCGAGCATCATCTGGAGCTTGCCGTCGTCATAATAGCGGAAGATGCCGCCGTCCTTGCCGCGGTACATGGCCCGGATGTTTTCCGGATAACGCTTTTCCGGATAATACGGCACGAGTCCGTTGTCGGCGAAAACCTTGGAGCGCAGAACGAGATGCCCGTTGAATCCCTGGTCCGCCTGAAGCGTTTCGGTGGACTCGAACATTCCCATTCCTGAGAGGGCGTCGGAACAGGAGGAAATCAGGTGACGGTGAAAATCGTCGCCTGCATTGATGGTGGGAATCCATGTGCGGTATCCGAAGAGGAACGGAGTCAGGGGCCGCTGATGATGGATGCGGTAATCCCGGAAGGGGATCGATCCCCAGACCTGAACATAATTCAGGGGCCATTTGACTCCGAACCCGATGGGGGCGGGGCCGAATTCGGAGGCCATCGGAGTGCCGGGCATGGCGGCCTGGAGTTCGCGGGTGAATTGTGCGTTCGCCTGCGCTCCGAACAGACCGTCCACCACACCGTTTCCGGTGTCTCCCACACACCCGAGGGTATCCTGATAGTTGGCGTCCGTGCCGCATTTCTCATTGAATTCCTTGACGGTCCGGATGAAGTATTCGCGCCAGCCTCTGGAAAGCGGATCTCCGTAAAGGAACGCGCCCGGCTTGAGGGAAGCGAACTGGTCTTTTCCCTTTGCGGAGGTGAGGGTTCCTTCTAGATTGGAATCGAAGGCGGCCTTTCCGACATTGTAGGCCGTGATGGAATTTTTGCGGGTGAGGAAGAAATCTTCCACATTGTCGCGTTCCCATGCGGGCGACTTGTAGACGGCGCAGAGGGAACAGACGTAGCACATGACTTTGAAGCCGTGTTCATGAAAAGTTTTCACCTCGTCCGGGTAGTCGGCCTTGGGCGTGTAGTCCGGAATATTGGTGGTGAAGCCTTCCTTGCGCGCCTGCCAAACATGGAAGAGCACCCGGTCGGAGGCCATCTTTTCCATGACTTTGCGCAGGGCCTCCGGTTTCCGGGAGCCGCTGTCCACGATCACATTGATGCGGTTGGCCCATTCGATACGATCGCGGTTGCGCATGTCTTTCGCGAACTGTCTGTGATACCAGTCGCGGTAGGGACGTGCGGCTTCGATCCAGTCGCTGTCCGGGAAAACGTCCAGCTTGAGGAGGGGGCTACGCGTTTTTTTCAGGGACTCGTAGGGGATGAGGTTCTGGAATTCGAGTGAAAAGACGCTGCTTTTCTCCTTTCGGGCGAGGAATGCGTGAAAGGGGGTGAACTCCGGGTCTTCACTCCAGAGGCCGAGGGCCGTTCCGTATGCCTCGAACGTCATGAGCGGAGCTTCGTAAAAGACCGTGGAAAAATGAAACGGCATGAGCCCCGGCTTTCCCGTGGCGGCGTATTCGATGCCCCCGAAGGTGGGAAGCACGAATTTGCCGCCGCCGGTCAGGTTTTCAATCGGGACCTGAAGTCCGAACACACCGCCGGAAGGAGATTCCCCGCTTCCCTGAATGGTGAGTGCGCCGTTGGCGTCTTCGCTGAAGGCGAGAGTGATATGGTCGTCGGGATAGAACTTCTTTCCGTCGGTGAGGCCCTTCCATGTTGCCTGAACAACATTTCCGTCTTTGTGGACGGTGAGCAAGGAGCGAGTGTCCGGACGGCGGTACAGCGGGGTCGGCTTGTCAGTGACGGGGGGATTGACGAGAGGGTCTCCCCAGGGATAATGGATGCGCGAAAGTTCTTTTTCCTGTCCGGTCATGCATCCGAGTCCGGCTGTATGGCTGGGATCCGAGATTTTTCTGTTGGCGAGAACTTTTCCGTTGTGAAGACTTTTCAGATGGATGATTCGGGCGTCTTTGACAATGACTTCCATCCGTTTTGTGCGGAGTGTCAGTTCATTGTTTTTTTCCTGAAAGTCCACGGCGCGTACATCCAGAGCAAGGATTGTGGCGGCTGTGATGGCGAGGCGGAGCGCTTCTGTTTTCATAGGATGATCTTTTTCCTTATCGTTTATTTATGCCATTTTTCATCAGAGCCGTAAAATACATCCGTCGCGGGAATTCCATAATTGGCGAAGCGGCGGATTGGAGCAATATGTCCGTCCTGGTAGGCGATGTTTGCAAAACCGAGATGGCGGAACGAGAATCCGTAGTTATAGTAGCCGATCCAGTAGTATTGTTCGTTTGTGACATCCGGCACTTCTCCGGAATCCGCGAATTTGTAAGTCTGGCTCGGCATTACCAGCCTCCATTTTCTCCGGGTCTGAGTCCCCATGTTTGCGGTTGTCGTGTAGAGCGGATGGAGATAGGAGTTGATTCCGAAATCGTAAGAGGAGGCAATGGCCAGATTGGGATATTTATAACCGCCCCGGTCTCTGGTTTCCGAAGGACACTGCATGATTTTCGGGTAGTAATCTGCTGGATAAGAGCCTCCGGCGTCCTTAAAAAGAGGGGTATTCTTGAAAATTCCCTGATTCCTCATCTGAGAGCCCCAGATGCTCTGGTAGCGGAGTCCGGCGATATAGTATCCGCCTGCTTCGTCCTCATAATTTTCCATGGTGAACCAGAGATTTTTCATGTTGTTGGTACAGGCGATCTGCCTTGCTTTGTCTCTTGCCTTTGCCAGCGAGGGGAGAAGCATTCCCGCGAGAATGGCGATGATTGCAATTACGACCAGAAGTTCGATCAATGTAAATTGTTTTTTTCGAACATTCATTTTTTACTCCTTGTTTCTTTTTTTCTTGAAAGATAATTCAATATTTTATCTGTAGTGGATCGTACTGCGTCATCCGGCGTCATTTTTCCGTTGAGGACCGCATCGGTTTCGGGACGGTTAAGTTCCCATCGCTTCAGGTCCGGATCCGGAACGGTATTCAAGATCCGGTTCAGCTGGTCCGTGATGCTCTTCAGGGGAATTTTTTCTCGAAGTGCAAGTTCGGCGTCGGCGGAAATCAGGAAGGGAGCCACGTTCAGGGTCGAGGGGATCGCGTGCTGGATTTCGGGAGAGAGCAGATGCAGCAGAAAATCGGCCGCCATTGCGGATTTGTCGGAATTCTTTACGATTGCCAGCCCCGGATAAAATGCGTGGAAATTCGGTGTTGCCGGACGGATCATGACTTCCATGAAGGGAATCTGGACGCTCTGCGCGACAAAATTGGCATAAACGCTGAAATGCGGCATGAAGAGCAATTTGCCCTCTTTGAAGAGCTGAAGATTTTTCGGAGTGCAAAGCTCATACGGGGCATACGGTGAATTGGCAAACAAGCGGTTTCCGAACGGAGCGGCATCGGCGAGGACTTCATAATACTCGCGATAATATTTTTCCAGGCATCCGCGTGTGATTTCGCTCGGACGTCCCTCCCTTGAGCTGTAAGACAGAACCGCGAAATGCGGCGCCAGAAAAACATCCGGAGGCAACTGTTCCCGGGTCACGGAACGGACCAGTTCTTTCAATGGGAATTCTCCCTTTGCGAAGCCGGTAAGGTCAAGGCCGTATTCGGTCATCAGTTCCCGGTTCAGCCAGAGGACATTGAACTGGAAATAGACCGGAAAAAGAATCTCGCCCGGAAAGGGGATCTCCGAGAAGAAACGGCCGAGACGGTATTGGGGATTCCTGTAAAATTCGAGGACATTGCCGGGCAGTCGGGAAAACAAGGAAGCCAGTTCCGGATTTCCGTGGAGGATGTTCGAATTCACCTGAGCCAGATCGCATCCCGACTGCCGGATATAGTCCGCGAAAGCGGCGGGAGTTGTGCACTCCAGCGGCAGCCACTCGAGTTCGACGTCTTCTCCGAAAGCGTCCGCGGTTTCCCGCCAGAAGCGCTTCTGTTCCGGGAGATTCTCGAAAAGCAGGATTTTGAGCTTCCGCTTCGGGGAATGTCCGAATACGAACGGATGAATCTGTTCGATGTCCAGATCGGGCGCTTCGCTTTCTTTGCGCACCACCGTGCCCCGGCGGGTCCGTTCCAGAAGTCCCGATTCGACCAGCGGCTCCATGGCTTTGCAGAGAGTCCTGCGGTTGACGCCGAGTTCCGCGGCAAGCTCCCGTTCCGGGGGCAGCAGGGTATTGGCCGGCTGCGCCTCCACATACGAGGCGAACCCTCTGGCCAGTTTTTCGGAAAGCTTTTCAGCGCTTTTCCGGTGAAGATCGGGGAACCATTCTTTCAAATTCATTTATGCACCATGATTGCTCCATGGTGGTATATTATATTCTTTATTGTGTGAAATGCAACATCATTTTCAAAAAAAATGGAAATAATTTCGTAGCAGACCTTCTTGAAAAGTGAATATCAGTCGCTTATATTCACAGAAAGAACCGTGAAACAGGAGATATTTATTATGTGGAATCG
>CAZORN010000179.1:0-6049 GCA_964581935.1 uncultured Victivallales bacterium
CAGGCGGTCGGCGGCGTCGTGTCCGCGAAGATCAGCGAGGACGACATGCGCAACATCCTTTATCGCAACGCGGAACGGATTCTCGGGAAGAACTGGTAAAAAAACAAGAGAGGCGGGAGGCGAAAACGGCTTCCCGCCTCCTTTTTTTCACTTGATAAGACTTGCTTCCTGTTGAATTCAATCTCCTCCCGTGCTATCTTACGCGGAACGAGGGATTGCGGCAGTTTTGAAGCCGCATGACCGTTCGTACGAATGTAACAATTTTACCGGATGCGGGCCGGGTCTCCCGGAGTGTCCCGCTGGGAGAGTGCAATATGGCAGCGGATTTGAATTCAACGCCTTCCGCGAACCGGGTGCATATCGGATTTTTCGGAAGACGCAACGTGGGGAAATCCAGCATCGTCAACGCGGTGACCGGACAGGATCTGGCGATCGTTTCGGAGGTCAAGGGAACCACTACCGACCCCGTTTCCAAGGCCATGGAGCTCCTGCCGCTGGGCCCGGTCGTGATTGTCGACACTCCCGGGATCGACGATGAAGGCGAACTCGGAGCCAAGCGCATCGCGAAGACCCGTCAGGTTCTGAACAAGATCGACGTCGCCATCCTGATCGCCGATGCGCGGGACGGCCTGACCGAAGTCGAGAACGAGCTTCTTGCGGAGTTCAAGCGCAAGAGTCTTGCCCACCTGGTTGTTTTCAACAAGAGCGACCTGCTCTCCGCCGTTCCTTCCGAACCCGTTTCCGGAGTGATCTATGCCAGCGCGAAAAATAAAACCGGCATCGAACAGATCAAGGAGAAAATCGGCGAGCTCGGCAAGGAGGAAGACACCAAGTTCCGGATTGTCGGAGACATCGTCTCTCCGTCCGATTTTGTCGTGCTGGTGGTGCCGATCGACAAGGCCGCTCCGAAAGGACGCCTGATCCTTCCCCAGCAGCAGACCATCCGCGATCTGCTCGAATCGGACGCCACGGCCATTGTCGTGAAGGAACATGAACTGCGCGGCACCCTCGAAACCCTCGGAAAAAAGCCGAAAATGGTCATCACGGACAGTCAGGTTTTCGCCAAGGTTTCCGCCGATACCCCGAAGGATATTCTCCTGACTTCGTTTTCCATCCTGATGGCCCGTTATAAGGGCGTCCTTGCTCCCGCGATCGAGGGTGTCGCAATTATTGACCAGCTCCGCGACGGCGACCGTGTCCTGATCACCGAGGGCTGCACCCATCACCGTCAGTGCGACGACATCGGCACGGTCAAGATTCCGCGCTGGGTGCGCCAGTACACGGGCGTCGATGTGAAGTTTGAATTCTCCACCGGCGTCGATTTCCCGGAAGACCTTTCTCCCTACCGCCTGGTCATCCATTGCGGAGCCTGTATGCTCACCGACCGCGAAATGCGTTATCGCCGCCGTCACGCCGACGAACAGAAGATCCCCATGACCAACTACGGCATCGTGATCGCCTACGTGCAGGGAATCCTCAAGCGTTCGCTCCAGCCGTTCCCCGAACTGCTTTCCCTTCTGGAGGACTGAATCATGGGCGACACCCGGACGGAATCGGACAAGCTGGGAGAGGTTCTGCTTCCGGCGGATTGCCTCTACGGCATACAGACCGCGCGCGCCGTGAAGAATTTCGACCTCGGCTTCCGTCCGGTTCACCCGGAATTGATCCGTGCGTATGTGATCGTGAAGAAGTCCGCCGTTTCCGCGTGGTTCCAGCTCGAAACGGATTCCCGCCGGAAAGAGATGTGGGCCGCCGCCATTGCCGCGTGCGACCGCATTCTCGAGGGCGCGGTCCCGGATGCTTTTCCTGTCGATGCCCTTCAGGGCGGCGCGGGCACCTCGACCCACATGAACGTCAATGAGGTGATCGCAAACTTGACCCTCCGGATTCTCGGCGAAAAACCGGGAAACTATGGCATTGTCCATCCGCTCGACGACATCAACCGCGGACAGTCCACCAACGATGTGTTTCCGACCGCCCTCCGCATTGCGGCCATCCGGCTTCTGAGACGTCTGAGCGACGGATGCGCCGCCCTCCAGCAGAGTCTTCAGGAGAAGGAAAACGCCTTCGACGGCATCCGCAAGCTCGGCCGGACCGAGTGGATGGACGCTGTTCCCATTACCCTCGGGGAAGAGTTCGGCGCGTTCGCCCAGGCGATTGCGCGCGACCGCTGGCGTCTCTACAAGGTCGAAGAGCGTCTCCGTCAGACGAACCTCGGCGGCACCGCCGTCGGTACCGGAACCAACGCGTCGAAGAAATACGTTTTCCGCGTGACGGAGCTCCTTCAGGAACTGACCGGCATCGGGCTTGCCCGCGCCGAATATCCGATGGATCTCACCCAGAACAACGACGTGTTCGTGGAAGTTTCCGGACTTCTCAAGGCGTTGGCGGTCAATCTGATGAAAATCGCGGGTGACCTCCGGCGGATGAATTCGGGTCCCAAGGGAGGGCTCGGAGAGATTCATCTTGAGGACCTTCAGGCGGGGAGCACGATCATGCCCGGCAAGGTCAATCCGGTGATTCCGGAAATGGTCACGCAGACGGCGATCCGCGTGATGGCCAACGACACCGCCATTTCGACGGCCGCGGCGTCCGGCGAGTTCGAGCTCAACGCGTTTCTGCCGCTGATCGCGGATTCCCTGCTGGAAAGCCTGTCGCTTCTCGCTGAATCGGTCCGCATTTTCCGCGAACGGTGCATCCTCACGCTGGAACCTTGTCCGGAACGCTGTCTGGAACTTCTGAACGCCTCGTATGCTTTCGCGACGAAATTCGTGCCTCTGCTCGGATACGACCGCGTGGCGGAGATCATCCGTAAGAGCGGAGGCGACGCCGCTTCCGCCCGCCGCGAAATGGAGCGCATCCTTGCCGAGGCTTCCCGGGCGTAGTCCGTTTCCTTGAAAAAAGGAAAGTTACGGATATATTGAAGGTGGTTCTCAAGGCGGAGGTCTTCTGCGGAAGGCGTTTCCGAGTTCGCGGATAACATTGGGAGGCAAAGATGTTTTTTCAGGTTTTTTCGACGGCTCTGCTGCTGATTCTTGTCATGGATCCGGGCGGCAATCTGCCGATGTTCGTCAGTCTGCTGAAGAAACAGTCCGGGGAGGGATACCGCCGGATCGTCCTGCGTGAATCTCTGATTGCGCTGGCGGTCCTGTTTCTGTTTCTGATCTTCGGCGAGACCATTCTTGAACTGCTTCAGGTGTCGGAACCCTCGCTCGGGATCGGCGGCGCGGTCATTCTTTTCCTGATTGCCCTGAAGATGGTTTTCGGCGCGCCGGTGATGTATTCGGACCAGAACCACGAAAAGGAACCCGTGATCGTACCTTTGGCGATTCCTCTGCTGGCCGGACCGTCCGCCATTACCACGGTCATCCTGGTGCAGAGCAGCCAGCCGATTCTGGTGGGCGCGTTTGCCCTGCTTCTGGCATGGGGCGCGGCGACCGTGATCCTGCTGGTCGGCCGTCAGCTCGCGCGTCTTCTTGGGAATCATGTGCTGGATGCCGTGGAGTCCCTGATGGGGTTCCTGCTGGCGATCATTGCCGTGGAAATGTTCGTCAAAGGCATCCGCAACCTCCTTGACTGAGGAGTTCCTGATGCCGGATTTCCTTCCTATGGATTACTGTGCCGCCTTGAACCGGTAGACGTGACGGCTGAGCCCTTCATAGGAGTCCGTGAGGCAGTTCTGAATGACCGGAGCCGTCCGGTTTTCGAACAGGACTTCCGCCGATTTCACCCCTCTGAGAGCCGAAAGGTCGAATCGGGCCTGAACCGTTTTCTTCGATTCGTTCACAGAGATCAGATACACATATCCGCCGTGTTTTTTCATGTTGAACCGGATGTCCGGGGAATTGCACTGGATTTCCGGCGCGGACTCAAGGGAGATCAGCGGTTCGACCAGCTGTCCGATTTCCCCGAACAGGGAGCTGATTTTCGGGAAGGTGGTCGGCGCTTTGGGATAGGACGCCCAGAAAAGGATGCCGCGGACGCCGTTGATCGCGCAAATGTAGACCTGATATTCCAGTTCGGCGGGCGACATGTCGCGGCTGGCATGGAAGGCGTATCCGGACATGAAGGGGATCGCCCACGCGGGACGTCCGTCCTGCTCCCCGAAGGACAGGATCGCCTTCGAATAATTGTTCCAGAGCTCGACGTTTGACGAGGGCGGATAGGCGTAATAGTCCAGTGTCGGAATCTTGCCGGGGAAGTCGAAGCCTTTTTCCGCGACATAGTTCATTCCATGCACATTTTCAAGCATCACGACGGGATGATAGGGGTCGGCGGCCTGCCCGTCCGCAATGGTCTTGCGGATCTCCGCAAGATGGGACCTTCCCCATTCGGTCGTGAACGTTTCGTCGTAGGTATACCACGAAAGGACCGAAGGATGATTTTTCCATTTGCGGATGTAGTCGGACGAGGCTCCCTTCCTTGCGTGGACGTCAATCTGGAACATGATTCCGTATTTCTTGCCGGCGTCAAGGATTTCATCCGTAGCGTCCGCATAAAGATGGACGGTATTCACATTTCCTTTCGCGAGAAGTTCAAGGATGGCGGGCGTAGGTTTCCCCTCCCAGAAGATGCCGAGGGGGAAGAACGGTTTTCCGTTCACCAGCGTGATCCGGCGGAAACGGTCGAGTTTGACCTCATTCGGAGAGGGCGGGAATTTCTGGAAGGAACTTTCCGATTTCGTGATTTCGTCGGAACCGTCCAGCAGACGGCAGACCACCGTATAGCTTCCGTTGTCCCATTTTCCGACCGGCAGTTTCTTTTCCAGAAGGAGCCCGTTCAATCCCGAGGTTTCCCGATAGACTTCTTTCCTGCCGTCCGAGACCGTGATCTCCAGCTTCAGTTTTTTCAACTGGTCCGGATTGAGCCCGGTCTGCACTCGGAAAAGCATTTCTTTTTCTCCGGTGCAATAGTCGAAATGGGGAATTCCGCACAGGATTTTTCCGCCGGTGACAGTCTCCGTTCCGGATACGATCAGACGGGATTTTTCCTTCAGCGATATGGCCGCGGAAAAGCGGGCGAACGTTTTTCCGAGAACATTTCCGAGAATCACGGCGGAGCTTTTCCCGTCGGGGAGGGTGATTTTCTTTTCAAGCAATACCGTTTCCCCGCCCGAAAGAGGCGTCAGGGAACAGGAGAGGACAGCGTCGAGTCCGCGTCCGGTATTGTTGAAGACTTCCGCCGCAAGTTCTTTCTTGTTTTTCCCGGCGTATTTCAGGGAGAGATTGCGGACACCCGCAATGAAATTCTTCTGGACTTTTTCATCGATGACGAGCTGTCCGAAACGAAGCGGCTCGTGAAAACGTCCATAGGTGGGCGCCCAGCAGGAGATCTCGGAAGCGCGCGGGTTGTTGCGGCAGAGGTTGAAGCCCCAGCGTTCGCCGTTGTTGAAGTCGATCGCCATGCCGCTGAACGGGATGAACACCTCGGCGGTCCATCCGGAACGATCCGCTTTGCGGGCGGTTTTCACCTGCCAGTCGCCGTTCCATGTCGCGTTGCCGAAGTTGGCGTCATATTGAACGCCGTCGGCGTTGAAGCCCATCTGATGATAGGTTCCCCGAGTCAGTTTCGAGTCGATGAATATCTCGAAGGAAGGGTCCAGCCAGACATATTCGTCGCGTTTCTTTTTTGTACACTTGATCTGGTCCGAATCCGCTTCGTCGGCATCGATCCCGATATAAATTCCGTCAGCCGTATAAAAAATCCGTGCGGATGATTTTTCCCTGATGTCCTTTCCGTAGACGGATTTCAGTTCAAGCGTCCGGCCTTTGGCCCAGACCGGATCGCTCAGGCTTCCGTCGAGGCGGGGCGATTCCGTCAGGAGAGGGATTTTCAGGATGGGCACATCATAGAGGGCCTTTTCCACATTGCCTTCGTGAACCGTCAGGCGGACGTCCGCGTTTGCAAGCTGAAAGGGGGTGGCCTTTCCGCCCGGTTCAAGCTGTACGGCGTCGATCCAGAGCACGCCCCTGTTCTGGAGGGTGAAATAAAGCATATCCGTATACAGGGAATTGCGGGTTCTCGTGTAGGTATAGTCGTAACGCTGCCA
>CAZORN010000180.1:0-3598 GCA_964581935.1 uncultured Victivallales bacterium
TTGTTGTTGAAGCCCTCCATCGAGGCATTGGTCAGATGATGGAAGGTCCAGAAGGTAACGATGCCGTCGAGTTTGTCGCGAATGGTGGAGGCCATCTGTTTGAGTTCCGGGACGCCGCTTTGTTCCGCCATGGAGCACCATCGATGGAAAGCAATTCGAGCGTGATAGGAACTTTTCGAGTTCGTGTAGATGCTTCTCAGGGATTCTTTGAACAGCCAGGCGTCTCCCAGCGGCTTGAATTGTTCGCGGATGTTCCGGAGAATGTCCCGGGCGTCTTCGCAAAGGTCTTCGTGATTCTGGAGGAAAATAAATCGCAACCCCTTGAATTGCTTCTTCTGAGTCTCGTCCAGCTGACCGACCACTCTCCGACGGATTTTATCCAGTTTTTCATTCATCAGCTTGACCACGTGAAAGTGATCGAAAACGATGTGCGCCTTCGGGAAATTCTTTTCGATCCAACTCGAATAAGCATTTGCCATATCCATGGTTACAACACGCAATCGGCTCTTCTTCAACTTCTTCAGGGCTCCCGCCAGGGCGTCGATTCCCTTGCCGTCTCCAACATGAATTACCGTTCCGGATTCCAAGTCCCTTACGACCGTCAGAAAACCTGAATTTTCCTTCCCTTTCCCAACATGAATTTCGTCGATTCCAACGGCTTTTATATGAGAGGTCTGTATCCGTTGAAACTTCCTCGTCAGAGCCTCCTTTTCCAATTCCTTGACCGTATGCCACCTCAGATGAAAATAGCCGCAGACCGCTCGAATGCTCATGTGTTTGCGAAGCTCAAGAACCGTCCGTTCCAGACTCCGCGTCATCCGCGACTTCGCGTGAGAAAGAAAATGCAGCTCTTCCAACTTCTGACTCCGGCATCTCGGACAATACACTCGATGCACGTCAAACTCGAAAAACACCTCCGACGTCCCGCTGGGAAGTCCACGAATTCGTCTCCTTTTTAAAACCTCTGTTTGAACTCCTTCATTTCCGCAATGCCGACATTGGATTTTCCGTCGTTTAATGTGCCAGATCAATTTTCCCGCTGAAAATTCATGCCGCTCATGTTGAAATCCCCGAATCCGCTGTGTATTGTACAGCAACTGGCTCGACATCGTGGTTTCCTTTCTCTTTGCGTTTGGTCACAAAAATAGAAAGGCGATGTCGGCCTTTTTCCACCCCTTCTTTCTGCTTTTCCCCCTTTTTAACCTCATCTACAGTTTATTCCGTCGAAGAACCGTAATTTCGTCTGAATTCTGAGAATCCCTCGCCAAGAGCAAAAAACGCGGTACACTAGCAGAAGTAATTGATTATAAGAAACTAATGGATTTCATGGTCTACCGAGCGGTTCGAATCCCGGACAGACACCCGTTTTCAGGTTCGAACTCCCGGTAAAATTCCCGTCCTTTTGGGGCTGGCAATCTTGACGTGTCGTGTCCGCAATCCAACCTTTGTGTGCAAAAAGCCATTGCACTCCGACCGAGCGGAAATGGTACAAAGTCAACGAGTCAATTTACAACCCGCTGAACATCAGTACTCCATCAAGTCGCATTTTTCCCGGAATTTCGACGAACTATGCCGACCGATTGCAAAAACGCTTACTCGAACTTGTTTCATGGGGTCGGACATGAATTAATTGGTGATATTTTTCGCCCCTCCTGGTTAAAAAACTTTCTCCGTTCATAACGACATTGCGGCATTTCATTATTATACTTGAGTTCGTCGTGTTTTCGATGAAGAATCCTGATCGGCCCGGCCTGACTACTCAGCTCGGCCCGATGGTGCAATCAGTGTGGCGGCGTTATCGTGAAATATCTGATGCTTCAGCCTGTCTTTGGTTGCCGGAGATAAATCCAAGCAGTCCATGGCGTCCTTCAACGCCTTGAGAACATGATAGGTATTGTAGGTCAGTTCATACCCGTAAGATCCTTCTTCCGACCAAGTATAACGGTCGCGGGAACGGAAAATCGCTCCAGCCGTTTCCGACCACTGTTCCACACCGGTAATCAGTCCGAACGGAATATCCGAACCGAACAGCAGTTTGCCATGCAGTCGGCTTTCCAGCAGCGTCATCCGGTAGATTTCGGGTTCCGACGAGGATGACATTTCGAGGTATACCGTCGGCAGTTCCGGGATGTCGGATTGCATCAGCGCTTCGAAGTCGGCAACCTGCAGATGCCTTCCCATATGCGCCAGGATGATCCGAATGCGGGGGTAGGTTTCGGCGATGAATCGGATACAGTCCCGCACGGCCGCGTCGCCGACGCCCCGTCCGGTGGTATGTAGCATCAGCAGCAACCCTTCGGCATTGATGAATTCAAGTAGCGGCCGCGGCAGGATTTCCGTCATAGCGGTAACGAAATTGCTTTTCTCGAGCATGTCATAGTAAGGCTTAGCACCGATGAAACGGACGCCGCATTTTTCCGCTGCAGTGAAGGCCGTTGTCACCGCCCGAAGGTTTCGCGGATCGGTCCAGACAAACCCGTGAATGCGTGAATCGGCACGCATTGCTTCGACGATGTAAGCGTTAGCTCGGGCATAATCGGCTTCCTGCAACGGAAACGGAAAAGCGAAAATATCGGTGATCGACTTGCCGGAATAAAGATTACGATGCCAGGCGTCCATTTCCTCAAGTGTCAGGTAAGGTCGGGTGCAGAGTGCGTTTTTCAAACGGTCCGGAGTAAACGTCCGCACAAGGTCTTCCGACCGACCGAGATGTACATGAGCGTCGAAAATCCGAGCCGGAACCCACTCCCGCAATTCGCGGCTCCAGAGCCCGACATGATCGCGATAATTTTCCGGTTTCATAATTGGTAGTCCTTTGCCATGTGTGCCAGGGCGGCATCGATTTTTTCCGTGACGAAATCAACTTCGGCACGGGTGATGATCAGCGACGGCGCCAATACCAATATATCACCGTTGTTGCGAAGAATCATGCCGTTCTGCCAGCACCAGTCGCGGATTTTGCCGCCGATGCCGAGTTTTTTGTCGACATCCAGGATCATTGCCCAAAGCAGTCCGATGCCGCTGATCTCGCGAATAAACTGGTATTTCTGCTTCAACGTATGGAGTTTATCGCCCAGGTAGCCCCCGGTGACCGCGGCGTTGTCGACCAGCTTTTCCTTTTCAATGATTCCCAGGTTGGCCAGTGTAGCGGCGCAGGCCACGGTATGACCACCGTAAGTACTGCCGCTGCGAAATTCATGCCCGGGTCCGCGTCGGAAAACGGATGCAATTTTCTGTGTGGTGACTGTGGCGCCAAGGGGGATGAACCCGCCGGTAAAACCTTTGCCCAGTGTAATAATGTCGGGAACGACCTGCTCGTGCTCGCAGAAAAACCAACGTCCGGTTTTGCCGAATCCGGTCTGGACTTCGTCGAAAATCAGAACGATCCCGTATTGATCGCAAAGCCGCCGAACGCCGGCCAGATATCCTTTCGGCGGCAGCGGATAACCGGTATTCGATCCCGGCAGCGGATCCATGATCATACCGGCGATCGATTTTGGATTTTCAAATTGGATTGTCGCCTCCAGCTCGCGCAACAATTGTTGCGTATAGTCCTCTTCTTTCATTCCGACGGGACAGTCGCGCCGGCGAGCCGCAG
>CAZORN010000180.1:3698-6046 GCA_964581935.1 uncultured Victivallales bacterium
TGCGTATAGTCCTCTTCTTTCATTCCGACGGGACAGTCGCGCCGGCGAGCCGCAGAAACGAAAATACAGCCGGGCATCAGCGGTTCGAAGTATTCCCGGAACCAGGTCAATCCGGTGACCGCGCCGCCCCCCAGCGTGGTGGCATGATACGAGTCGCGGCGGGCGATGAATTTATAGCGGTGGGGTTCATCGTTTTCCACATGATACTGCCGCGCCATTTTCAATGCCGTTTCATTGGCTTCCGAACCGCTGTTGACATAAAAGCTGACTTCCAAGGCTCCGGGCAGCACCCGGTCCAATTTTTCCGACAGTTCGATGAGCGGCGGGGTAAACGTATCCACATAATTCGGAAAGAATTCAAGCGTTTCCATCTGTTTCTGTACGGCGGCGGTGATTTCCGGCCGGTTGTGACCGCAAACCGTAGTCAACAGTGTGGCAAAAGAATCGAAATATCTGTTCCCATCAAGATCGTAAACATAGCACCCTTCCCCCCTCGTAAAGATTTTCGGTCCTTTCGCCAGTTCGACATTGCTGGCGAAATGAGGAATCACGTATTTCTGCGCCGCCTCGATCAGGTGTGCTTTTTCCATCACGGATGAATTCATTTTTTCTTCCTTATTTAATGTTGACGGTTGGTTTTCTATAATTAATAGAATTAATTTTTCCTGTTTTTAAGGTTCATTATTTGAATGCTCTCCGCAAAAACGAGAGCTGCTCACGATTTCTGTTGCCTGTTTTGACATCGTCCCAAAAGCTCGGAGGAACTTTTCATGGATACTGCCCCGAATCTCTCATTTTCATCTTTCCCCTTCGATTATCTCCCATGCTTCATGATCTTTTTTTTTATCTTTTTCAGGAAAATATCATATTTAGTAGAACTTTTCTATATAATATCGGTTTGCCTAACATTTTTGTCAACGGCAGCTTAGTGGAATCGCTACAAAATTATAAATAACCTTACGGGCCGGCGAAGCGGCAAATAAGTGAATAAGGCTTATTGTTCATCGAAAAACCGTCGCAACAGATTGATGGCGGCCCCGAGTGCGGCGGCGTCCGAGCCGAATGAGGAGGTCTGGATGGATATCTGATTCTGGCGGAATGCCGGAAAAGTGAATTCGGCGGCACTGTTGCGGAGCTGGGTCAGATAGTCATCACCAAAGGTAGTCAGCAGACCGGAGAGTATAATCTTTTCCGGAATCAGGAGGTTGATCAGATTGGCAACGGCAACACCGAGCCATCGCGCCGAACGATCGACAATACTTCGGACGGCGGGGTCGCCGGAGCGGTATTTCGCGACAACCGCATCGAAGGAAACCTCTTTTTTCTTAAGAATCCCGGCGATTTTCTGTTCCAGAAATGAGGCAGAGGAAAGCGTTTCAAGACATCCTCGCAGCCCGCATTTGCAGGGTTCTCCTTCCGGGTCGAAAACCGTATGACCGAATTCACCGATACAGCCTTTTTCGCTGCTGAGCAGACGGCCGCGGGCGACAATGGCGGCGCCGATGCCGACATCGGCATCGACCAGAATGAAATTCTTTTTTTCTTCTTCCCGATGGTCGTGCCAGAGTTCGGTCATGACTTTGGCGGCGGTACCGTCGATCATCGTAGGCGGACGGTTGAACTGTTGTGAAAAAAATTCGGTCATATTGATGTTTTCAATAGCTGGGAGATGCCTGGTGTGGTGGAGGATGTTTTCGCCCGGCGACAATGGTCCGAATGTTGCGACACCGATCCCGAGCAAACGCTTGGCCGCGACATTGTGCTGGAGAGTCCGACACATGGCCTCGAGGTGGGCAAGAAACTTTTTCTGATCGATTTCCGCCTCGAAGTGAATCTCTTTCTGAAACAGCAGCTTACCGTTCAGATCGGTGATTATGCCGCAGATGAGCCGCGGGTCGAAACTGATGCCGATTACCTGGCGGGCGGCAGGATTGAGTTCGAGTATTTCCCGCGGTCTTCCGGGATGATTGCTGGCCATTGCGCCGAGCGACATCACCAGTTCCTGTTCTATGAGTTCACGGGTGATGTTGGTAATGGTGGTGCCGTCGCAGGAAAGTTCGCGAGAAAGTTCGGCGCGAGACATTTCCCCGTTGCGGCGCAGCATATTGAGGACGGCCATCTGATTGAACTGTTTCATCGAATGGTGATTCACGACGTTGCTTTTTTTTATCATGACTGCGATTCCTTTGACGCTGAAAATTTTTCTGTTTAGAAGTAATATACATGCTGTTTTGGATAATTTAAAGAAAATTTCTATAAAATAACTTGATAAATTTCAGAAATGCCGTTATAGTCTTAAATAAACACGGGAGGAACAGCGTCGGCCGCCGTCGTTGTTCCCTGCGAAA
>CAZORN010000181.1:0-6037 GCA_964581935.1 uncultured Victivallales bacterium
TGAGGAATGTGATGATCTCGTCGGCCAGACACTGCCAGCGCTGTTCAAATTCGATGGAATTGTTGGCGCGGTGCGGGGTCAGGAGGACGCGGTCGTTCCGGCGAAGCGGGCTGTCCTCCTCCAGCGGTTCCGGATCGAATACGTCCAGAGCCAGATAAATGTCGCGGGAAGAGACTGCCGCGATCATCGCGGCCTGATCGACCATTCCGCCGCGTGCGATGTTGACGAACAACGCCTTGTCCTTCATCAGTGCGAATTGTTCCGTACCGATCATCTTTGCGGTTTCGGGCGTATATCCTCCGGCGAGAATATTGATTTCGCAATTTGCAAAGAGATCGTTCAGGGAACGTTTCCTGAGTCCGGCGGCGACGGCCTCTTTTTCATTCAGGTGTTTCGAGCAGACCGAAATGTCATCGGTGAACGCCCGGAGAAGAGCCGCGATTCCGCTCCCGATCCGGCCGTAGCCGATGATGCCTACGGAACGTCCGGAAAGAATCCGGGTGCGCGGAAATTTGAAGCGAGGCCAGGCTTCGCCGCTGCGCATGGAATGATGATAATTATGAATCTGGAGAAGTGAACTCAGAATCAGGGCTAGCGTGTATTCGGCCATCGGACGCGGACGCGAGCCGCCGGTATGGATCACGGTCAGGCCGCGTGCGAAAGCCGCGTCCGTGTCGATATTCTGACGGACGCCGCCATAGGTGGAACCGACCAGCTTCAGGTCTCGTCCTGCCTCTATGGCGGCGCGGTCCAGCAGCATGTGCTCGGTGTATGGGACGATCACGCCGGTCTTGCCGGGCAGCGCGGCCGTGAGATCTTCATATTTCGTTGATTCGACTTCCACGATGTCGGCGTGTTTCGCAAGGCGCGCTTTTGCACCGGTGTCGGCGATTTTGCCCATGAAAAGAATGACCGGTTTCATCATTTGTCCCCTTTCGTTCCGTCAGCGGCCCATCCAGCCGCCGTCCACCAGATAGATCGATCCGCAGACATAGTCGGACGCCGCGGAGGCGAGGAACACGGCCACTCCCTTGAAGTCCTCGGGAGTGCCCCAGCGTCCGGCGGGAATGCGCCCGAGAATCTGACTGCTTCGGTCCGGATCTTCGCGCAGGGCCCTGGTGTTGTCCGTGGCGATGTATCCGGGCGCGATGGCATTGACGTTGACCCCCTTGGAGGACCATTCGTTGGAAAGCGCCATGGTGATTTCGCCGATGCCTGCCTTGGAGGCGGCATAGCCCGGCACGCTGATGCCGCCCTGAAAGGTCAGCAGGGAGGCTGTGAAGATGATTTTTCCGTATCCTCTCGCGATCATCTCCTTGCCGAATTCGCGGGCCAGAATGAATTGTGCGCTCAAGTTGATCTCGATGATCTTGTCCCAGTATTCATCGGGATGCTCGGCGGCGGGCTTGCGGAGAATCGACCCGGCATTGTTGAAAAGAATGTCGATCCGGGGGTGTTCTTCCTTCACTTTCGCGATGAAGGCGTACAAGGCCTTGCGGTCTGAAAAATCGCAGGTGTAGGGATGGAATTTGCGCCCCAGCGCAGTCACCTGCCGTTCGACTTCGCTGTCCGGTTCCAGCTGTGCGCTGACGCCGACGATGTCGGCTCCGGCTTCCGCAAGACCGACGGCGATTCCCATTCCGATGCCTCTGCGGCATCCGCTGACCAGAGCCACTTTTCCCTGCAATGAAAACTTGTCCAGAATACCCATTTTTCCGCTCCTGTATTTCAGTTTCTTGTTTTGATGACTTTGGCCGGCGTGCCCACCGCGACGCTCATCGGGGGAATGTCTTTTGTGACGACCGATCCCGCTCCGATGACGCTTCCGTGTCCGATGGTCACTCCGGCAATGATGTTCACGCTTCCGCCGATCCATACATCGTCTTCGATCACGATCGGCTTCGGTTCGATTCCCTGTCCGCGGATCGGTTTCGAGGTTTCTTCGAAGCGATGATTCCCGGCGATGATCATGCAGTGGGCGGCAATCCGCACGCCGTTCCCGATCGAGACCTGCCCGGATGCTTCGCCGGGCGTTCCATAGCCGACAATCACCGTGTAATTCTGGACAGAGGAATCGCTTCCGATCTTCACGTTTCCCTGAAGGACCGCGCCCGGTGAGATGACGCTTTTCGCGCCGATTTCGATGGCCCCGCTCCGGGGAGAGATCAGCGCGCCGGGCGAGACGGCGGCGTCCGCGGCGATGGTCACGCGTTTGTTGCGGAGAGCCAGTCTCCGGCCCAGCCATGCGCTGAAGCCTTTTTTCGCCGCCTGATTGCTGCCGCGGCAGAGAAGATTCACCAGAAAGCTCATTTTATTTTCTCCCCGGAACTTCGACTTCGACCAGATGGCTCAGCTCTCCGTCGAAGGCGTTGAAAAGGACGCGGGAGCCGTCGCGCGAGAAGACTGGATGATGGCAGACTCGTGTTTCGTTCCGCAGACCGCTCCGGGTTTTTCCCGGCTGGGTGGCGGGGAAATACTGGCTGTCGATGATGCGGTTCCTCTCCAGATCCCAGAAGTCGATGGTTTCCGTTCCCGTGTCCGTCACCATGAGGTTGTAGTCCGCGGGACAGACGGTCGGGTGTCCGCCGCCGGTGGCGTCGCAGCCTTTTTTCCAGTCGGTTCCGTCGTAGCGGACCGTCGAGAAAAACCAGTTTTCGCTTCCGGGCGGCCGCGAATAGCCCACCAGATGTTCGCCGTCCGGGTGCCAGGACCAGTGAACTCCGCCGTTTTCGAGATTGAGCGCCAGATGAAGATCGCTGAAATCGCGTTTGCACGTGAAAATATAGAGGATCTTGGGTTCCTTGCGGTCCTTGACGACGCAATGGTTTCCGAAATGGATCATCATGCGGCTGCCGTCGCGGTTCCAGCGGACGCAATAGCACATCAGGGTCAGCCCGGCGGGAGTGTGATTGAGTTCCGCCAGACGTTTGTCTTCGCGCAGGAGTTTCTCGCGGTCCGGGTGGAAATCGAGAATCTGCTGAACGCTCAGCCGCAGGGCCTCCGACGGCGGATCGAATGTGTATTCAAAAACGCCGTGACGGTCGCGTTTCTCGAAGGGGACCGGAGCGATTCCGGGATTGTAGACGCCGTATCCGTATCCCGCGGCATAGAGCATTCCGAGGAGTCCCGAGACAATCGGTTCGCCGTGTGGGGGAGCTCCCTCGGCATCGCCGCAGACCGTCACTTCATGTCCGGTGGCGAGTTCGCGGCGCGTGATCTTCGGCACGGTCAGGGATCCGCTCTGGAAATAGACATAACGGCAGTCCGGGCTCCATGTCTGCCAGAATCCGGTGTGATAAAAGTTCGATTCCACCGGATTTTCTCCGAACTCGTCCTCCACGGAGCCGTCCGCTCCGATCACGTAGACTTTCCCGAGCTTCGTCTTCAGGTCAGCTCCGGCGATGAGAAGGCGTCCCGAGCCGTCCGGCGCATACGGAGACAGAATGTAATAGCTGTGGACGCACCAGCGGCCGGGAACGGAAATCCGACGGATAATTTTCATGGAGGCTTCCTCCTTGTCAGCTCAACTGCATTTGATCATCGTTTTCATGGTTTCCGCGTTGCCGTTCAGGGACTCGTAAGCCTTCTGAATGTCGTCGAGGTCGAAAACGGCGGTGATCAGCGGCTCCAGCCCGAGCGCCGCGGCCAGCGCGAGTCCTTTTTCATAGTCTTCCGCCTCATAGAGACGCGCCCCGAAAAGACGCAGTTCGCGCCAGAAGAAGCGGTGAAGGTTCACTTTCGGAGGCTGGCTGTAGATTCCGACCGCAACGATGCGGCCGCGGGTCCTCGCCAGTTCGGTCATGATGCCTGCGCCGTATTCCGAAGCGGTCACTTCAAAGACCACATCGGCTCCGGCTCCGTCCGTTGCGGCGTTCACGGCCTCGGTCAGGTCCTTTTCCTGCGGGTTGATCACGTCGAAGCCTGCCTTGCGCGCAAAATCGATCCGGTAGGGATTGATTTCCGAAATCAGCACGCGCGCGCCGGCCGCACGGGCCACCAGCGCAATCAGGATCCCGATCGGACCGCCGCCCATCACCAGCGCGAATTCATCTTTTTTGAGTTCCGCGATGCGGACGTCATGGCAGGCGACCGCCAAGGGTTCGATCAGCGCGGCTGTCCGGAGAGAGAGTCCTTCCGGCACTTTATACAGGGTGCGGGCCTTGACGTTCCAGCGTTCCTGAAGCGCGCCGATGCTGTCGATTCCCATGAACTTGAGTTTCATGCAGATGTGGGAATGTCCGGCGCGGCATGCGGGACACTCTCCGCACCAGTCCAGAGGACGGACCGCAACTTTGTCGCCGACCTTCCAGCCGGTCACGCCTTCGCCGAGTTCGGCGACCGTTCCGGACATCTCGTGTCCGATGATTCCCGGCGGATTGACCCGCGCATCCATCTTGCCGTGGAAAATGTGCAGGTCCGTTCCGCAGATCCCGCAATAGGCCACCTTTACCGCGACTTCGCCGGGGCCCGGCTTCGGCGGAACGATGTCCCTGACTTCAAACTTTTCCTTGCCCGTGTAATACGCTGCTTTCATGAATCATATCTCCTAGAAATAGCCGCCCTTGGCGACCACTTCGGTTGGTTTCATTCCGGAATCCACCATGCTGCGGATTCCGACTTCATTTTTCAGGACCGCTTCCGATTTTTCAAGAACGTCGTAGGCGATTGCCCCCGGCACGCAGATGACTCCGTCGATGTCCCCGAAGATCCAGTCGCCCGGATGAATGTTGATTTCGCCGATGCGGACGGGCTTCTGGTAATGATACATGCGGAAACGTCCCAGCATTCCGACATTGCTGCGGTAGATGTTGAAAATCGGAAACTTCTGTTCCAGTATGGAGTCGGTGTCGCGGATCCCGTTGACCAGCGCGCCCCGGCAGCCCCGCAGCACGGCGGCGCGGGTCATGATCTCGCCCCATTGCGCGGTGACACGGTCGCCGGTGCAATCCCACATGATGACCGATTCCGGCGTGATCGCCTCCAGCATCCGCGCGCGGAGCTCCATTTCGCTGTCGGTGGTGATGTCCGGACCGCCCTTGATCGTGAAAGCCCGTCCCGCCATTTTCATGTGCCGTTCCAGAGGGAGATAATCGGACGGCAGCGCGCAGTGGCTCTTATACTGAAAACGGAGGACGTCGTTGACCGCGCCCGTATAGAGCTTCAGGTAGCGTTCCCGCATCTCGCTGAGGGAGATTGGATATGGGGGTGTTTCTGCGCTCATTTTGCCAGCCATTTCATGTTGTCGAAATTGATTTCGCGTACGACCAGGTGTTCGGGCGTGGCGGCGACAAAGAGAATGATGTCGGCCACTTCTTCGACCTGAAGGAATTTGTCGCGCGGGACCTCGCGGCTGCCCCAGTAATTGCTGTTCACGGGACCGGGATTGATGTCGCTGACCTTGATCCCCGCCTTGATCATCTGATCGGCGAGTCCGCTGGAGAGTCCGCGCGCTCCGAACTTGGACGCGCAATAGACCGGCGCGCCCGGATTGGTGCGCTGTCCCGCCATTGAAATCAGGTTCAGAATGTGCCCTCTGGCGCGGGGCTTCATCTGGCGGAGCGCGGCCCTCGACGCCAGAAAGACGCCGGTCATGTTGACATCGACCATCTTCCGGTAGTCGGCGAGAGAAGTCGTGCTCAGGTCGGGCGTCGGAATTCCGAGTCCGGCGTTGTTCACCAGAATATCGACCTCCCCGAAACGCGCCGCGCAATCCGCGAACGCTTTGTCCACGGTCGCTTCATCCGCCACGCTTCCGGTCTGATACGCGAAATGCTCCGCTCCGAATTCTTCTGTCATCTTCTTCAAGGCCCCTTCATTCAGGTCGAGCGTATAAACTTTCGCTCCCTCGGAAATGAATTTTTCCGCCGTCGCCTTGCCAATGCCGGACGCCGCGCCCGTGATGAATGCGATTTTTCCTTCCAGCTTCTTCATGATCTCATTTCTCCCCGGGATTGATTTCAGTAATGCCGAGCCTGAGGGCCTGTCCGAAGGCAAGGACCACCGGCCCGAAAGAATGGACGTCGTTCATGATCCATTC
>CAZORN010000182.1:0-6030 GCA_964581935.1 uncultured Victivallales bacterium
TTTTTTCCTGTCAGGATGCGTCTGCCCCTGAAATTCGGGGCGGAAACCATCGAATCAATTCAGATCGCGCATGTGGAACTGGAGGCTTACGGAGCGCTCGGCCGCGGCGAAACCCCGCTTTCCGTCGGATGGGCCTGGCCTTCGGAACTTTCCTTTGCCTTCCGTGAAAAAATGATGTGCGCCTTCTGCCGTTTCCTGGCGGAGCGGCGGACGCCTCCCACACGGCATCCGATGAGCGAAGGCGTTCAGTTCCTCGATTCGGAACTGCCGCTCCTTCTTCAGGAATTCAATGCGGCGAACCGGGTGGAAATGCCGCATCTGGCCGCATTGATCTGCGCCTCGGCGTTCGATATCGCTGTCCATGACGCCTACGGAATCGCGCATGGCGTTCCGACCTATTCGACATATAATGCAGAATACATGGAGCACGATCTCGGGTGGTTCTTCGGCGATAAAGCCTTTTCCGGAAAGTATCCGGAAGATTTCTTCGTGAAGGATGTTCCGGATACTCTGCCGGTCTGGCATCTGGTCGGCGGAAAAGACCTCCTGCGCGAATCCGAACGCACCGGTTCCGAACCCGAAGACGGCTACCCTGTCTCGCTTGAAAAATGGATCGTCCGCGACGGCCTGAAATGTCTGAAGATCAAGCTCACCGGACGCGATTCCGAATGGGATTACGCCCGAATGGCCGAAGTCGGAAAAATCGCGCTGAAATTCGGCTGCGACGCGCTTTCTCCGGACTTCAACTGTCTGGTGAAGGAACCCGGCTACGTCAATGACGTTCTCGACCGCCTGAAGCGCGAACACCGGGATATTTACGATCTTGTCCTGTATGTGGAACAGCCGTTTCCGTATGATATGGAAGCGAACCGGATCGATGTTCACAGCGTGTCGGAACGCAAGGATCTCTTCATGGATGAGAGTGCGCACGACTGGCGGTTCGTCAAGCTCGGATTTGAACTCGGCTGGACGGGCGTCGCGCTCAAAGTCTGCAAGACGCAGACCGGGGCGATCCTTTCCGCGTGCTGGGCGAAGGCGCACGGAATGAAGCTCATGGTGCAGGACCTCACCAATCCGCGGCTGGCGACCATTCCGCACGTCCTTCTGGCGGCGCACGCCGGCACGATCCGGGGCGTCGAGTGCAACGCTCCGCAGTTCTATCCGGAGGCTTCGCTCGAATATGAAAAGAAGCATCCCGGACTCTACGAACGGCGCGGAGGGGGCGTGAACCTTTCCACCCTTCTCGGAAAGCCCGGTTTCGGATACGGAAACTGATCCGGTCCGCAGAAAATTATCAATAATACCAATTTGTGTTCTCAAGGTCAGCAACAGTCAGTTGTGTTGACCTCGCGGCAAGTTTTTTTCTTACGGAAGCTTTCAGGACTTTTGGAGGATCATTCGATCAGGCACAAACTGAGGTAGGTTCGTGACTCCGTCGCGAACTGAATTTTTTCCCTTCAGTTCGGCAGGGGACTGCCGAACCTACCCGAAACATTGCAATACAAAAATTGTGTTGATCTCAATATAACTTTTGCTGTCCTTAAAAATGCAAATTGGTATAAAATCTCTCCCAAGACGATGGCCCAGCGGGGATAAACGTTTTTCTATGAAGATTCTAAAAAATACATTTTATTCAGGCGATTTCATTTTTTTTGTAAAATACATTTGAAATATGATTTGGCACATGCTACTTTAGAACTGTAACTGTAATAGGATGTAAAAGAGGCTTTTTCTTTTATATTGTGCTGTTTAAAAACCGTAATATTTCAGCAAACGAGACCTAAACCGACCAAGTGATGTTTTTTGTTTGCTTCGCAGTAGGTGAAATGTATCCGGTGAGACTGTGTTTTTATGTCTTACCGGGCGCTTCTTTGCTTTGCGAAGCAGGGCTCTTGGTCGGGCCTAGGTCTCAAGCTTGGGAGCGTTCGGTTCTTTACTCTGAATGTTTTCAAGCATTGCTGGATTTCGCAGCGAAAGTTGGGAATTTCCGCAGGCCGCTCAATGGAGAATATGCGATCAATGTGCAACGGAATGATGACTTCCATCAAGACTGCCGCGCCATATATTGATGGTGTAGCATTTCCTTTGTACATCAATCCTCCCGTTCGGCGCAAGTAAGTAAGCACCATATTTACTTTTAGGAAATAGGTGCTTACTTCTACCGGAATGGAATGTTTCCGTCCGCTTCTCCGGAGTTTTTCCGGACTTCTTTTCATCTCATGATTCCTCATCCCATCTATATCCAAATTCTGCCTCAGGCAAGGTTCTGATGATATACTTCAAAAGGCTGCGAAGTCCATTTCCGGATTATCGCGGTCTTTTTGTTTTTATTCATCCGGTTTTGGCAAGCAGTCCATCATAAACCGGAATATAGGAGAACTTCAGAAAAAGAAGCATTATTGTTTATGTCATTTCATATAGTGCGCGCCGCCTGGACAGGCATAGTTTTCAATCTAGAGAACGGAACAATGGAATTCCCCGGCGGCTACATATCGTACAACAGCTTTCGGGATTTTTTCAATCCTAAAATGCTGCTTCAAGACCTATATCGATTCACAATAAAGTTTGAAGACGTACGAATGATTTCAGCAGGAGTCCATACTCTTGAGGTTAATGGGGCTTTTGGTGCAATAAGAATTCCATTCGCGAGTAAGCAGAAGCTTTCGGAGGCATATTCGTTTATCCTCCAGCATAATGAGATGGGCATCCCCATGGTCAGGCGATAAAGCCCGGAAGATTGAGAATTGGCTGAAATACGCCTCGCGCGCTGATTTTTTTATATGCTTTCTGAAGCATCCTCCAAAGGCATTTTTATACCAGTTTGCAGTCTTAAGGTTAGTAACAGTCCGATTGCGTTGAACTCAAGGGTTGTTTTTTTCTTACGGAAGCGTTCATGACCTTTGGACGATCATTCGATCAGGCATAGAGCGAGGTAGGTTCGTGACTCCGTCGCGAACTGAATTTTCTCCCTTCAGTTCTGCAGAGGACTGCCGAACCTACCCGAAACGTCGCAATGCAGAAAATGTGTTGAACTCAAATATGACTTTTACTATCCCTAAGATTGCAAATCAGTATTATGATATGAAAAAATACTTTTAATGCGAAAAAACGGGCTCCGCGTCGATGGTTGACACGGAGCCCGCTCTGTTTTCGGAAAGATTACCCGGACATTTACACCATGGTGAAGAAACTGGTGTCGTTCAGTTCGCCCGGACGGAACGCATGGAATTTCATGCCGAACCGGAAGGGCTTGGACGGAGTCTGGTATTTTTCAGGCAGGGTCGCTCCGCAGGAGGCGGAACCGATGCCCGTTTGCATCCAGTCCAGATTCACGCAGACATTTTCGGAGTGTTCGATTTCGTGCGGGTGTTTCGCCTTATGCAGCGCTTCGGGCGTGAAACGGTGCATGCTGAAGTTGATCGGCGAATTGATGCCAGTCACGGCGAATCCGGTTGCATGGAGGTCGTAGAAGGCGACGCGCCGGACTTCGCTGCGGTTGCCGTTTTCCTGCGGGAAGACGTATCTTGTGTAAAGGGCATCCACCTCCGCCTTGAACAATCCCACACGCTGGGCTTCCTTCGTGTCCTGATAGGACTCGCCCGGCCCGAGGCCGAACCACTGGGCGCGGTCCATTTCGTCCGGGAGGAACATCTGGAGCCCGAGACGCGGGAAGCAGGGGAGATCTTCGCCCCTGGGCGTTCCCTTGAGCTCCAGCGTGAATCCGCCGTCGGGAAGGAAGGTGTAGAGATACTCGCATTCGATCCCGTGCGCGAGCACGGGTGGCGCGACGCGGGAAAGAACACGGATGGTTCTCTTGTCCGCATCGGCTTCCACGGACTGGATGCAGTGCTGCATCTGATGGTAGCGGGCGGTTTCCCACTGTGTCCAGAGTCCGTTGCGGGCACGGTCGTTGTCGGTGGGCGCGCGGAAGAGGTTGAGCCGGGGACCGCGTTCCAGCAGGGGAATGCCGTCGACGACCCAGTTGGTGATCATTCCGGTGGATTTGCTGAACTCGACAAGGGTTTCGTCGGCGGCGATGAAGAAGGACTGTGAATCCTCGTCCATTTCCGCTTTCGGGAGTCCGGTCTTGACGTTTTTCACGGCGGGCGCCTTGACGGGCAGGGCGAACTGTCCCCACGCGATTTCATGGCCGGCCCGAGCCCAGACGGTATCCATGCCGAGGGAGAAGGTCAGGTTCAGGAAATATTCCGCGCCGGGCTTCGGATTGGCGGGGAAGACGAATGGAACCGCGACATCCTCGCCGGTGCGTGCTTTGATCTTGAGCGGGGCGAGCATGCCGGTCTGGACGGGCGTGCCGTTTTCGCTGACGCTCCAGACGACGGACAGGTGTTCCAGAGAGAGGAAATCGTAATGGTTGGAGACGGTGACGATGCCTTTCTTGAGGTCTTTTGCGGCGAAACGGACGGGGGCGTAGACCTTTTTAGTTTCGATCATGCCGGGGGAGGGGGTCTTGTCGGGGAACACGAGACCGTCCGCGACGAAGTTGCCGTCGTTGGGTTCGTCGCCGAAATCTCCGCCGTAGCCGAAATACTCATGGCCTTCCTCGTCCGTGGTGCGGATGCCGTGGTCGCAGAATTCCCAGATGAATCCGCCCTGCATTTCCTTGTGGGCGTAGAAGGTCTGCCAGTAATCCTCGAGACCGCCGGGGCCGTTGCCCATCGCGTGGGCGTATTCGCACTGGATGAAGGGTTTCTTTTTGCAGTAGAGCTTGACCAGTTCCTTACACCCTTCGATGGTGGCATACATGGTGGAAACCATGTCGGCGGTCTCAGCTTTCTGGTCGCGTTCGTAGTGAATGAGACGGGTATTGTCGCGGTTCCTGGCGGCTTCTGCCATTTTCACATGGTTGATGCCGTATCCAGCCTCGTTGCCGAGCGACCAGATGATGATGGAGGCATGGTTCTTGAAGGCTTCAACCATCATTTCCATGCGGTCGACAAAAGGCTTTTCCCAGTCCGGCCACATGGAGGGATTCTTGCCTTCCGCGTATCCGAAACCGTGAGTTTCGAGGTCGGCTTCGCACATGACGTAAAAGCCGTATTCGTCGCAGAGGTCGTAGAATTTCGGATCGTCCGGATAGTGACAGGTGCGGATGGCGTTGACGTTATGGCGTTTGAGAACAAGAAGGTCCTCGATCATGGCTTCCCGCGTCAGGGCGCGTCCGAGGTCGGTGTTGAATTCGTGGCGGTTGACGCCGCGCAGCATGATCGCCACGCCGTTGACCAGCATGTTGCCGTTCTTGAGTTCCACGGTCCGGAATCCGATCTTCAGCGCCTTGTATTCGATCACCTTGCCGGATTTTTCCTTCAGGGCCAGAAGCAGCGTGTAGAGGACCGGGGTTTCCGCGCTCCACGGGGAGACACCGGGCACCGTGGCGGAAAGCGTCGCCTTGACGGGTTTCCCCTTGCCGCTTTTCGCGACGGCGGTTTCCAGCGGTTTTGCGAAAACGGAATTGCCGAAGGCGTCGAAAAGTTCCGCCTCGACGATCCGGCTTTTCTGGTCGGACTCGTCGGCGTTCCGGAGCTCGACTTCCACGTCCAGCAGACCTTTCCGTCCGGTCTTGTCCAGAAGAGGTTTCGCGAAGATGTCGAACATGTCAACGTTCGGAAGGGCGGTGATGGAGACGTCGCGGAAGATGCCGCTGAGCCACCACATGTCCTGATCCTCAAGGTAGGTACCGTCGGACCACTGGAGCACCTGGACCGTGATGCGGTTGAGTCCGAGCTGGGCGATGTCGGTGATGTCGAATTCGGCGGCGTTGCGGCTGCCCTTGCTCATGCCGGCGAGCTGTCCGTTCACCCACACGTAGAAAAAGGAATCGACGCCGTCGAACCGGAGCATGATGCGGCGGTCGGACCAGTCGTCATTGATTTCAAACTCGCGGATATAGCATCCGGTCGGGTTTTCTGAGGGCACGAACGGCGGATTTTTCGGGATCGGATAATTGATGTTGGTGTAGTGGGGATATCCGTATCCTTTCATCTGCCAGTTGCTGGGAACGACGATGTC
>CAZORN010000183.1:0-5974 GCA_964581935.1 uncultured Victivallales bacterium
GCGCATTGCGTGGAGTCGTTCTCCTGTATGTCCGGAAAAATTGAATGGAGCCAAGAGAACACGCTTTCCTTTGGAGACACGATCTGCTGTCGGCTCCGGGTTCACGGACAGGTATCCGAGCATCGCTTCCCCTGCCGTTATCTTATCCTGCCGATTCCGGAAGAAAAGGAATTCGCCAGGAAAATGACCCTTCCGTTCCGCCGGAACAGTCTGTTGCCTGCGCTGGGAAAACTGAACGCTTTTCTCGAAGAGAGCGGTGTCCCGCTTGCCGAACAGAGGATCAGCGTATGTCCCAAGAGCTGCAGCCTCAGTGCAATGAGCAAACATGAAGTCCTGGATTTGCATCTTCCGGAAATGACGTTTAATAAAGGACGTCTGACCTTCATACTCCCCTCTGTTGCCCCATTTCTGAAAGCGGTCCAAGCGACAAGATTGCTTCAGGAGGCCGCACAGAGCCCTTCCCGTATATGCATTCTGAAAAAAGCCGGGAAGCCCGCTTCCTATGTGTTTGAAGTGGAGTCCTGCTCCTGGTGCTGGCGGGGACCTGTCCGGGCAATGCGAGCACCGGTTTGGACCAAACTGCGTCCGACTCGTGAACAGCTCCTCCTTCAGGTGGACTTGTCACAGCGCGGATTCAAAACCCTACGCCATTTCCTCGTTTCAGTCCGGGGTGAGGTGAATTGCCGGCAACTTGAACTGGTCTCTTGCGGGAAACGGGCTTTCCGGATACAGGCGCAGGGGGATGAGCGTGTTTCTGCGATTGTGAGGGCGGACATCCTGGGAGAAGGGGAATTCAGAATTCCATTTTCCCGTGACTTTCTACATCGGGCGGTCCTCCTCAAACAGACCTCGTTTCAGATATGGAAAAACCACCGGTTTATTACTTGCGGAAACGGATTCGGCAGAAATGTCTATGCGTTACAGTTTTGACGTCTGTCGACTTTTTTATTTTTTGGGGTGGGATAAAAAACAAGTTTTTTGAGCGTAAAAAAAGGAGACGTGATAGATCACTTCCGGAAAGATATCCGAAAGTAGTCTGATTGCAGACTTTCTTATCAACCGTGATCCGGCCCTCCGAAAAACATACAACCAATTTTCTACTCAAAGTAGAAAATTGGAAACCAATGCAAGAAAGAACGGGGAGTGACGTATTCCTTAAATGCCATAAGCCGGATATATTGTGCCTCTAACAAGGGGAATACGAAAATTCCAGATATTCATGTCTTTTTCCTCCATGTCTGTTAGCGCCGCGTATGTAGGCGTTTTTTGAGACGTGTCCGAAGTATCCGTACCGACACAGAACATAGACCGAGTCACCCCAAATGCCTGCACAAAAAGGAAGGACTCATACGCCCTGCAATATTGGGAAAGAGGCTCATAAAAAAGATATTTCTCATGAAGTTTTCTTGCTTTTGGAGACGGGACGCGATATAGTTTAGCATGCCCGCCGGAGAAAAGGCGGTGCGTACTACAGCTTGAACGGTTGATCGGCAACGATAAAACTTGCAATTTCATCAGCAGCCACAAGGAACCGAAGTCAGGCGTGTAACTGTGCAAAGAGTCATCTTGCACTTTTGCACGTTTTTGCTTTCGTTTGTGGTTGCGGGCTTGCAAGTGCCTATCGTAGCAGCGGAAGCAAAACGTGCTTTTTTTGTGCACTTCCCCCCCTTCCGTGTAAGATTTTTTCCGTGTGGCGTCAGCAAAAAAAAACTCATTTACACAGGAAGAGATTATGGGGCCATAATAACACATGTGAGGAACCGAGCCGTGATTTTTCCGGATACGTTTGAGGCGTGTCTACTTCAAGTATAAAAACAAAACAGGAGATTCAACGATGACCACTCTAGGAATTATTGTTTGTATTGTAGTCGTAATTTTGGTTATTTGCTTTGTGGGCGATCACCCTCTTTTTTTATGGGCTCCCGTTGCTGTGGTTGCTATGTGGGTTATAGATAAATTCGTCCCATATGGCGGATATATCATAGCTGGGGTCGGAATGTTTTTACTCACTATTACTTTTTTCTCTGTTGGCAGTGTCTCTTCCATGTCGTCATCGGTAAATAAACTGCGGGAAGATGTAGACGAATTGAAAAAGACACTGGAGAAAATTGAGAAAAAAATGCCGAAAAACATCGCGACGCAGAGAGATTCGCCGGAGAATCGGGCTGTAGAGACATCTGAACAAGCTTGAACTCGTCTGATGAACACAGTAGCATTCGGCTATAGAATGGCGGGGTGTTCATTTGCACAAAGCATATCATACTTTGATATCCGGAATGCAGAAATGAAACCATTAAATCAGAAGCATTTTTCTCCTTAAAAACAGACTCATTTCATGGCATAATAAGATGGAGGGCAATAACGCACTCCCTAACCATGAAAGGAGCCTGAATGAACTCGAAACATCTTCTCACTCGGAAGCCCGGCCGGACTTTGTTCCTGACCGGGCTTTTTGCTGTCGCCGTGCTGGCGGCAGCAGCCTATCTGCTTCTCCGTGAAGCGAAAAGGTCCGTCTCTCCGCCTCGGAAGGGGCGGGAAGAACCCATTTTTGTCCGGATTTCCCCGGATGCGTCCCATGAACGCCTGAGAGCCTACGAGGCGGAGTTGGCCCGTCAATTGTCGGCCTTCGAAACTTCTCTTTCCGAAGCCGGAGAACCGTATTTCCAGCAGGCGAAAAAGAATGTGCCCGGCGTGGTCGGTTCCCTGACAAGATGGGAAGCCACATTCCGGCTCTGCGGGACACTGGTCAAGGACAAACTGAACGGGACTAGCGAAACGGCGGTATTCCTGCACTCTGTTTTGCAGAAGCCGGTCATCGAACCCTGCGTACAGGGGAACAGCGCCTTTGAATCGGTGGCCGAAACCTTCTTACGCAGTCTTTCCGCACAGGACAATGACTTGCGCCGGGAACTGTCCGGAAAACTTTCCATTGATCCTGTCCCGCTGGAGTGTTTCTCCCGGGATATCGGAGGCGTGGAAGGGGCGGCTTTGAAGACAGCGGCTGCTTCCGGATTCTCCATCGGGGGCATTGCTGTGGAAGCTGCCTTTCTGCCTTCGACGATTGCTTGCATTCAGTCAGTCCTCAACGCTTCTCTGGCACGGGCGGGCAGTTCAACGGCAATCGGAGGTGTTTGCGCCGTGTCGGACGGTCCGTTTCCCATGGGAGACGCCGTGGGCGCCGTATTGGCGGCCGGAGGCGGAATCTGGGCGGGATACGATCTGTATCAGGCCCGAGTCCGGATGCCTCTGGAGCTGGATGTCCAGCTGAACTCGGCCATAGAGAATTACCGTCGGCAGAGCTATGAGGCCGCGAGGACACGGGTCCGAACTGTCTATGATGCCTTACACAAACGCAATGCCGGACTTCTCGGGGAATCGGACGGCGCAAAATGAAGCTCATTCTTCTGCTCATCCTTGCATGTGCGATCGGCTTGATCGGCTGGAGGCTCTGCGCCCAGCAATCCATTGTCCGCCGCCTCATCACGGGAGGAACGGAAAACGGTGTCAGGACCGCTGCAGGAGAGGCTGCGGAACAGGCAGGGAAACGGATCGCCGAACAGGAGATTCCGAAGCTGATCCAGGGAATCAACGCGGTCTCCGCAAAGAACATTATGGCCGGAGGCGTGGCGGTGGGAACCGTCGTTGCGGCGCATGAAGTCGCGGACGGCGTTCAGACCGGACTGGTCACCGTCGCGGAGAAAAATCCGCAGGCATTCAGCGACTCGCTTTCCGTGCTGTCGGCACCTCTCCGGTATCTCTTCTATGCGGCTGTTCTGTTTGCGGTGTTTTGGCTGTACCGGCAGTGGCGGAACTGGAAAAAATTCAAAAAATAACTTTTATCAGGAGGAAATCATGAAAGTTGAACTCAGAAAAGAAGAACTGTCGAATGCCCTCGCGGCACTCGGAAAAATGGTTTCGAGAATGTCGCCCGTAGAAGCATACAAGTCGGTATTGATCGAGGCAACGAACAAAAGCGTTGCCTGGAGCGTCTGTTCTTCGGGCGAGATGCTGACTTGCGAACTCGACGCGGTGAATCCGGAGGCGAATGCGGATACGTTCCGTGTGATGACTCCGTATGCGCAATGGCGGGAATTCATCAAGGGCGGCGGCAAAGGAACGGTTACTCTGGAGTATACCGGGGGCGTTTTGAACGGGTTTGAAAACGGACGCGGAAACGGCAGAATGGTCACCTTCACGCCCGGCGAACTGGAGAACTGGCCGAAGATCGAATACAGCGACCTTGTGCAGCAGAGTGTCCTGCCGGATGTCTTTATGAAGGCTCTGTCGGAGTGTGCCCGGATCGTGAACCTTAACGAGCCGAGACGTTCGCTGCAGGGCATTCACCTCGGTCCGGACGGCATGACCGCAGCTAACGGAAAGGAGTTATGCCATGTGTCCTGCGCCTTTCATCTTGACCCCGTGACGCTGCCGTTTCCGCTGGCGCTGCTGGGCGCGAAAATCCAAGGCTCGACGGGAGAAATCAAGACATGGCAGACCGGAAACGGGAACAGCCGCGTTTTCGAGCTCCGGATCGGAAACTGGACCTGGTTTGGCAAAGCGATCGACGGTGCTTATCCGAACTGGCGCGCAGTCATCCCTTCCGGAAAATCGCTGGACTACCTTCTGGAGTTCGGGGAGGAATCCGTCGGCTCTATCCGGACGTTCCTGAAGCGGATCCCCGAAAAGAAACCCTATGCCGTTATTCGGCTGAAGGGGACCGGAATCAACACTCTTTCCCTGCGTTCGCAGGAGGACCCGGATCAGAATATCGACGTGGAAGGTGTCTGCTCCGGCAAGTTCACGGAAGCGGAGCTGTTCCTGCGAAAAGAATGCCTGGTCCGGCTCCTGGATCAGGGACATCGGCAGATTCAGTCCTCCTCGTCCGACTATGTTCCGATCATCGCTACTGGCGGACTCGGTCAATATATCGCCATGCCGCTTCATTGCTCGCGCACAAGAACTGCCGGAGAAGCGTCCGAAGCGTCCGTAAAATCCAACAACCCACCCTCCAACATCCCAAAAGAGGAAAATCCCATGGTTGCAAACAACACTCCGTCCGGGTCTGTCTCCGAACAGACCGCCCACCCAGAAACAGAAACCGTTCAGCCGATGGACGATCTCACGGCCACAATCGAATCCTTCCGAATCAAACTCAAGGCCGCACTCGACGAGTCCAGCAATCTGAGCCGCAAGGTGAAGGAAGTCCAGCTCGCCCAGAAGCAGAAGGAACGCGACTTCATTCAGGCCCGGCGTGCGATCGAGCGCATCCGCATGGTAAGCGGATTCTGAGGAAAAAGGGGGAAAGAGAATATGGGGCTTCTCGCCCCAAACCCTCGGCAGAACAGATTGTTCTGCACTCAGTTCGCGAAAGAGACGTTTGCTGCGCAACCGTTTCTTTCGCAGAGTGAATACAAAAAAATACAGAGAGGGCAGTTCCCGGGATTGGGAGCTGTCTTTTCCCATTTTAAACGGAGAATGAAAATGTTGAAGTTGAACGCATCGTATTCGAAGAAAATTCCGGCGGAGAGCGATTACTCTTCGCAGTCGTATCATGCTTCCATCGAGGTGGAACTGCCCGACGGGCTGAATTCGAGTCAGCTTCATGATAAGATTCACGAAACGTTCGATCTCGTGCGGAATTCCGTGGAGTCGGAATTGCATGGAAATACGCCCATGAATCCAAGGGAGAACGCCCCTCAGAACGGTCCGAAAAACGGCAGTCAAGGCTATCCCCCAGCCGGGCAGAAAAACGCAGACGGTCCGGCAAGTCCGAAGCAGATCAAGTTCCTGCTGGACCTCGCACGGACGAACGGAGTCACGCCCGAACAGATCAAGGCTCGGTATCGGGTGAACTCGCTGGAAGAGCTGACCCGGACGCAGTGTTCCAAAGCCATCGACGAACTCAGCGGAAAGGCGGCATGAGATGGAAAGAACCGTGGAAAAGGAACGGAGCAATCCGCACTGGTCTTTTTCG
>CAZORN010000184.1:0-5958 GCA_964581935.1 uncultured Victivallales bacterium
CTTTCTCACGGCTATCTGACGCTGATCCGCAACAACTGGCAGCTGCTCAATTACGGACAGCTTCTCATCCTTCTGGACTGGAAGCCCGAGAAAATGGCTTATACCCTCAAAGAAGAAGACTTCTTCTGGGCGAAACTCGGGAGATTGAAGCCGGAATGCGTTCCTCTGCATTATTCACCCCTGACATCGGCGGAACGCGCCGCCACCGTCCGGCTGAAGCAGAACCTGCGGAAGCATTTTCCCGAAAAAGACATGGCTTATCTGGAAATGCCCTTTGCTTTCGGAGACAAATACGCGGCCCGTCCCTCCTCCGGCGGAAAGGATAAATTCGAGTTCAATTTCATTCATTCCTACGCGGCAAGCTGCGGAGATGTCCTTGCCAATGCGGACATTCTTGACCCGGTTCCGGAAAACCTGTTGGAACAGTATGCGTCCATGGGCATCAAAGGGGTCTGGATGCATGCGCTGATGTATCTTCTCTACCCGATTCCGGGCGCGGAGGAATATTCCGAAGGACATGAGAAGCGGCGCGAAAACCTGAAGAAGATCGTGGACCGCTGCGCCCGTTACGGGATCAAGGTGTATCTGTATCTCAACGAACCGCGCTGCATGCCCCTGCCCTTCTATGAAAAGAAGCCGCACTGGGGAGGAATCGACGTTCCCGCGAACCTCACGAAAACTATCTGCGTCACACGCACGGAAGAGCCGCTGAGATGGCTTGAGGACTCCGTGAGGAGCCTCTTTCACGATGCGCCGGGGCTGGGCGGTCTGCTGACCATCACCATGTCCGAAAATCCGACCAACTGCAATTTCCGTTTCCAGAAGGAGGATTGCCCTTACTGCCGGAACGTTCCGGGCGAAGAGATCATTGCAAAGGTCATCTCGGCCATGGAGCGCGGAATGCATGCCTCCGACCCGGAAGCGAAGCTCCTCGCCTACGACTGGGCCTGGCGCAAAGAGGCTGCTGACGTAGACAATATCGAGTTCAAGAAGGCCGTGCTGGACCGCCTTCCCCGGAGTGTCTATGTGACGACGGTCAGCGAGTGGGGCAAGGAGACGAATGCGGGCGGAGTGAAGGGAAGCGTAGTCGATTATTCCATTTCCCAGATCGGCCCGAGCCGGGAAGCCGTCGAGGTCTGGAAACACGCTCAGAAACTCGGAATCGGCGTCGTTGCCAAAGTCCAGATCAACAACTCATGGGAACTCTCCGGAGTGCCGTATATTCCCGTTCCATACCTGATTCAGGAACATCTGGACAATCTGACCAAAGCGGGTGTAAATGGTCTGATGCTGAGCTGGACACTGGGCGGATTCCCCGGCGGAAACCTGGACGTTCTGACCGCATCTCCCGAAAAAATCGCGGGAGCCGCTTTCCGCGGAGTCGCCGCCGGAAAGATATGCGAAGCGTGGAAAAAGTTCAGCGATTCCTTCCGTGAATTCCCGTTTCATGTGGGAACCATTTACGTCGCCCCCATGAATTACGGTCCGATGAACCTACTCCATCTGAAAAGCACCGGATACCATGCCACCATGATCGGCTTCCCCTACGACGATGTCGAGGGCTGGCGTTCCATTTATCCGGAAGAAATTCTGGAGGAACAGTTCCGCAAGCTCACGGAGGGCTGGAAGGACGGACTGGCGATTCTGGATAAAGCCGGAAAGATGATTCAGGAAGACGAACGGGCCGCCTACGAGGAAATCCGGGTCATCGCCCGCGCGTCCTACTGCCATCTGCGCAGCACCTATCTCCAGATCCGTTTCACCCGCGCCCGCAACAACGGGTTCGACCGCGCCGTCATGAAGGAATGCGCACGGGAGGAAATGGAACTGGCCGCGGAACTCCATGAGATTGTCCGGACGGATTCGAGGATCGGCTTCGAGGCCAGCAACCACTATTATTATTCCCTGAACGACCTGCGTGAAAAAATCGTTTCCTGTGAGAACATTCTGTCCGAACTGGAAAAATGAAATTGGAGTGACTGATTTCACCGGCGGCTGAGAAACGAAACGCCGCCGGGAATCAGCAGCGGATGCCGTACAGACCTTTGAGGTAACGGCCCTCAGGAAAGGTTGCCGAGACAGGATGGTCGGGGCCTTGCGAAAGCCATTTCACGACCCGGAAGTCGACGCCCGCGTCGAGCGCGGCTGACTCCACGACCTTGCCGAACAGCAGGTCGTCCATCGCTCCGGAACAGGAGAATGTAAACAGTTTTCCGCCGGGGCGAAGGAGTTTCATGGCCAGCAGATTGATGTCCTTGTAGCCGCGCGCGGCCTTCTCCTTGTGCGTATAGCTCTCGGCGAATTTGGGCGGGTCAAGGACGATCAGGTCGAAGATCTTCCGCGAATCCCGGCAGAGCCGCAGATACTGGAACACATCGGCGCAAACCGTCTCGAAGGCCTCCCCGGGAAAACCGTTCAGGACGGCGTTGCCGCACGCTTCCCGCAAAGCGGGCTCGGAGGTGTCCACGTTGGTGACATGCTTCGCGCCGCCGCGCAATGCGGCCAGCCCGAAGCCGCCTGTATAGGAAAAACAGTTCAGCACGGCTTCCGCTCCGGCCGCGGCGTCCATGACTTCCCTGCGGTTGAAACGCTGATCAAGGTAGAAGCCGGTCTTGTGTCCCTGCTTCACGTCGCACTGGAAACGGATTCCGTTTTCCGTGAACTCCAGACGGTCCGGAGGCATTTCGCCGCTCAGAACGCCGGTGCGCAGCTCCAGGCCGTCCTTCTGACGGCTTTCGACATCCGAACGTTCGTAGATGCCCTTCCCCGCGTATTTTCCGAGGATTTCCGCAATCTCCTTCCGGTGAAATTCGGCTCCCGCCCCTGTGAACTGGCAGACGATGAATTCGCCGAACTTGTCCGCGATCAGGCCGGGCAGACCGTCCGATTCGGCGTTGATCAGCCGGAAGGCCTCCGGCAGATTCCCTGAAAAAACGCCCTGCCGCAACCGGAAGGCGGTTTCGATCCGGCGTTCAAAAAAGGCGGAGTCCACGGTTTCTTTTCCGTCGAAACTCCACACCTTGACCGCGATGCTCGAATTCGGACAATACGCCCCGAAAGCCAGGAAGGCTCCTTTTGAGTTGACGATGCGGACCGTTTCCCCGTTTTCGGGATGTCCTTCCACTTTCGCAACCGCGCCGGAAAAAATCCACGGATGCTTCTTCTGAAGAGTGAAATCCCGATCGGGTTTCAGTGTGACCGTATTCATTTTATGGTTCGGAACCTTTCTTACTGCAGGATCAGCCAGCCGGTGTTGTTCGGATTGAAGTCCCGCTGAAGAAGACGGGATTTCCACGGTTTTCCGCCCGCCCACGAGAAGTTTTCGCCCTGAACGTTCACCCGCATGGGAAAGCCTTCATGACGGTATCCGTCAAAGAGCGCGAGCGGAATCGAGGCGGCGACCCGGGTTCCGTCCCGTTTGAATGTGATCTCCGGCGGAACGCGGAAGATGAAATCGTAAACGATGTTCTTGCCGTTTTTCATAAAATCGATCCGGAACGCCTGCCACAGACGGCACGGTTCGATCTCCAGCCGGAAATCCTCGTCGGACAATCCCTCCGCTTCGAAATGCAGCGTTTTTCCGTCATGCCAGGAAGTCCATGAAGCGTTTTTCCCGGGAATCGGATTGGGACGGAGGGACTCCCCTTTGCGGGTGGAGACGGCGCTGAGCCCGGACGGCTTTTTCCCGGTGTATTCGTCGATGGACGGATCGTCCAGACGGAATCGCGGAAAATCCTCGTCCAGCAGAAGACGGAGCAGTTCCGCCCTTGCTTCGAGTTTGGCCGGGAAGAAAAGATACCCTTCCGCTTCGGAATGGTAGCCGAGACGCGCATCGCGTTCGCATAATTCCTTCATGCGGAGCGTGTTGGATATTTCATTCTCCACGATCGATCGGAGGAAAGCCAGACGGTCCACATGGTCCCGGAACATTTTTTCCCGCGCGGAGTAGAACTGAAGAATATTGTAAGTGCTGTGCATCTGGAGAAGGATCGCCTCGGCCAGATCGATGTCCGCCTTACGGTCCGGGTCCTGAGGATGAAGGGGCTGAAGCAGCCAGAATCCATCCTGCCATGTTTCATACATACCGTGACACAGGATCAGCGCCTCCTCGAGCGTATGCTGGAATCCGAGGCATTCCCCGATGCGGTCGCCGCTGACTTCCGGAAATTGCTTGAGAATCCAGCTCGGGGAGATCGGTTCATCCACGGGGAAAAGATGAAGCGGCCATCCGATCGACTGATGGAGGGGCCCCCACCATTCGAAGGCGATGTTCGCCGGGAACTTCCGGTAGGCGCGCGAGAAGAGCATCCATGCCTTGACCACGACCGGGGCGTCCTGACGCCAGCCCGGACACGCCAGATGAGTCAGGAACTCCTCTTCCGTCTTCGGGAAAGGCTCGAAGGAAAGCTCGCCCGCAGCCTTGTTCATCAGGCCCGGATAATTACCGAAATACCAGCATTGCATCGCGGCATAGACACCCAGTTCGCGCATCGCCTTGTATTTTTCATACAGGTTGCCGGGAACCGGAATGAACGGCACGGAAGCATTTTCGTGGGAGCATCCGACCTGGATCTTGGCGGCCATTTTACGGGTCCGGGAAGCCACGCTGCGGAAGAGTTCGGAAGGGCCGATGTAAGCGAGGGAATAGTCGAACACGTTGCGGCCCTTCCCGAGTTGGACTTCCACGCCGCCCGACTCCAGATTGAACATCAGTCCGCATTCCTCCGGCCAATGGTCCGCGATCTTTTCCAGACGGTGCATGAACGGAGAACCGTCCCGCTGGGTGGGAGCGTAGAACCAGCCGATGTATTCGGCATCCGGACTGGCCCGGTGCATGGATTCGCTCATGACCCGCGCGGCCTCGCCGAAGATTTCCGAAGGTTTCCGTCTGGAACAGACAGGACACGCACCGTCCGGGACATGATCGTACATCATCCAGTTGACGCATGCGCCGTTGTCTTCCCCGAACATGATGTTGATCATCCCGCCCAGAGACGGAACGGCACGGAACAGGGTTTCCACCGATTCGGACAGATATTTCTTTCCGGTTTCAGAGGAGGTGCAGAAGGAATGGAATTCGCCTTCTTTTCCGCCCAGAACCTCTTTGTGTTCCGCGGCGTCCGCGGCCGGCACGGAATAATGGGTATTCCCGAACATCTTCGGTTCACTGAAGAAAATGTAAATGCGGATGCCGAACCGGGCGCAACGCTCCACGGTGAGCCGGAGTTTCGCGAACCGTTTTTCGGAGTCCTTGCCGCGTCCGGGGAAAATCGAAGACGGCAGGTCTCGGAAATACATGGAAAGCCAGAGTCCGTTGACCCCCTCGTGCGCCAGCTTGTCGAGATAGGTGTCCGGATAATAGTCAATGTCGTTCGTCAGCTCGTCGATGAAGAAGGGCGGACGGTAGGTCGGTCCGAAGAAACAGCGGGAGATGCGGTGTTTCACGAAGGGACGCCGTTTCCAGCTTCCCTCCATGACGGCGGGTCCTTCCGCCTCGCGGATGCGGTCCTCCAGAAAATAAACCGCCCGCCGCAGTCCGTCCGAATCCGCCGCGCGGACCACGGTTTTCGCCGCGTCCGCAGTCACCGAGTATTCTTCGCGGGAAAGGGTTTTATCCAACCAGAATTCCAGCGGATACACGCCGTTCTTTTCCTGTATATTCTTGGCGGAAAGCAACTTGCGAAATGATTCAAAAGCGGTTTCCGGGAGTTGTTCCGCAGGGAAGGAAATCCGGATTTCGACGCCCCCCGACATGCAGTTTTCCGTTGCGCCGGGCGGAAGCCCTTTCCCGGGAGTGAAACAATCGGACATCGGCCTCCTGAGGTCATCCACAAACCCCGATTTGTCCTGCGGCGGCTGGGGGATGCGCGCAAATTCGGCTCTTTTCTCTGAAAACATATAAGTTCCCTCACAATTGTTCAAATTTCACTCCCGGAATTCATTACTCTACAATAGGGA
>CAZORN010000185.1:0-5925 GCA_964581935.1 uncultured Victivallales bacterium
GAAGGCAGCTGGGCCGCCACCAAGACCACCCCGTTTGAAATGACCTTCCAGATCATCTGCGAAAAAGCCACCGTCCGCCTGATGGCCGAAGGCTTCAAAATCTACTGGAACAACGGCCGCGTCGAATCCCCGAAAGTGGAAGCCACCACCGGCTGGCACAAGGAACTCGCCTACTTCGTCGACTGCGTCAAAAAAGGCGTCACTCCCAACAAATACCAGACCTTTGAAGACGTCCTCGACGGGTTCAAGATTGTCATGGCGGAACAGAAATCCGTCGACACCGGCAAAAAAGTCGCCATCAAATACTGAGGAGCGGACACCATGTATAAAGCACTGAACTACTGGGTATTCGGCGGGTTCGACGGACAGAAGACGCCGTATGAATTCATCGACTGGGCCGCGAAAAAGAAACTCGACGGCGTGGAACTCACGGTCGGCGACGTCATCAAGATCGACACCACCAAAGAGGAATGCGAGAAGATCGCCGCCTACGCCGCCTCCAAAGGCATCGGACTCCGGACCCTCGCTTCCGGCGCGGGCTGGGGGTGCGCCCTCGCCGCGGAAGACAAGACCGAACGGGCAAACGCGCTCGCATTCGTGAAGAAATACCTCCAGATCGCGGCCTGGATCGGCGCGGAATCCATTCTGGTGGTCCCCGGCGCAACCCGCGTCGCATGGGATCCCTCCCGTCCGGTCATGAGCTATAAGAAAGTCTGGAAAAACGCCACGGACGCCATCCGCAAACTCATTCCCCTCGCGGAAAAGCTCAAGGTCAACATCGCGCTGGAAAACGTCTGGAACCGCTTCCTGATCTCTCCCATGGAATGGAAGTTCTTCCTGGATCAGTTCGACTCGAAATACGTCGGAATCTACTTCGACGCCGGCAATGCCTCCCTGACCGGACGCGCTCAGGATTTCCCGGAAATCCTCGGCAAATACATCAAGGCGGTCCACCTCAAGAATTTCGAGGAAACCGACTGCGCCGGTGGCCTTCACAATTTCGGCGACGACCTTTTCAAGGGCGTGGTCGATTTCAAGGCGCTCTTCTCCGAGCTCGACAAGATCGGCTACAAGGGCCCCTTCACGGTGGAGATGATCCCGTTCAGCCGTCTGCCCGATCTGGTCCTCCCCGACACGGCTCTCGCCGATAAAATGGCAAAGCAGATCGCGAAGCTCTGACCGGTTTTCCCGGACAAAAAGATTTCATGGCCCCGGCCTCATCCGCCGGGGCTTTCTTTTTCGAAAAAGCGCGGCCGCTGTTTGCAAAAAAAAGTTTCCGTGCTACTTTTTTGCAAACGGAGTTCTCATTCAATGAAAAAGAAAATTTATGCCGTGATCGGTTCGCCGATCGCACACTCGCTCTCCCCCGCCATGCAGAACGCCGCGTTTCAGGCGCTTGGACTGGACGGAGAATATATCGCGGTTCACGTGCCACCGGAGGAAGTGGGAGCGTTTGTCGCCGACGCCCGGAAAAGACTCGCAGGCTTCAATATCACCGTCCCCCACAAGAACGCGGTCATCCCGTTTCTGGACGAGATTGACCCGGAAGCCGCCCCGGCCGGAAGCATCAACACCGTCACCAATCTCGACGGTCATCTCAAAGGGACCTCTACAGACGGCTACGGTCTTGAAAACGCGCTCAAGGAAGCCTTCCATTACCATGTCCACGGCAATTCAGCGGTCTTTCTGGGATGTGGTGGAGCCGCCCGCGCCGTAGCGTTCCATTTCGCCCGGAAAGGCCTCAAAACGCTGTTTCTCCTTAACCGCACCCTTTCCACCGCGCAATCGCTGGCGGAGGAAATCGCCGCGCATTTTCCGTCTCTTGAAATCCGCACCGCTTCGATTGCCGATCTCGCCGCGGCCGAAGAGTTCCTGAACCGTTCCACAGCCGCGATCCAGTGCACCAGCCTCGGCCTGAAGTCAGACGATCCGGCTCCGATCCCGCCGGAACTTCTTCCGCAGAAAATCTGTTTCTTCGATACCATCTACAAACGGACGCCTCTTCTCCGATATGCGGAAGAAAAGGGAATTCCCCATGCCGACGGCCTGGGAATGCTTCTTCATCAGGGCGCGAAATCGTTCTCCATCTGGACCGGACGGGAAGCGCCGCTCGAAGCCATGCGCAAGGCGCTCCTGGAAGCCCACGCGCATCAGCATTGATCCCCTATGGGAAAGCCATCGCGGAATCAGGCCTTGAGCATCACCAGCATCATCTTGAATGCGGTGACGGAAGCCAATGCATGCGGAATGTTGGCGGGCATGATGATGCTTTCGCCGCCCTTCAGATGATGCGGATGTCCGCCGATGGTGATTTTCACCTCGCCGTCAAGCACATTCACCAGAGCGTCGAAGGGAGCGGCATGTTCGCTCAACCCTTCTCCGGAGGCGAAAGCGAAGAGAGTGACCGTGCCGCCGTGATTCTCCATAATAGTCCGGCTTACCACCGAACCCTCCGCGTAGGCCACCATTCCGGCGGGTGAAAAAACCTCGGCTTTATGCTGTTTGGACCCGTTTGAATCGGAACAATGCTTCATGATGATCATCCTCCGTCTTTTCCGTTGAAAAAAGAAACTGACAGCCGCCCGCAAGTGCAGAACGGCACCTTAGGATACTCTAATTCATCCGATGCGCTTTGTCAAATCAGGGATGGAAAATTCCGCGAACCTCCCGCAAAAAGGGAAGTCTGTCCGTGATTATTTTTTGTCACGGCCGTACGGGAACGGCAGGAAGTCTGGGCCTTCCGGACGGGACGGTCCCGAAAGGCAGGAACCGATCGTATAGACATACCGGAAACTGTCCGCGCTGACCGCGCAAGTGAACAGCAATGCGGAGGCATAGCGCAGAATCATCGGCACGGTCCAGAACTCAAAGGCGTAGTTCTTATGGTCGCAGGGAAGATAATCCCAGTCGTTGGAAGGGACCAGGATATTTCCGTTGTCGTCCAGAAGAATGAAGTCGGTTTCAGCCGACTGGGTGATGCGGAGATGGAGATTCCAGTGGGTTGCGATCAGACATACGATCGAACACATCATGAAATCCGCTCCGGCCGCGTCGTCGAGAACCGTTCCCAGACAGAGATGGTCCGGATCCAGATCGTCCTTATGCGTGCACGCGAAGTTCATTTTCCGCATGAAATAAGACATGGATTCAAGAGTGTCCGGACGGTATTTCCTCGCCTCGGCAATGAGCTTGTTCCACTGTTTGCGGAGAGCCGCCGCGGAATCATTGTCGAACCAGAGCAGATGAAGCTGGATCAGGCCTTCGAGGAGATTGAGCTTCTTCTCGGAAAGATTGCAGGAGAAGGATTTCCGCCTGCGGCGGAGGAAGATCGTCGACTGGAGCTGGTGGATCCTCTTGCGGAGACGCGGATCGGAACTCTCCTGGAGCTTGCGCAGAACGGGTTCAAGCTGCTTTTCGTCCCGCGAAAGGAGCTCCGCCATGGCCATGCTGGCGGTCTGGTCGTTTTCGTCGTCCAGAAGACTCAACAGATGTTTATAGTCGCCATTCATGAATATCGGTTACCCCTTCACAGGAAAAACTCCGCGAAGCGCGTCGGAGGCAATATTTTTAACTTCAGGACTGAATTCGGAACGCATGATCCACCGGAGGAAATCCGGATTTTCAACCGCAACTTTGCGCAGAGAGGTCCCGGCGTTGCGTCCGAACGCCACAATGGGTTCTCCGTTCTTCCAGCGGAAACGTCCTTCCGGGTCGATGGCGTCCATCTGGTTCTGCGCACAGAACTGATGAATCTCGTCCAGCGTTTCCGGGAATTTTTCGACTTCCTCGGGCAACTGTTCTTTCGGGCATTTCGAATAACGGGCAAGCTCGCCTTCAAAAACTTCGACCGTGGCAAGGACGTCGGCCTCGGCGCTGTGCGCATCCTTCATCTGCTTGCCGCAGAAGAAGCGGTAGGCGGCGGAAAGGTTGCGGGGCTCCATGCGGCAGAAAATCTGGTAGGCGTCAATCACGCGGCGGTTCGAGACGGAGAAAGTGAGTCCGACACGGGAAAATTCGCGGGTCAGCATCGGGATGTCGAACTTGGAAATATTGTATCCGCCCAGGTCGCAATCCTCGAAGAAGATGTAAAGATTCTTGGAAACGGCGCGGAAGGTGGGCTCGTTTTCGACATCTTTATCGTAAATTCCATGGATGGCGCTGGCCTCTTCGGGAATGTGCATTTCCGGATTGAGGCGACGCGTGCGGACTTCGCGCGAACCGTCCGGCTGGATCCTGACCACGGAAATCTCCACGATACGGTCTGTCAGCAGGTTGACGCCGGTCGTTTCGAGGTCAAAAAAAATGATGGGGCGGTCTTTAATCAGGTTCTGCATCGGGCAATCCTCGTTTATCTCCGGAACAGCCGCAAACACGGCTGGAATTTTTTCAGAGAGAATTATTCTTTTCAATCAGTTCCATTGCTTTCGTCAGGGAAATCTCATCCCCCCGGAAAGCAAACTTCTGGTTATTCCACAGGTATATTTCCTGAGAATAGAGTCTCAACATCTTAGTGACCTCCAGAATATCGGAAAGATCCATGATATCCTGATTTTTCCGCAAATAATTCGCGTAGACGTCGAGAACATCCCCGGCAAGGGCGACCTCCCCTTTGTTCAGAGGCGTCTGCACGGGGACTTTGCGCACCTGTCGGCGAAGGTTGTCTGTAAGGTTCAGCATCTGTTCCTTCGCCACATGTTTCTGGAGAACGCCTTCCCTCTGGAGCTGGATGGGCACCCAGAAAATCAGATACAGCTCGAAGGTCACGATCATGAAGAAAAAGATAATCGCGAAATAGGTCACGAAATCGCTTTTCCGCTTACAGGAATAGCATTGTCTGATTTCTTTGCTGATCATGGTGAAATTCGTGCACTTCCAAGTAGAACATCCATAAAACATAAAAGGGAGCCTCCCTTAGGAAAGAGGGCTCCCCGCGAATTCAAGAACGACGATCCTCAGCGGATGGCGTTGCCGCTGACCTGAATGCTGTTGTACCAGATCACCAGGAAGATCGGGATCCACAAGCTGGTCCGGTCGGAGGTCATGTCAACAACCGCGGTCGCTTCGAAATCGGTCGCAGCCTTCTTGGTGAGCATGGAGACAACTTTGTCCATGCGCACGGTGTCGGAGAAGACAGCGCATCTGCCGGGCTGGGCAGTGCTTCCGGAGAAGAGCGGAAGGTTGAACAGGTAGATACCCCAGACGCTCGCATTCATGTGCGCGACACTGGTGGGAGCTTCCGTGCTGGTAAGCTTCACGTTGTTCAAGGTGGAACCGATTTCAATGGAAGAACAGGCGCTGAACATCACTGCCGAAGCAAGAACCACAGCCGCAACCATCATTTTTCTGAACATTTTCAATCTCCTTTATTATTGTTGGTCCGTTTATATTAACGGATAAATTACTTCATTTTTCCAAACATGCAAGGTTTTTCTTGAAAAAAGTGCATGATTATTTCCTGCGGATCGCCCGATACGCGATGTCCCGCCGGAACTGAGCGCCCTCCCAGCGAATCCGGGATACTCCTTCGTAGGCTTTCGCGGCCGCCGCGGCAACATCCGCGCCGCTGGCGGAAACCACCAGGACACGTCCGCCCGAATTCACAAGCAGTCCGTCCTTGACGGCCGTCCCCGCATGGAAAACAATCGCTCCTGCCGCTTCCGCATCTGCGATCCCCGTGATCCCGAACCCTTTCTTGAGTTCGCCCGGATAGCCTTCCGAGGCCATCACGACACAGACGCACGGACGTTCGCTCCACTTCATGTCGATTTCGGAAACCCGTCCGGTCGCGGTCTTGTAGAGCACGTCGAAAAGACTGCTCTCCAGACGCGGCAGAATCGCCTCGGTTTCGGGATCGCCGAAACGGACGTTGAATTCCAGAACCTTCGGGCCGTCCTTCGTCACCATGACTCCGGCATAAATAATCCC
>CAZORN010000186.1:0-5912 GCA_964581935.1 uncultured Victivallales bacterium
TTTGTAAACCGTCGGTCGAGGGTTCAAATCCCCCAGCTGGCTCCAATTTTCCTCTCAACGCTCCATGGTTTTTCTTTTTCAAAAAAGCTGAAAACAGGAGGTCTGCATCCCTGTCCGGGAATTATTTCCCACGCACGACCAGATAGGCGGGAAGACCCGCAACTCCGAATCGTTCCAACATGGCAGAGATATTCGGATTGGAAATGTCCGTGGCGTCGAAAGGGACGAAGAGGAAGTTCTTGATTTCTTCCTGAACGTTTGGATTCTTGAACGTCGTGGCTTCCATCGTCTTGCAGCTTTTGCACCATTCCGCGCGAAAATCGATCAGGACCAGTTTTCCGGACCTCGCGGATTCCCGCAACGCGTCTTTCAAGGCCGTCTCATTCTGCGCCATTTTTTCAAGGGACCCGGAAGCCGTGCCGATCTGGAATGCGGTATACCCGTAATAAAGGCCCATCAGGAGAATAATGACTCCGAATCCGTATTTGACGTATTTCATCCAGACGCCGGGTTTGGGCATCACGGAAAATCCGGCCGCGGCGATCGGCCAGGGGAGCGCCATGCCGAGCCCGAGGACAAACGGCAGAATCAGTCCGATATGCTCGCCGGAATTATACATCCGGCTGGACTGGAGAAGCGCCGCCACCACCACCGGCGCCACGCACGCCCCGGCAAGGATTGCGGCGACCGCGCCCATCGCGAAAATTCCGACCAGGCGCGCCCCGGAAAGGGACCTGAATTTCGAGTCGAATCTGGAAAGATCCAGCAGGAAAAGGTCGAACAGGGAAAGCCCCAGCAGAATGAAGAGGACCGCAATGAACGCATTGAACCACCAGGTGGAATCGATCACGCCGAAACTTGAGCCGGTCAGGACCACCGCCACGCCCAGTGCGCCGTAGGCGAAGGCGATTCCGGCGCCGTAGATCAGCCCCCGGAACATGCAGGCCGCACGGGTTCCCGTTTTCGCTCCGATGATCGCCAGGTTGATCGGAATCATCGGGAGGACGCAGGGCGTCAGGTTCAGCGCGATGCCGCCGAGGAAAGTCAGCAGCAGGACCATCAGGAAATTCCGTCCGGCAAAGCTCAGGAACAGTTCCCGTTTTTCGCCTTTCAGGAATGCGATGAATTCAGGCGCGTCCAGATAGCCGACTTCCGCACGGACAATTTCAAATCCGGGGAATTCGTTTGAATTGTTTCCGGGTTCGGCCTTTTCCTCTTTCTTTTCCGGGACGACGGCCGGTTCCTCTTCGGGGATCAGCAATTTCGGCGTCTTCACGATCTCCGGTTTTTCAAAAGCAAATTCATCGCTTCCGGGAAGGAAGCACATTGCGGGACGCCCTCCGGCGGCTTCCGCGCAACCCCGCCAACGGAGAAGAAGCTTCAGGGGGAAACTGTCTTTATTCAGTTTGAACTTCCATGAATGCACGGCGCCGCCCGAATAAATTTCAGCTTTGCCGGAGAAGGAATCCTCGTGGGAGACGGTCCGGGGCGTTTCCGAAGGCGCCAGAGCTTTATCGTTATGGAAGAGTTCCGCCGAAGTCGATTTCTGATACAGGTACTGTCCTTTCGGAATGGAGACGGACACGGTCAGCAGGTCTTCCGACATCGTATATTTCCAGATGGAACGGTCCGCCGCCCGAGTTTCCGAGAGAACGAAAAAGAGAAGGCAAAGCCCCATGAGAAGTTTTTTCATATTCTTCCCCTTTTTTGGTATGAATCCGGTTCAAAAGGAACTGTTTACGAAATTTCTTTCATGAATAGGCCGATCTTTTCCATGGCTTCCTTGATCCCATCCATGGAGGTGGCGTAGGAACAGCGGACAAAGCCTTCGCCGCAAGCTCCGAACGCGGGACCGGGAACCACGGCGACTTTCTGGCTCATCAGCAGCCGGGTGGCGAAATCCTTCGAGCTCAATCCGGTGGACGTGATGTTCGGAAACACGTAGAACGCGCCTTCCGGCTTGTGACACTTCAGTCCGTGCTGGTTCAGGCTCTTGACGATGAAATTGCGCCGGTCGCAATATTCCTGCTTCATGGCAAGCATGTCGGAACGCCCGTTCCGGAGCGCTTCGAGAGCGGCTTCCTGAGCGGTGATCCCGGCGCAGAGCATCGAATACTGATGAATTTTCATCATCGCGTCGATGACCTCCGCGGGACCGCAGGCGTATCCGATACGGAAGCCCGTCATGGCGAATGCTTTGGAAAATCCGTGCAGGAAGATGGTCCTCTCCTTCATTCCCGGCAGCGCGGCAATGGAAGGAACCCGTTCTCCGTAAGTGAGTTCGGAATAGATATGGTCGGCAATCACCAGCAGGTCGTGGCGGATGGCGATTTCGGCGATTTTTCTGGTCTGTTCCAGCGACAGCGTGGCGCCGGTCGGATTGCAGGGGAAGTTCAGAAGGATCGCGCGCGTCTTCTTTGTGATCGCGCGTTCGAGGTCGGCCGGATCCAGGGAGAAATCGTTCTTCTCGAAGGTCTTGACCGGAACCGGAACCCCGTGCGCCATGCGGATTTCGGGACTGTAGGAGACATAGCATGGTTCATGGTAGATGATTTCATCGCCGGGACTTGTGATCGCGCGGATCACAAGGTCCAGCGCTTCGCTCACTCCGACCGTAATGATGCACTCATGGACGGGGTCGAATTCCAGCCCGTAGTCCGTGGAAAGATAACGGCAGATCTCCTTGCGCAAGGGGAGGATGCCGAGATTCGACGTATAGTGGGTGTGCCCGCGCTCGATGGAATAAAGCGCGCTTTCACGCACATTCCAGGGAGTCACGAAATCCGGTTCGCCGATTCCGAGGGAAATCACATCGTCCATCGTGCTGACCAGCTCGAAAAAGTCGCGGATTCCGCTCTTGGGCAGCTCCGCGATATGGGGCGCGACTTTCCTTTTTTCAGGGCGAGACTTTGAGACGTTCATGGTCTTCCTCCTCCTGCATCAGCTTTCCGGATTCCTTGTACTTCTTCAAAAGAAAATGAGTGGAGGTGGACAATACCCCGTCGATCGTAGATAATTTACTGGAAACGAAGTGGGCCACGTCGTTCAGGCTCTCGCCCTTGACCTCCAGCTGAAGGTCGTAGGGGCCCGACATCAGGTACAGGGAAGACACCTGCGGGAACTTGCTCAGGCGGCGGGCGATTTTGTCGAATCCCCCTTCCCGTTCCGGACGGACTTTCACTTCAATGATGGCCTTGACGGCGTTTTCCGGCAGCTCGGATTCATCGAATATAGCTCGATACCCAATGATCACGTTGTTTTTTTCGAGAGCGCGGATCTCTTTTTCAACTTCTTTTTCGGTGACGTCGATGCGGGCGGCGATATCGGAAACCTGAAGACGACCGTTTTCACCCAGGAGACGAAGAATGTTTTTTCTCAGATCCGCTTTAGTCATGTTGACAACTCCATGTTAATGAAAAATGCAAAGGGAAAGAAATATGCCTCACATATTGAAAAATGCAAGCCCGAAACGAACAAAAAACTGCTGAACGACGATCACCAGCAGGAACAGCGGGGCAGTCATCAACAGACTGTCCACAAGATCGAAAACCCCCCCGATCCCGGGCACGATCTGTCCGGAATCCTTCAGGTTCGCCGCCCGTTTCATCGAGGATTCCGCCAGGTCGCCCGCCATCCCGACAAAGAAGAAGAGCGTTCCCAGAACCGCCGCGGCCCAGAGAGTGGGAACCAGTCCGCTGTAATAATAGAAGAAGGCGCACAGAAGGATGGTGAAAACCCATCCGCCGACCATCCCTTCCCAGGATTTTCCGGGGCTGATGGACGGGATCATCTTGTGGTTTCCGCCCTTCATGAGCTTGTTTGAAAGAGTCCCTGCGACATAGGCGCCGATGTCACCCACCTTGGTGACAAGAATGAAAAACAGGAAAAGAATATTGTATCCGACCGTCTTCCTCATTCCTTCGCCGAGCGTGTAGATCATGATGATCATGACCACCGGGATCATGATGAACATTCCCGCCGTGAGCGTGTTGAACAACTTCCGTATGGATTCCGCGGAATTCCGCGCATGAAGGACCATTCCCCAGAATCCGAGAAACAGGAAAATGAAGAAAAAGAAGAGAATCACGATGATGATCAGGGCTGTCGGATAGAAAATCTGCAATCCGCAGATCATGGAACAGCCGGACAGAAAATACGGAAGGAAGGTGTCCAGCGTCGGCATCCGGATCTCTTTCAGGAGGGCGCAGATTTCCTTTGTGAGGACAAATGTCAACAACACCAGAAGAACATAGAAGGTGTTCTGCCTGTAGATGTTGGGCGCGAAAACCGAAACTCCCAAAAGAGCCAGCAAAAGAGCAGTACTACCCAGTCTTGAAAAAAACATTTCATCGCCCTCCGAATCTTCTATTTCTTTGTTGGTAATCCTCAATGGCTTTATCCAGTTCGGCAATATCGAAATCCGGCCACAAGGTCTCCGTCACGTATATTTCCGAATAGGACAACTCCCATAATAAAAAGTTGCTCAGCCTCAATTCCCCGCTGGTGCGGATCAGAAGGTCGGGGTCCGGAACCTCGGGAAGATACAGATAGCGGCTGAAAAAAGCTTCATCTATTTCGTCCGGATCGATTTCACCCTTCATCGCATCCCGGGCAATTTGGGCGGCGGCGTCGGCGATTTCGGCGCGGCCACCGTAATTCAGAGCGAAAATCAGTGTTGCCCCCTGATTTTCCGAAGTCGTCTGAATCGCGTTATTTAATTTGACCTGAACCGTTTCCGGAAGGCCGCGCATCCTTCCGGTCACCAGAAGACGGATATTCTTTTCATCGATCAGAGGAAGGTTGGCGTCGATGAACTCGCTCAGGAGTTCCATCAGGGCGTCCACTTCCTCCCTGGATCTCTTCCAGTTTTCCGTGCTGAACGCGTAAAGGGTCAGATACCGGATTCCTTTTCCTTCCAGATTTTCCACCAGATTTTTCACGGCGATCGCTCCGGCGCGATGTCCTTCCACCCTGTCCAGTCCTTTTTTCTTCGCCCACCTCCCGTTGCCGTCCATGATGATGGCAATATGGGAAGGGACCAATTCCTTACTTTCCATAGAAATTTTCCTCCAGCATCGCGCACAGACAATGATACAGCGGAAGATGATATTCCTGAACGAGATAGGTTTCCGAGGCCGGAGACCTCACAATATGATCGGCAAATTTTTCACATTTTCCATGATTCCGTCCCGTAAAGAGAATCGTTGTGATTCCCTTTGCGCGGGCGACCTGAAACGTGTTCATCACATTCAGTGCGTTTCCGGAAGTGCTCAGACCGAGAACGGCATCCCCTTCTTTTCCAAGGACAAACAGCTGCTGCGCGTAAACCATGAACGGATCGACATCATTGACATAAGCGGAAGACAGGGATAAATGGGAAAGTAGCGATATGCAGGGAAGACCCATCTGAAGTTTATCCGTAAGCTCGTCGGAACCCAGTCGGCTGCGAAAAAGCTCCCTGACTTCCTCAGGCGGTTTTCTCGGATTTTTGAAGCCTTTCATCAACTCGCCGACGATGTGTTCGGAATCGGCCGCGCTCCCTCCATTTCCGCAAACAAATAAATTTTTTTGATTGAAAAAACAGATTTTCAGTATAAAATATACCTTGAGAAGGCTTTCGACCGCTTCCTGAAGTTCCGGATGCCTTTTCAGGAGTTCTTTCACATGACGGTCTGTTATATTGTCGGTAACCATGTTCATAACCCTGTTGAGTTGTCGTAAAATGTTGTTCTCAATTTTGATGTATATCAATAGAGCACCATTTATACTAAAATTCAAAACAAATTCTCAACAACTTCCATATTTTTGAAATGAGTTCGTTTCCGGGGTTGTAAACATTGTTGACATATATAATAGTAATGATATATTAAATAAAAACTGAATAAATAACCAACATCGAAGAGAAGTCGAGG